>JAUSKP010000026.1 GCA_030646555.1 bacterium
ACACTGCTCGTACCAACCATAGTAATCCTGCCCAACAAACAAGTCACCATGACATCGAGGGCAACTCTTTAATTTCCATACTGACATATCTACACCTCCTCCATCCCAACTGACCTCCTCTCCCACTTATAGACTATTCTAGGCGTAGATATAGTCCTTGTATGTAACTTTTATCTCATTCCGAACAAAAGGGACTTTGCCCTAAAAGTACTATGTTCCTGTCATTCTGAGAGTAGCGAAGAATCCGTATTATTCTCCTCTGAGCACGGATTCTTCGTCATCCCGACTTCATCGGGATTCCTCAGAATGACATTTGAGGCAAGGCTGGGAAAAGGTGACAGAGGAGAAGCTACTTGGTAAGCAGGGGGGAAGACCGCAGGGTTAGAGGAAAGCTATCGGGGGAAAGGACTTACCGGTTATCAGTCTTCGGATGTTCCTCGAAGACTATTTCGTAGGGGCAGGTAATAGCGCCGGTGGGGCAGACGATTTCACACTGGATGCACCAACTACACTTTTCCATCTCAATAACAGTGACCTTGCTACCGACCCGTACGATAGCCTTAAGGCCGCAGACATCGATACACAAGCCACATCCGTTACATTTTACCTGATTAACCACTGGCATTACAACCAACGCCACGCCACCTCATCTAGTATTATATCATTTTAATGACAAAATTAACCATCTGTCTGTAACTTATGTCTCAAGAGGTTTCCGTCTTTCCCTGGAGAGCCTCTTTGTCCGTAATCACAATACGGTGACGGTCCAATTTGATGGTGCCTTCCGCTTCCAGGGTTTTGAGTGACCGGGCGACTACTTCACGAGCCGTGCCTGCCATAGCCGCCATGTCCTGCTGGGTGAGCTGTGTCCGGGGACTGGTTTCATTACCAGCCTGCTCCAGCAGTATTTTAGCTACCCGGCTGATAACATGACGGAAGGACAGGTCCTCTACCAGTGACAGCAGCTGGCGCACCTGCCCTGCCAGTACCTTGATGATATTCAGGGCTACCTGTGGGTGATGGTGCAGGATAGTCTTTAACTCGTCCTTCCTCACCCCGTAGAGAACAACCGGAGTCATAGTGCGCACACTGGCCGGGCTGGGAGCGTCATCAAAGATAGAGACATCATTAAAGGACTCTCCCGGGCGCACGATACTCAGAATCTGTTCTTTCCCCTCGGC
>JAUSKP010000028.1 GCA_030646555.1 bacterium
GTGCAAATCCGCGCATTTCTCAAAAATGTCGGCTCGAACTTTAGGCTGAATTCAAAACGGCTTGAAATTTCCCCGAAAAACGGCTGGCAAGCCCGCGTAGCGGGCGAGCCAATGACTTCATTTCCTAACTGGCGGAGGCGGAAGGATTCGAACCTTCGGAACGGTTTCCCGTTCAACATCTTAGCAGGATGCTGCCTTCAACCACTCGGCCACGCCTCCGTCTTTTTGACTAATCTCCCTACGGGAGATGTCCCAAAGGGACACAACTAAAATAATAACAGAAAGAAAATATTTATCAAACAAAAGCGGTTTGGCTTTTTATTTGATACGACTTACAATTAAGTTAATAAAATTAATTTTTACGAACATGAAGGGATTTAACACAAATATCGAAAAGGCCACCTTAGAAAATAATGATTTTCGCAAAGTATTATATACGGGGAAACACAGCCAATTGGTTTTAATGAGCCTCGCGCCAAAAGAAGAAATTGGCATGGAGGTTCATACCGACAACGACCAGTTCTTCCGCTTTGAAAAAGGACAAGGTGAATGCATTATTGATGGCAATGAATATGAAATCACGGATGGCTCGGTTATCATTGTCCCCGCCGGAGCACAGCATAATATTATCAATACCTCGGAAACTGAACCGTTAAAACTCTACACCCTATATTCTCCCGCGCACCATAAAGACGGCGTTGTCCGCGCGACCAAAACGGAAGCCGAAGCCAACGGACCTGAATTTGATGGAACAACTACGGAATAAATTTTAAAATATGACTGAAAAATTTCTACCACCGGAAAATAATAATAAAAATCCAGAACTGGAAGCGCTTCTTAAAATATATCCCTTACCGGAAAAATTTAAAGATAAAGCTGAATTAACATTGGAATTAAAAAAAATATCTGATTCCCTTTCAGAAAAAGATGCTAATAAAAAAAGTTGGGATAATTATGAGGCATTAAGACTTTTTATTGAAAATTTAAGGAATAAATATGTAAAAGATGAAAGCAAAAATAAAAAGGGGGCGGGAGATTACTATCTTTTGCATATGGTTATTGGAAGTACCGGCATGAAAACTACCGAATTTGATTTTCCGGGAGAAGATTCTATAGAAAAATTTCTAAGACTGCGAGAATTAATGAGTAAGCTCAACGATTAAAATAATACCGAAAAAACTAGAGCGCTCTTGAAATATATTTAATAAAGACCTATAACCAATATAGGTCTTTTATTTTACTTATATGGAGGTGGTTATGAAAACGGTTCTTGTTTTGCTGACGGATGGAATGAACAGTGGGTGGCAGGACAAAGTAATGGAAGCCTTTCGCGACCTCGTCAATGAAGGCTGCGTAGCGTTCTTTGATCCCCGCGACAATCCCGAAGTATCGGACAAATACCGGCTCATATGGCAAAATGCGGACATAGTATTCGGATACGCCGAATCTTCCAATCCAGATCTCTCTGCAATGTGCATTGAGCTTACCGGTGGCTTTTACAATAAAGCCCGGACGATCTATGTCGATGGTCTCAAACCGGAAAGTATGAAAGCTCCGGAAAAAATAAAAGCGGAAGAGGATCGCAAACGCCATATAGGCTCTTTATTGGGATCCGTTACTCACAAAACGGCTACCAGCCTCGCAGAAGGAATAGACATACTTAACGACGAAATAAGAATGGCAATCCTTCGCAAAGCCACTTCAAACAGATAAAGAAACATAAAGCCCCCCGATAGGGATCGGGGGGCTTTTTTATAAAATTGGCACTGTACCAAAATTCATTGACAAATGTTCAATAAAAGTCTATAACTAATTTAGTTCGCTTTAAACAAAATATGGAAGGTGGGAGGCTGTATGGAGAGAAAAATTCTCGCAAGGCCGATCGCAATTACCGATGTTGAGACCACAGGACTCGATCCTAAGGTTCAGGAGATCGTTGAAATAGGATTAGTGGTCATAGATCAATCAACTCTGATGATCATTGACACACTCAATGTAAAAATAAAGCCGGAACACATAGAAACCGCATCGGAATTCGCTCTAAAACTCAATGGTTACAATTCGGCCGATTGGGAAAAAGCCATTTCCCTGCCGGAAGCAATGGCGCTTTACGCCGAGAAGACAAAAGAAGCGATGTTCTGCGCGCATAACGTAACATTCGACTGGTCATTCATCGCGGAATCATTCAAGAAAACCGGCGTGAAAAATGAAATGGATTATCATCGCCTGGATCTTTTCACGATGGCGTGGATGAAGCTCAAAAACTCGGGATTAGAAAAACTCAACATGAATGAAGTGGCGAAATTCCTCGGTATTCCGGAAGAGCCCCTGCCTCACCGCGGAATCAACGGAGCCATGACCGAATACGAGATATATAAGAAATTAATTATGCTTTAAGCGAAATTAATTTCTTGGTAAAAACAAAAGCCGCCTGCAACTGGGCGGCTTTTTTATTTTTAAAATACAAAAGAGCCATACGTTGGCTCCAGACGCCTGCCCCGTACTGGGGCAGGATTTGTGATTTGTGGGATATTTACCCCGTTAGAGGCAGAGACGCACTGCGAGCCCTCGTGGCCTCTAACGGGGTTTACAGAAAGCGTGGCAAACGAACCACTGTTTCTGTCCACAATTTTTTGTCCAGTTCAGGATCCATATTGCGCCAGCTTGCTCGTTCCGGACGCCCGACTGTTTCGGCAACAACAATTCGCAGATATTGCGAAGGAGCGGGCGGATTCCAGCACACATTAAAGCGCGCGCCAGAATCTTTCCAGAGCAGATATGGCTCCTGTTTTTGAGTATACAGATTTTGCAGTTCATTCAGCGAGGAAACTATGCTGATTTCGCTGTCAGGAAAATCTTTGAGTATCCTTGCGGTGATATCGGAATTTTCGGGAATGAAATGAAGATGCGCATGTTTGACTGTCTGCCCGACAATTCCGTGCTCAAAAATTATTCCCGGAGCAACCCCATATTCTTTTGAAATAGCGGAGCCGATCTTTTGTCGAAGAGTTTCAAGAAGTTCAATCTCCGATTTTGTCATCGCACCAAGACAGGAAACGTGATTTTTCGGCACTAAAAGAACATAGCCACCATTGCTTATTTGTCCTAGCGTGGCAATGATATAGAAGCTGTCATCTTCCCATACAATTCTTTCTTTGACTTTGGTTCGGTCACAGAAAGGGCAATCATTATTCATATTTCCTCCAATTTGTGTGATTTAACGATCTGTGATTAGACTGACATTTAAATTAAAAAATGTCAATCAAAAATAGATGTCACATAAAATAAGATTCTAATAATTGCGAGCTACTTTTTTTATTTATAGTTATTTCGTGATAAAATTAAACAATGGAAAAAGAAATTATATGGCGGGGTCCGGAATTTAAGTATTACCACAAAGACACTTCCTGGTATTGGATGAACGGCATCATTGCGGGAGCGCTATTTTTAATCGCTTTATATCAGCAAAATATTCTATTGGCTATTTTTGTAGCCATCACGGAACTTACGATCATTATGCTGGCAAAAAGGCTTCCTAAAACAATTGAATTTAAAATAGATGGAGATGGAATTCATTTCGGAAAAATGGCTTTTTATTCCTACGAAGAATTGACCGGCTTTGACATTAACGAAGAAAGCGACGAAGTGAGCGAATTGGTTCTGCTGACCGATTCAAAGATAAATCCCACCATCAAAATAAACATCCCCGTGAAAGACAAAGAAGGCATAAGAAATATTTTGAAAAACTTCATAGATGAAGTAGAATACGAGAACACATTTTTTGACTCAATAGCAGATTTGTTGGGTCTTTAAACTTGTAGCCGAATTGCCCTCGTCGTTCAATGGACCCCAAGCACTAAAACAAGTTTAGTGCGGGGCAAGTAGGACGTAAGATTGCCTGCCCCGCAGTGAGCTTCGCTCTACTGCTGGGGCGGATCTTGCAACAGAGGCACGCCCCCGCACCAATTACAATAAAAAATATATGCGCTCGTCGTTCAACGGATAGGACATGGGATTGCGGATCCTAAAATCGTGGTTCGATTCCACGCGAGCGCACCCTAAATAATTAAAACCAAAGTTTTAATTATCGGGCGAACAATTCATAAAATGAATTGTTTTAGCCAAAATCATTGCTTCTGAATACCTATTTGGTATTTTTTAAATCGCCTATTGACGATTGCCCCGCACACTTCTAGTCTTAAAACCATAGTAGTACATTGATAAGAAAATACAGGGGGAAAAGTTATGAAAAAAGTATTTCAGATGTTTGGTATCGTTTTGGCATTCGTTATCCTGCCAATATTCCCGATAGACGCCCTGGCTGAAAAGCCGCGGCCGATCATTCTGGGTTTTGGCGCAGATATGGATTCTCTGATCAGGTATAGTTCGCCTCAGATCGGACGAGTCAAATTGGTTCAGCAGATCATGCTCGGACACACCGGTAAAAATAAGCCGCGCTACCAAGCCGGTAAAATGAACTGGCAAGTGTACGAGTCAAAGCATTTCAAGCTGCACTCATATAGCGACGGCAAAGATATGCTCGTAGACTGGTATCTGGAAGTTCTGGAACGGGCCTACGAAAAAGACAGTAAAAGATTCGGTGTTGCCACCTTTGAAGAAAAAATTCCGGTATTTATCTATAATTCCCGGCAAGACTTCGAAGAGACAAACGTGGTTCAGGAATTTATTCCGAAATCACTGGGCGGTTTCACGGAAATAATAAAAAAGAAACGCATGGTACTGCCGTTCGAAGGATCCAAAGAGGATATAAGACACGTATTGGAACATGAGCTTACCCACAGTTTTGAAGTGGAAATGCTCAAAGAAAGCGTGTTTAATATGCCGTTGTGGTTCATAGAAGGCGTGGCTGAGCATAACTCAAAATCATGGGACGCGGAAGCTGAACTTATCGTCAAAGACGCATATTTCAACAGCTTGCTACCCTCGCTGGAAAATGAAGACTTCGCCTATGGATATTTAATATATAAATACGGCGAACTTGCCAGCGACTATCTCTACGACAACTGCAAAAGCGATAAAATAAAAGATCCCATCAAAGAAATAATTCTTGAAACAAAGAATGGTTCTTTTAAGGCTTTTGAGAGAGCTCTGCCGAAAGTATGCAATGGTCTGACTCTTGAAAAACTGGATCAGGCGCTGAAAGGAGAATTGGCTAAACGCTTCGCAAGTTCAAAAGACAAGGAAGACGTTTATCCGAGATCTCAACTTTTGGCAAAAGGAAGCCTGCTTCTTGGCGCGAGCAATTATTTCTTCGTCACTCAAAGCGGAAAATTCGGGAGAGATGAAATGTACCTGAATTACCGCAAAGATAATGGCATGGAAATTGTTTCCGAAAAATTAGCCGAAAGCGGAAGATATGAAGTTCAAAATCTCTCCCGCCAGGCAAAAATATCCGGCGACAAAGTGGCTTTCGCGATAGAAAAGGGCTTGAATGACGCGATCGTGATCCAGGAATTCCGTTTGGACGATAAAGAAAAGCTGAAGCTTGGGAGCAAAGAAGAATATTCTTGGAAAGAGATCCGGGAAATATCCAGCTTTGTTTTCACATCGTCTTCATCGCTTGCTTTCATCGGCAAAAATGGAAACTTCGGGCAGATCTACCTGTTTGATCTGGAAACGAAAGAATTAAAAATTCTCGTTACCGGACAAAACAGCTACGGCGGTCTCACATATTCTCCGGCATTAAAGATGCTGGTTACGGCCATAGAGACCGATACCGCAGAAAAGAAAATAAAAACGGCCCTGATTGGAATAGATATAAGAACCGGAAAAATCAAAAGGCTTATGCCGGGCTCGGACAATGAAATGAGCCCTGATTTTTCACTGGATGGAAAATCTATACTGTTCGTCAGCGACAAAGGCTTAACGCATAACATCTATATGTATAACTTTGGAAATCGGATGGTAACCCAGCTCACAGACTCAAGAACTGGAGTTTTCCAACCGAAATGGCTGTCTGAAAGCGCTATCGCTTTCAACAGTTTTTCCAAAGCTGCAATGGACGTGTATGCTATGCCGCTGCCAAAAGCCAAACAACCTGAAATTAAAAAAAATAAGGACGACTCAGAAAAGGATCATCAGAAATCCAAACTGGACAAACTCCTCAAGGAAAAAATTAAAGACTGGGAAGGCTATGAAGTAATTCAAAAGGTCTTCTCTTCCGATAATAAAACCGCTGTCGTTGCAGTTAACCTCAGCGTTTCCTTTGAAGGAAAAGTCAAAAAGAAATCGCCTATCGCCTTCTTCGCGGCAGACCTTGAGAAAAAAAGTGTCCGGCAATTTTCCATAGAAAAGATAAAAAAAGTGGAAAATCTTATCGGCATAGAAATTCTTCAAGGTTCCAATGCCTTGATCGGTTATAAGACAAGGGGTGGGAATACCGAAAGGCAATGGATGAAGTGGTTGCTATATAATTGGGACAGCCAGAAGACAGAGGAAATAAAACGCCCGGCTAAGCAAGCCAAAAGCGGAAAGTTTTGGGCAAAAAACCAAGACGTTTCCGAAAATGGCAGATACTTAGCCTTGAAAAAGTCTGGAAAAATAAGTCTACTTGATACAGCGGAAAATAAGACTGTTTGGGAATCTAAAGAAAAAGGGATAGTGGGCCTCAAATTTCCTTCAAGCGACGCAATAACCGTTTTAAGGGAAAATGGCTCCACAAAATCCTTTGACTTTAAAACTCTGACAGTGGCTAGTTTATCCGTCGTCTCGGCATACTCTCTTCCGACTTCAAGCTTGGGTAAAAATTCCAAGATCTATGACTGGGCAATTTCACCGGACAGCAAGAAAATTGCTCTCGCCGTTGAACACAGAAAAAGCAGAGGGTTTTTGCGCAAGAGTGCAAGAAGTTATGATCTGCGGCTTATAGACGTTTTGAAAAACAAAACGGAGATAGTCGCGGACAAGCTGGCGCAAACAACCAAACTGGGTTTCGACAAAAATGGATTAAAAACCGAAGGCATCAACGCTTTCGGCAACGCCTATACTTATTCAGTCACTAGTTCAAGTAAAACGGCCACCTGCGGCGACGAACCCGTGTTTGTCTCCACTAAGACCGCTAAACCGCCTGAATCGGTGAACACTCCTCTGACATTCAAACCGGAAAGAATAGTGAAAAGAAAAGGCGGTGAACCGCCTTATCGATTCCCTAAAATCACTTCCGGCTATATTCAGGGAGGAATGATATGGTATAACGGCGGCAAGCCTAATTTCTCCACGGCTTTCTCGCTATACGGCTCCGACTACCTTGATGACAGGGTATACGGGCTGAATGTCGCAATGTTCAATCAATATGGCATAGCGCAATTCGCTTACCAGGACGTTCCTTCGGGCCAGACCTTTGGATTCCAGTATTGGAATATGAATGAAGATAGGAAAAACTTGACGGCAAGCTACTCCAAAAATATCTTCCTCAATAAATTCCTGAATTGGGATGTGACCGTCGCCGAAGAATATTCCGAAGCGAAAGAATATCCCTGGTATGACTACGAGTTCAAAGTAAGAGATCCATTAAAGACCAGGCTGGGCACTACGTTCAGTTTAGACACAACGGTTTGGAATCATCACGGACCTCATTCCGGCAATATATTTTTTGCGGGAACTGAAGTGGTCGCGGATTCCAAAGCGCAGTTTACCAGTCTGGATCTGTCTGTTGAAGGACGAAATTATCTGCCTATTACCAATAGATCGGGATTTGCCTTCCGCTTAGCCTCTGGCAAAAGCGTTGGGTCTGAACCGACCATATTCTTGATGGGTGGGAATAAAGCCTTCCGCGGCATGCCCTTTCTGGATGTCGGCGGCAATAACTATGTCTTGGCAAGCGCGGACTTAAGAATTCCGCTGTTTGATTTCGTTGGGGCAATACCCAGCGGACCAACCAAATACGTGTTATGGCCGTTTATGCTGTTTGTTGATCTTCAAAGCGGCGCCTACATTGACGCCGGTAATGCCTGGTATAACAAAGGTCAGGCTCCTCGCGGTGAAAATAAAAGGGAGTCATTGAAAGTTGATTATAGCGCAGGCTACTTCCTGAACGTCCCGACCGCCTTTGGCCTGACTTTCAGATTCAGCCAAGGCGTTTACGGCGAAAAAGGAAGTTCTTTCTGGATCGGATACAATTGGTAAATCCGACAAAACCTAATCCCCTCACACTGTATGTGTGAGGGGATTTTTCTTTGCCCTTGAAAAATAGATTAAAAAAATATAAAATATTTGTAGTCTTCGTAAATGTCTCCTTCGCGACTAGAAGCGGGTTTTACCCGCCGAAGGTCGCTTCGGCGACCGTAGGCGGGTATCGTATAACGGTATTACATCTGGTTGCCAATCAGACAACACGGGTTCGACTCCCGTTACCCGCTCCAAATAAAAATCCCCCAAATTCATCGGGGGATTTTTATTTTCTATATCTTTCCGATACCTATCCAGATTTTCTTACCATCCATTTCTGAAACTATTTCCGCATCAAATTTTTCTGACTTCTTCAGATCTATTTCGCCGGCGCCGACATCTTTTTTCAAACTCTCTCTATTAGCATCAATTATATTTTCCAAATCTTTATCGGTTTCTATCATCAAAAATACTCTGTCTTTTGGCACGCAATTGCCGGACTGCCTCAGATCCTGCACCATTCGCGCCAAATCCCTCATTAAGCCCTCTTCTCTAAGCGCCTGGGTAATTACGGTATCCAGATCTATCTCTGTTTTAAGCTGGAGATTTATCACTACTTCTTTGACATTCACTTCTTCCTTAATAAGATCCATAAATTCACTATCTTTGATACCGAGTTTCTTGGTGTTTATTTCCAGTTTTGCGAGCGGCTGCCTCACTTTTAATTTCTTTTCGGCGCGCAAGGCCAAACCCAAACTTGCGATACGCCTTGCTTCTTCCATTTTTTCAATAATTTCGTTATTAGTAAATTCTTCTTTTGCCACCGGCCAATCGCACAAATGGACTGACGACTCGTGATTATCAATCAACGATAAATACAGCGCATCGGCAAAAAATGGAGCAAATGGAGCGATCAATTTACTGAGCTCTAAAAGACAATGGCTTAAAATAGAAGAAACTTCTTCCAGATCTTTCTGGTTTTCCGGTTTCTGGAATCTGCGTCGGGAGCGCCTGATGTACCACCTGGAAAGATCATCAACAAAACTCTCAATTGATTTGCAAGACGATGTTATATCATATTTTTCTAAACCGGCAGTAACTTCGGTTGTCATTTTATTCAATCTCGCCAAAATCCACCTGTCTATCAAATTAAAACTTGCCAAACTTCCGGACATTTTTTTACCCAAAACTCCATAAGTTTCTAAAAAGATAAATGAATTGAAAATAATGGCAATAAATCGGCGATAAGTTTTGCCTAAATCCAGCTCATCAAATTTTTTATAATCTCCGGGAGAATTTATTGTATAGAAATACCAGCGGACAATATCCGAACCATATTTATTTATCATTTCCCACGGATCCACCACGTTGCCTTTTGACTTAGACATTTTTATTCCTTTTTTGTCTAAAACCAAACCTTGGACAATAACATTCTTAAACGGTTCGCCCAGATCTAATGCTGTGGAAATAGCTAAAAGAGTATAAAACCAGCCCCTGGTCTGATCCATAGCCTCGGAAATATAATCGGCCGGAAATTGTATACCTTTTTGTATCGTAGCCAAATCCAATTCCTCCGATCTTTTTACATCGGCATCAAACGGATAATGATATTGCGCGTATGGCATACAGCCTGAATCAAACCACACATCAGCCACTTCCTTCACGCGGGACATTTTGCCCTTACACTTTTTACATCTCAAATAAACGTTATCTACATACGGCTTATGCAAGTCTAATTCGCACGTAATTGTATTGTATGGATAATTATTAAACGCAACTTTCCTTATTTCGCCCACCTTAATATATGGAGCCCCCAATATTTCTTCGTTAGACAGGCCCTTGGTTGCAGTTTCCAATATCCAAAGTGGATCACCGTGGCCCGTAATCAAAACGTTTTTATCGCTATATTCAGAATTTATATCAATCATAAATTCCATCACTCTCTTTTTAACATCAGTCAAAGTTTCCCCGCCGGTCGGAGCTTTTACAAATCTCTCCAATTCATTCTTGAAGAAGGCCTGAAATTCAGAAACTAATCTGCCGTTGAATGGACCGACATTGAGCTCGGCTAGACGCTTATCAACAATTACTTTTGCGCCAAATTTTTTAGCGGCAATTTTAGCTGTTTCTTTAGCGCGGGCATAAGGCGAAGAAATTATCAGGTCAATTTTCTTCTTGCCGAGCTGTTTGGCCAATTTAGCAACTGATGCCTCTACTTGCTCCTTACCTTTTTGAGTAAGATGCGAAGTATTGTTTTTGCCTTCAATCCCCGAAGCAATAGTGCCAGTTTCAATATGATTGGCTTCGCCATGGCGCAAGATCCAAAAATTATTTTCGGAAAATCTCATCTTGTTTAGGTCCTCTAATCCGCCGATCACCTCAACGTGTTCACATTTTTCACATTTCCAAATTGGAAGCGGAGTACCCCAATACCTATCGCGTGAAATAGCCCAATCTTTAATTTCTCTAAGCCATTCGCCAAATCTGCCTTCTTTGATATGGTCCGGTACCCAATTTATTTTTTCATTATTTTCCAAAAGCTTATCTCGTAATTTACTCATCTCTATAAACCAAGAGAATTTTGCAAAATACAAAAGCGGATTAGAACATCTCCAACAATGCGGATATTCGTGCTCCACTGTTCCTAGAGAATACAAAATATTTCTTTCGGTAATATCTAAAATAATATCTTTGTCGGCTTGTTTTACAAATTTGCCGGCGCCGGGAAAACCCTTTGCCATAATTCCTCTTTCGTCTATGGTGATTGGCGCTTTTTGAGCCAAGTCTTTCACTTCTTTTTTGATCAAATTAAAGTCGTCCTCGCCGAAAGCCGGAGCGATATGCACCATGCCGGTTCCGTCTTCAGTAGAAATAAAATCAGCGGATTTTACCGAATAAAAACTTTTTTCTTTTTTGGCGGAGGCGACGTTATATAGCGGCTCGTATTTCAAACCAATCAATCTTTGTCCGGAGATCTTTTCAATTACTTCAACTTCAACACCCGCTTTCTCCGGGGGCGGATTATAGGACCAGACGAATTCTTTTCCAACCCTATATTTTGTATATGTTAATTGCGGATTTACTGCCACAGCTACGTTAGCAGGCAAAGTCCATGGCGTAGTTGTCCAAACGAGCAGAGATTCATTTTTCTTGCCTTTCAATTTAAACTTTATATAAATAGACGGATCACTCACTTTTTTGTAAGCGCCCGGTTGGGCCAATTCATGGCTGGAAAGCGGAGTCTGGCATCTTGGGCACCACGGCACAATTTTAAATGACCTGACCAAAAGTTTTTTATTGGCAATTTGTTTTAAAACCCACCACAAACTTTCAATATATGGATTGCTATATGTGACATACGGATCTTTCATATCCAGCCAAAAAGCCACTCTGTCCGTAAGCCTTTCCCATTCATCTTTATATTTCCAAACCGAGGCTTTGGCTTTTTCATTAAATTCAGCGATACCAAATTTTTCAATATCCTGCTTTCCTTTAAAACCAAGTTCTTTTTCAATTTCAATTTCTACCGGCAACCCGTGAGTGTCCCAGCCGGCTTTTCTTGGAACAAAATATCCGCGCATTGTTTTGTATCGCGGCATCACATCTTTGAATGCCCTGCCCTCAAGATGATGAATGCCCGGCTTACCGTTTGCCGTCGGCGGTCCCTCAAAAAAATTGTATTGCTTTCCACCCTGAGCTTGTCGAAGGGTTAAAGACTTTTCAAAAATCTTATTTTCTTTCCAAAATTTAAGGACTTTTTCTTCTACTTCGGACAATTTAAATTCTTTTAGTTTTCTTAGCATTCTCTTATATTAAAGAAAAAAGACATTGTTTTCAAATTGAAATTGACGCTTTTTATAATCAGGAGTAGTTTTAATAAATAAAGCACTTTTAAAGATCAATAAGGGGGTAAGTATGGAAGAGCGAATAGTTATTAAGTTATTGGAAAGGGTCAGGTCAAAAACAGACA
Source organism: bacterium (assembly GCA_030646555.1). Lineage (GTDB taxonomy): Bacteria > Patescibacteriota > Minisyncoccia > UBA6257 > 02-FULL-45-10c > JAHILT01. Next base: position 12,098 of record JAUSKP010000028.1, read on the forward strand.
AAACGATAAAATTCGTTTTTCTCTCCGGCGGCCAAGTCATTGAATTCAGTTATATCAACAAAGATGACGGCAAAGACATCATTTGCGCGCCCACGCAGACAGCCTGCAATCTAGGATGCAAATTCTGTTTCTTGTCCGACATCAAACTGCCGGTAAGAAATCTGGAGCCATATGAAATCGCGGTGCCTATTTATTTCATAATAAAAGAACTGAGGCTTCTGGAAAAGAAAATGCCGGATACGGCCCTTCTGATCTCATATATGGGCTGCGGCGAACCGCTTCTGAATATAGACAATGTCATTGAAGCCAGCCGCATGATCCGAAACCAAATGGGAAGCATATACAAAGTGGTCCGCTTTGCCGTCGCTTCTCTGATACCCGCGGCATCTCTGATGGAAAAATTCATAGAGGCGGTGAAGAAAGCAAAGCTCAAAATGAAGTTCCATCTTTCTCTTCATTCCGCTGACCATATGGTCCGCAAAGGACTGATGCCTTCAGCTGAATTAATAGAAGAAAGTGTTGAGCTGACAGAAAAATTCGTCCGTCTGACCGAAAACTCAGCGGAAATACATTATGCGCTCATCCGGAACATCAATGACCGGGATTGCGATGCGGAAGCATTAGTTACTCTACTGACAGGAAGACCTATTTCGGTAAAATTCCTTGCCTACAATGCCAAACCATCCGTGGACTTTGAAGAATCGGAAAGAGTGATATATTTCCGCGCCTGGCT
>JAUSKP010000040.1 GCA_030646555.1 bacterium
AAGGTATATAATATTAATAATGCGCGAAATATCAGCCGGAATAATAATTTATAAGAGATTGAAAGACAGAGACGATAAGATTGAAACCAAATATTTATTGCTTTATCAGGGCAGGGGATATTGGAATTTTCCCAAAGGAAAACTGGAGAGCAATGAAAGGAGTTTTGAAGCGGCAATTAGGGAAACCGGCGAAGAGACCGGTATTTTGCCTATGAATTTGCGGATGGACAGGAATTTTAAGGAGCCGGACCGCTATGTTTTTCAGCACGAAGGCAACAAAATATATAAGCTGGTTCTTTTTTATCTCGCTGAAACGAATAAGCCGGAAATAATACTATCTAAAGAGCATGAGGGCTATGGCTGGTTCCTTTTCAGGGACGCGATCAAGCTTTTAAAACATCCCAACAGCCAATTCATTCTTAAGAAGGCCAATGAACACCTCAAAAAGCAGATGGGTTTTAGAAATCCAAATCAAAACCAAATTAAAAAAGTTATTTAACTAAATAACTGATCCTATCAAGGCTAGAACGAAAATTCCAATAGAATTTAGAAAATATGAAATGGGGACGAAATATAAAGTCCTCATTTTTGTTATGCCCATTAAAGCTAAACCGATCTCATCCGGAAGAGGGCTGGCTACGATCACAGCCCCAATAATAGCGAAGGAAAAACTGAATATTTTTGATTCCAGAATTGATTCATGTCTTATTTTTCTAGCAATTGAAGAAATATATCCGGAGATATTGTCCCTTATGTATTTAAAAATTATGTAGTCCCCTAAAAGAGCCCCGAAACCGCCTACGAGCGCAATTAAAAATGGATTGGATTTTTGAGCTATTTCTATAATGGCTGCGGTCGCGGGAGCGACTGTAAAAATTGAAGTATAGAAAATTCCGGCGATGAAACTGGCTATAATCTCATATTCTTTGGTGGAGTTTATTAAATTTATAATAGCATCGGTTTTTACCAAAATAACAGCCACTATTATGCTGAATGAAATTATAAACAAATCCTTTGTCAGTTTTTTATCCATACCGGGTCAGTAGAAATTCGATCAATTATATATATACGACTTTTTAATATTGCTTAACTATTTTTATTTCCGAATAGTGATTATTTACAGATTCTGCCCCGCTAAGCGGGGCCAATCGAATTTTCACTGCCCGGCATGCTCTAATAATAACAAATCCCCTCACTCTAGTTGAGTGAGGGGATTATGTTTTATTTAACTTTTTCTATTATCTTGGCAAATATCTTCGGATTGTTTAGGGCTAGATCGGCTAGTATCTTCCTGTCCAGCAATATATCAGCTTTCTTTAATTTGTTTATAAGAACGCTGTATTTCATTCCTGATTCTCTGGCTGCGGCATTTATCCTTACATTCCAAAGAGCTCTGAAATCTCGCTTTTTCTGCTTTCTGCCTCTGTAAGCGTGAGTCCAAGCATGGAGCAACGCTTCCATAGCGGCTCTTTTCTTGGTTTTTCTATCCCACTTGAATCCTTTGGTGTATTTTAATATCTTTTTTCTTTTTTGCGCTGTATGTATACCTCCTTTTGTCCTTGGCATATATTTTTACGGTCTTAAGACCCCTTTATGTTTTAATTTGTGAAAAGCTTTTATATCAACCTTTTTTGTATTTAAAGCTCCGCGTTTCCCCTGGATTTGTTGGCCTGATTTATTGGCCCTAAAATGGTCTTGAGCCATTTTGCGCCTCATCATCTTGCCATTTTTTGTTATTCTGATTCTTTTTGAAAAACTTTTTCTCATAATGTTATTTTTTTACTATTTGTATATTGAATCCTCGGCCAGTCCATTTTATGTCTGATAAAATTTTATGTTCCGGATCCACCGTTTTAATAAAATCCCTTAATTTTGTTTTAGCTAAGTCTTGGTGGGCTTTTTCTCTGCCTCTCAAGTTCAATAAAACCTCTACTTTATTGCCTGCACCCAGAAATTTATTGACTCTGACGGCTTTTACGCCTAGGTCATGGGCGGCTTCTCTGACGCTTATTTGCACCTGTTTCATTTCTTGAATTTTCTGTGTGGCGCGCTGTTTTTTCCACTTTTTTTCTTCCTGATAGCGATATTTGTCAAAACTGATTATTTTTACCACCGGCGGCATAGCCATCGGCGATATTTCAACGAGGTCCAAACCTTTTTCCTTGGCAAGCCTTAGAGCTTCGGATGTTTCAATGACGCCTAAATTAGCGCCTGTTTCATCTATAGCCCTTACCTCCTTTACGTTTATTTTTTCGTTGATTCTAATCAATTTATATATACTATTAGATTTTATGATTTTTGTCTAGCGGTTTATTAGCCTAAATTATCCGCTATGGATTTGGCTATCTGCTTCATTTCTTCGGGAGAAAGTTCGATCTTGATGCTCGCGTTCAAAAATTCTCCATGCCCATCGTCTTTATATCTTGGAATTAAGGCGACGTGAGCGTGATGCACTTCGTCTCCAACTTGAGCTCCTATGACAAAGTCCGTTTTAAAGGCTTTTTTCATAGCAACCACGATCTTTTGGACAACTTCAAAATATTTTCCTATCTCGGGGTAGTCCCAGACCCAGCGGTAATGCACTTTTGGTATTACCAAAGCGTGTCCTTTGTTGAGAGGGAAGATAGAAAGAAATCCTATGAAGTCTTTGTCTTCATAGAACTTGTAGCTCGGGCTTTCGTTTTTGGCTATTTTGCAGAAAATACAGTTTTCCATAGTTTTCAAATTAGAACACGTTTTAAGATATATCTTAAATGATGTTCCTATTTTTATTTAATTTCTTTGATCATTTTTACGTACAGATCCGGGCTCACTTTTTGAATTTCTTTTTTTGCAGTTTCGTCCAGTTCGGTTTCTGTTTCTTCCAGCAGTCCATTGGCTAATTTTTCAGCGGTTTCGAGGCTGGGAGCGATGCAATATTCCCGATATTCTTTGCCGGGAAGCGAGACGTCTGTTTTGTCGGGCAATGTTTCAAAGCTTGGTTCCTTGCGTTCCTCTTTTTTGGCTACAGCTGCTAGTCCAATAAATCCAAGAAGTTGATTAAATTCAAGTACATGGGCGTGTTTTCTGCTGGTGGTCAGATCCGGTTCGGGATCGCCGGCGCACCAGGTTTTATAAATATAGGTTAATTTTGTAAAAGGTTTAAGTCCGCGCCAAACAAGCATTAAATTGACGATTTCCATAACATCGGCTGGCAATTTTTCTATTTCCCGCGCTAATCGCTTTTCTTTTTCCGGCAAAGTTTCGGGCTTAGAGTTTTCTTCGAATTTATCTTTTTTGAATTTCATATTACCAATATATTTTATTATATTCCTCTAGTTTTAATCTTTTTTCTTTGGAACTATATCCATAAACAGTCACCCCGCAGTTTTTAGGGGATTCGCCGGTTGGCCATTTGAGTGCCTGGTCATAATTCCAATGTTCAAGAATAAAACGCAAACAACGCAATGTTCCGCCGTGCGTTACTATCAGAACTTTTTGGCCGACTCTTTCCCTAAAAAGCATATTGATAAATAAATACACCCTCTCTACGACATTGGCCAGGCTTTCTCCTCCTGGTGGCTGCGCGAAAAATCCGCCAAAAGTTTTCCAATAATCTTTTAGCCAAGGAAAATGAAGGGCGGCTTCTTTTTCCGTCATATCGTATGTATACCCGCCATGCCTTTCTCTGATGAAAGGATTATTTCTGATTTTTATTTTATTTCGCTTATTCTCCGGCCAGGCTTTCAATATATTTTCCAGCGTTTGTTCCGTCCTTAGATAGCCGGAATGATAAGCATAATCAAAATGTCCGAAACGCTTATATAAAGCTAGTCCTGTTTTTCTTGCCTGTTCCATACCTTCGGCTGTTAAAGAGATCTTATTATCCGGAATGCCTTTTATGCTTTTTCTTGCTTCTTCATCGGCAAAATAGGTTTGATCCTTTTTGATCTTGTTTCTTTCAGATTCGGCGTGCCTGACTATTACCAATAGAGTGGGGCGTTTGATGTTTTTACATTTTTCTTTTCCAAGTTTCATATTTATTAATTTCTTTTTAATTTTTCAAATTAAATGTTTATTTCGAAAAGCAATACCCGAACCGGATTTTAAATATTTTTCAAACGCAAGTGCTCGTTGTTTGTTAGAAAAAATACAATACCAAACTGGTATGAATGGTCGTTTTGTAGCTGAATATACTGACGAGCCATTATTGTGTTCATTGATGCGTTTTTTCAGATTTTCTGTAATACCCGTATAAAAACTGTTATCCTGCTGACTTTGGATTAAATAAACGAAGTACATTAATTAAATTTAACAGAAGCCCTCCTTCGCGTAAAGCTTCGGAGGACACTACTTCGCTTTAAAAAAAACAAAAATCCCTTAATAAGGATCTTTGTTTAAGTCTTTTTGTGCTGCGCACTACGAAGCCTTGGCGAAGTAGTGGAGACGGCGGGAGTTGAACCCGCATCCGAATCATTTACGAATTAGAACTGGTACGAACGTAGCCAAACTTGATGGGGGCTTGTCGTGAAATAATTGGACAGATTTGCCAGTGATGATTTTGAAGCGAGGCAAAGTAAAAATTTTGAAGCATATACGATTAAGTATCTGCAGAAAAATTTTTGCAAAGCCGCAGCTCAAAATAATCCTGGCCCTTCGGGGAGATTCCGTCTTTGGCCGATTTCTGTGTTGCTCGTCGGAAAGGCAGAACTTTCTGCGATTTCCTTCTCGCGCCTTGAACTCGGCTCAAATTCGGTTCTCCAAATCGTTCACTTATTTCATGACAAGCCCCTCGGTTGAAAAGTAAGAAGTTTGGCGAAAACTTTTTAACCTATCCTGACAAGTCTTAGTTCTTATTGGCAGGAGCAATAAGAAAGCATCTCGCTAATATAACACCCAAGACAGCCCTAGCGAGCATCAAGCGCTTGGATGCTTCGCCCTCAAAGGGGCGAAGAAGTTAGGCAAACGCCATTACTGGCATTCGTAACTTTGAGGAAAAGTTTGCACTTTTCTGTTTGCACATTTTAACGAAGTTGTACGCTTCGGTTCGATTCTAATTTTTCAATGTTCGTCGAAGCCCAGCGTCCCCGGGGTAGTGAACTAGCGACTAGTAAAAATAGCCACTAGCGACTAGCAGTTAGAGATTAGTAAAATCCCTTCTAATAACTAGTAGCTAATTTCTATTTTTTCTTAGTGTCTATTTCCTAAATAACCTCTCTGAATTTATTAGTGGCTAGTCGCTAATCGCTAACCCACTACTCTTTTCATTTCTCTCTGTGTCTCACGCTTCTTGATTGTTTCACGCTTGTCGCGCTTTGATTTATGTTTGGCTAAGCCGATAGCTAGCTTGATTTTGCCGTTTTTTCGGTAAATTGTCAACGGAATTATGGCAAGTCCGCCTTCCTTAGCCTTTCCCATTAAATAATTAATTTGCTCTTTGTGAAGTAGGAGTTTGCGGGATCGGTCTTCTTGTCCGCCTCCGGCGGATCCGTTTTTGGCGGAAAAATTTACCATTAAGTTATTCGGCTGGTAGGGAAGTATTTTGAAGTTTATCAGCGAAGCGTCGCCCGGCCTTACAACTACAAAAGCCCCCGCCATATTGGCTTTGCCGGTCATAATGGATTTCACTTCCTGGCCAGTCAAAGAAATGCCTGCTTCAAAGGTTTCTAAAATTTGATAATCAAAATGGGCTTTCTTATTTTCTAGGATTGGTTGGGCCATGTGCTTATTATAAAACAAAAGGCCGTCTTTGTAGACGGCCAAATTAACTCAAAGCTTTTTAATATCTCCCGGCATAAGCGGCGAGGGCTGAAGAATAATATCAAACTTCACCTTATCTCCTTTTTTGAATTTCTTGCAGGAATCAAGATTCTTTTTCAGAATACTGATCACAAGACCGCTATCGGTATTTATGATCGCATTGCAATGTCCGCTATCAAGTATCTCGGTTTTAAAGACGGTTCCTTGCGAGGCAATTATAATCGCTACATCTCCGTCATTTTCCGGCTTAGCGCAGCCGCATATCCACATAGCGGCTATCAGGCCGAATGTCAGCCAGGTTGCTCTTTTTGCCGTCTTAGGATCATGACTGGTAGCAGCTGTGAATAATATAATTCCCGCCAGAATCACTAGAACTATTATTGTCAGTATTACTTTAACCATTTTATCCCCCTAAAGTTTTAAAATAACTATTTTGATGTTATTCCTGATGGGAATGTTTGTCAAAATGTTTATCAAAATAAAAAAGCCCCCCGATACAGATCGGGGGGCTTTTGAATGTGAAACTTATTGTTTCACTTTGTTTTGCTCTTCAAGGAACGGATCGTGTTCGTGGTCCATTTTGATTATTTGGTCATTGTAGATGTAGACCATCCTTCTCTGATTTACGGTTTCCGTGGAACATTCCACGAGGCCTTCCTGGGCAGTTGTTATTATCTTGCCCTGGTCGGTTTTGATCACCACGTCGCACAGCTTTTTCTTTTCGGGCTTCATGCCGGGTCCGGTGAATTTCACCGGTTCGCTCACATTTTTTACCCTAATGACTTTGGCGTTTGTGTAGCAGACATGCCCCTTATGAATGAATGGCTTTTTTGACTGGAGCATGGCGCACCCGGTCAGGTAGAATGCAGCGGTCAAGATTAAGACTAATATCCCCGTGAGCTTCATATTCACTCCTCCTTACAGAGCTATTTAAATAACTATTTTTAATGCTATTCCTATGCGTGAAGTTTGTCAAAACATCTGATATGATTAAATATTAATACTATATATTTGTCATTCCGCACTCGATGCGGAATCTAGAATTTTAAATCTGGATTCCAACCTTCGTTGGAATGACAGAAGAGAGATTGCCGCGGACCAAAGTCCTCGCAATGACGGAAAATTTTATTTTTTTAAACATGATAGAAAAAATAGAGAAAATATTAAAGAGCATAATCAAGGAAGACGTGGATATGGGCGTATCGGCCTCGGAGAGATTCGGTTTCGGACACTATTCTTCAAACGTGGCTTTTAAGCTTGCTCAAGTGCAGAAAAGATCTCCACTTGAAGTTGCCAATGAATTGGCAGATAAACTTTCCGCGAATAAAGAATTTGATAAGGTTGAAGCTGCCGCGCCGGGCTTTGTTAATTTTTGGCTAAAGCCGGAAGATTTTCAAAATGAATTGGCGGTGATTTTGAAACAGAAAGATGAATACGGAAAGAATAATAATTTAAAAAATCAAAAGATCTTGGTGGACTATACCGATCCGAATCCTTTTAAAGAATTTCATATCGGGCATCTGATGAGCAATGCCATCGGTGAATCGCTTTGTAGAATTTTTGAATGGAATGGGGCGAAAGTGGTGAGGGTTTGCTATCAGGGCGATGTAGGGCTTCATGTGGCTAAAACAATTTGGGGGATAAGGCAGGACGAAACTAATTTCCCAAAAGACAGCGCGGAATTATCCGAAAAGATCGCTTTTCTTGGAAAGTCTTATGTTTTGGGTTCTCAAAAATATGAAGACGACAAAATTGTTGCCGAAGAAATAAAAGAAATAAATAAAAAAGTTTTTTCCGCGATAGACGGATCTTCCGAAGGGAGAGATAAGAGTGACAAGGAAATAAATCATTTGTATGAAAAAGGAAAAAAGTGGAGCTTGGAGCATTTTGACGAAGTGTATGAAAAACTTGGCACGAAATTTGATCATTTTATTTTGGAATCTTCAGTTATTTCTGATGGCGAGAAAATTGTCAGGGAATTTCTAAAGAATCCTTCGGCGGGCTCAGGACAAGAGGGAGTTTTTGAAGAGAGTAATGGAGCGGTAATTTTCCCGGGAGAAAAATATGGTCTTCATACCCGCGTATTTATAAGCTCTCAGGGCTTGCCGACCTATGAAACTAAAGATATCGGACTGGCGAAAAAGAAAATGGGGCTGGAAAAAGGCCTAACTTCTTCTTTAATTGTTACTGCCAACGAGCAAAATGCTTATTTCCAGGTGGTTTTTAAGGCGTTGGAATTTATTTTTCCGGAATATGCCAAGATATCCAAACATATTGGACACGGAATGATGCGTTTTGCCAGCGGGAAGATGTCTTCACGCGCCGGAAACATAATCACGGCGGAATCTTTGATCGGAGAAGTGGAAAAATTGGTTGAAGCCAAAATTGCCGAGCAAAAATTATCTGAGAGTGAAAAGAAAGAAATAAAAGATATTGTTTCTATCGGCGCAATTAAATATTCCATTTTAAGGCAGGCGATAGGCGGAGATATTATTTTTGATCTTGAAAAGTCTATTTCATTTGAGGGAGACTCCGGACCATATTTGCAATATGCTTATACTCGCGCTAAATCGGTTTTGGAAAAAGCCAAAAATGTTCCGATTTCAAAAGAATCAAGCATTCTTGATAGAATTATTGGTAAAAAAGTGAAGCCATCTTTAAAATTGATGCCAAGTGAAGTTTCCGAACTGGAAACTATGCTTTACAGATTTTCTGAAATAGTGGAAAGAGCCGGAAAAGAACAGTCTCCGCATTATGTAGCTACGTATCTGATAGAATTGGCAAGAATTTTTAATGCTTACTATGCCAAATTTAAAATAGTTGACGCCAAAGACGGATATTCGCCATACAAAGTGGCTTTAACTAGCGCTTTTGCTCAAGTAATGGAGAATGGTTTGGAGATTTTAGGCATTAGGGTGCCCGAGAGAATGTAAATATTGGTATGTTTTTAAATTTTAAAAAAATAAAACTATCCCCTGGATTCACCCTCATCGAACTATTAATCGTAATAGCCATCCTATCCATCCTAGCCACAGTAACTCTTTTAGTCATAAACCCTGCTCAGATGATCAAGCAATCCAGAGACGCCACCCGTCTTTCTGATATCACAACCATTGTCAAAGCTCTTCGGGTCTATTCAGGTTCGGGGGCCAATGAATCTACAATGGGTAGCACTAATACAATATATGTCTCGGTCCCGGCAGTAAGCTCAGATTGTTCCGATCTCAATCTTCCAGCCCCTCTTTCGGGCTGGAGTTATGCCTGTTCCACGAGCGCAAACTACAGAAAAGCTGACGGTACTGGCTGGATACCCGTAGACTTTACTTCTATAACTTACGGCTCTCCGCTGACCAGTCTCTCAATAGATCCCACCAATGCCACCTCCACGGGTCTTTACTATACATACATCAAAGGTTCTATTGCTGTCTCCGCAGGCATGGAATCAGAAAAATATCTAACTTCTACTGCCACTACTGACGGAGGTTATAGTCCTTACAGATACGAAGCAGGAAATGATCTGGTTCAAAATACATATATTCCCAACTGCGGAGGAACCGCCGTTTCTTGGCAAGGCAAAACATATAATACGGTTCAAATTGGCAAACAATGCTGGTTCCAAACCAATCTTGATTATGATAATGGTTGTAGTTCAAAAGTCTGGGCTAATAATACAGATGTAGGATGGTGCGGATATTACACAGGTGGTCCATTTACAAATGAAGGCCTCCTATATCAATGGTCAGCTGCTATGAATGGTTCTACTTCTGCCGGAGCTCAAGGTCTTTGCCCGACTGGCTGGCATATACCAACAGATGCGGAGTGGATAATTATGGAAGAGTCTTTAGGTATGTGCTCGGGTGCTGGTGCGGGTTGTTCGGGGGCGACAGGAAGTTGGCGAGGAACAAATGAGGGAGGCAAACTAAAAGAGACAGGAACAACCCATTGGACATCAGTAACGTGTGGAGGAACTTGTAATACTAGCGGTTTTACAGCTCTTGGAACCGGCCTCCGTCATACCTCCGATGGCTTGTTCTACTGGCGACTAACGACTATGTACTTCTGGTCTTCGGATTCGTATAGTATTGATCAATGGGGCGGTCTTGCTTGGAAGCGGTACTTAGCCCCTAATATGGCGACAGTCTATCGAGGCACAACTAATAAGGCATACGGTGTTCCCATCCGTTGTCTTAAAAATTAAAATTAAGTTTTAAAATAAAATAAAAAAACCGCCCCATAACTTCGGGGCGGTTTTGTTTTTTGTTTATTTATTGTATTTCAGATAATAATCCATCAGGAATTGTCCGCAACTACTGCCGATATCCCAGCCGGGCGGCCGGTAGAATTCGGTTTTGATGCCGATTTTTTCCAGCTTTGCCTGAAAATACACAATCCTTTCCGATCCTTCAAAGTCTAGGGTCGGT
>JAUSKP010000046.1 GCA_030646555.1 bacterium
GGGTTGGCAAGCTTAATTTGAAAAAGTTGATGCCTACTGGAGAGTAAAGAAAAATCGGAATAGAAAGAATAAATGAGATCCAAAATCGGCGGCGCATATCCGTTTCCATCGCTTTGGCCATCTGCGGATCAGTCATTGCGGTTTCGTGGTCGTGATGACTTATTTCTGTTATTTTATGATGATTGTGATCCACAACTTTTAGAATGTTATATTGTTAAGTATATTACAAAAAAATCCCCCCCACTCTTACAGAGTGAGGGGGGTTGATGTTTAGGGCTAGGGCAGGGCATTTATTTTTATGATCATTATCACCAGTTCAAGCCTTTCAATTTCGCCTTTTTCCGATTTTACTTCGGCGTAATTGATTAGTCCTTGAACTTTGAATTTTCTGTCATAATCCATTTTGTTTTGGAAAAACCACCAGTAATCGCTAAGCAAACTCCATGAAAACCTTGATTGAAGAAGCAGTCCGGCGCTGGGATCAGTTGAGATGTTCAGCTGTTTTATTATTTTTTCCTGGCCGCCTATGCTCACAGGCATATTTTCAGAGAAATATATATCCGGCACAGATAGAGCCAGATAGTTTCCGTCTCTTCCCCGGGCAATATGGCTTATGATCAAGTTGGCCACGCGGCCTTCAAATTCTATAAGTAAATTTGAGGCTGGGTTAAACGTAATTGCCCTTTTTTGGAACAAGCCATGAGAAGCCTGCATTTTTGCAACAGCTTCTTTTATTGATATCGCGGGGATCCCTCCCTTTAATATTTTTAAAGCGTGTTCGCCATTATCCGCGCGGTCTATCAGCTTAAGGGATCTTTCAGTTATGGTTAAAACTATACTATTCATTTCGTAAAATGCTCCGCGATCGCTTTTGTCTTCGGCGAAAGAATTGGCGGAAACTAAGCTTAAAAATACAAACAACACCAATGCAATAGTTTTCATAACTCCTCCATTTTTTAAAGAACGTCTTATTATTTTATACTAAGCTTTGATTAAAGATGGGTCAACCCCGCGCCTTTTTAATTGCGATATTTTATTTTTCTGTCATTGCGAGGAGTCTGCGACGTGGCAATCCAGTTCTTTTCTGGATTCCGGCTCGTTGGCCGGAATGACAACCTATTTTAATCCGAAGCTGGCTAAGTAGGCCTTTCGGTCCGTGTCTGCTAACGGATGGGATTCGCCCGGTTTCATATCTCCTAAAAGAATATTCATAATGCGTTTTCTTTTTAAAGTTTTGATCGTAAGCTGAAGGGAAGAAAGTATTTTAGTGATTTGCTGGGTTTGTCCTTCAACCATAACAACATTCATTTTGTGGGTACCTAGGATCCTAACTTTTTTAGCTGATATTTTTTGGCCGTTCACTATAATGCCAGATCCGATATTTTTTTCCGCTCTGGCTGCCGGTATTTTTTCTATGATCTCAATGTCATATTCTTTTTCGTGGGCAAATCGGGGATTGGGAATTCTTTCCATTATCCTTTTATCATTGGTTAAAATAACCAATCCCTCAAATTCTTTGTCTAATCGGTCCGTGGTAAAGCTACCCGGAAGATCTATTACGTCTCTAATAACAGCTATTCCTTTGGGTTTATAGAGAGCTAGGTATACTAATTTTTTAGCGTGAAGATTGTTTTTTAAAACTTCAACTCTGTCTGTTTTTTGGACCCTATCTCCAAGCTCCGCCTGTTTGCCGTTTATAAGCACTAAACCGGCCTCAATAAGGCCATCTGCCGCGCTTCGGTGCGTTGATAGGCCCTTTAAAGCCAGATATCTGTTTATGCGGATCGGAAAAACTATTTCTTCGGACATACCAAATTTGTTTAAATTTACAAGCCAACGGCGCAGTCAAATTTAACTACAAATTTGAGTACCCGCCTAAATTTTATTAAATCAGCAGCCATTATTTATAAATTATTTTTAATTTTGTATTTTACTTTCCATTCTATATTCTCAAAAATTTTGGCGGGTAAGGTTTTCTAACTCCTGCGAAGCGCCGGAGAGAAAGTCCTTATTTATTCCAATCCTTTTTCTATAAAGAATTTTGTATATTTTGTATCTACCAGGAGAATGTGATGATAAAGCCAATTTCCTGAAAATATTGCCGCCTCTTTGCCTATTTTTCTGATATCTGTTTTTTCATCCCTAATTAAATCAAGGTAGCTTTTAACTTGCTCTCTGTATTTATTGTGTTCGGCAATGTGCTCTGCCGCATCGGGATATTTGAATTTATCAAAATAATCCTCCTCGGTTTTTAAGTGATAAAAAGCATAATCTCCCAAACTGCCGATCAGGGCGATCACTTCTTCTTTTGCGGCCGCATCATTTAAAGCGGTTTCCACGAGTAAGTTAGCCACTTTAAAAAAATGCTGATGCTGTTCATCTATTGATTTTATGCCGACGCTGTATTTAGTTGTCCATTTAAATTGTTCCATTTTTTAATTATACCCTAAAACATTTTACTCTGTAAAATGTTCGGGCTAGCCTGGGTCGCCCTAGGGCGACCCGTAATGCGGGATGCCGATGCATCTGCGCATCGGACCTCTATCTAATGGGGCAAATTATTTCCCATTGGTTGCGGCCTTGATGGAAGTAAGAAAGTACAAAAAGAAGGCATTCAATTGGAGAACGAAAGCAAAAATAAGCAATAAATACAAAAATTAACTATACAGAAAGTTGTTAAATAAGGTAAAATGATAATATATGCCAAAAACTAAAGTTGAAGGGGAGCTTGAATCGGGAAAAAAGATCTCTATTATAGATTTAGTTGATGCTTTAATTGAAGATGCTTACAATTCTCGGGCTTCGGATGTCCACATCGATCCTGAAGAAAAACGTTTGAGGGTAAGGTTGAGAATTGACGGCGTGCTTCACGACAGTTTTATTTTTCCCGAAGAAATTCATTCGGAAATTGTCACTAGAATTAAAGTGCTTTCAGGCTTGCGGACAGATGAACACCAGGCGGCTCAAGACGGCCGTTTTAGGGTAAATATTAAAAGTTTCGGACCGGTGGATGTCCGGGTTTCCATCACGCCGACTTATTATGGCGAAAATGCGGTTTTGCGTATCTTGGCTCAGAAAGAGGAAAAATTTACACTAGAAACTTTGGGATTCAATAAGGAGGATCAGAGGAAAATTGAAGAGGCGATTAAAAAGCCATACGGTATGATTCTTTCTACCGGACCGACTGGATCGGGCAAAACCACCCTTCTTTATACTTTGATTAAAAAATTAAATACTCCGAAAGTTTCAATTATCACCATTGAAGATCCGATTGAATACGCTATTAATGGCATTGATCAAATTCAAGTAAATCCTCGTACCGGCCTAACATTCGCTAATGGGTTACGTTCAATTTTAAGACAAGATCCAAACGTTATTATGGTTGGCGAAATTCGCGATGAAGAAGCCGCTGGGATTGCGGTAAACGCCGCCCTGACCGGCCATTTGCTTCTTTCTACTTTGCATACCAATGATGCCGCCACCACCTTGCCCCGATTGCTGGATATGAAAATTGAGCCATTTTTAATTGCCTCCACCGTCAATGTTGCCATCGGACAAAGATTGGTAAGGAAAATTTGTTCTAACTGCAAAGATAAAAAAGAAATTACCGAAGATGAAATTAAAAGTTTAACCGGAATTCTGCCGGAAAAAACCTTGCTTCTAGTTAAAAATAAGAACTTTTATCAGGGAACAGGCTGTGATAAATGCGATCAAAGCGGTTATTATGGCAGAGCCAGTATTTATGAGGTTTTGGAAGTTGATGATGATATTAGGAAGGCGGTAATTAGAAAAGCTGATGCTTCGGAAATTAGAGAAATTGCCATTAAAAATGGGATGACTACGATGATTGAAGATGGTTTTCAAAAAGCCACGGACGGCATTATCACAATTGAGGAAATATTAAGAGTCATACACGAATAAAATCCATGAACATTTTTTTACGAATTCCTGTTCAGGAAAAAATTATTTTTGCCAAAAATTTGGCGGTGATGACCAAGGCCGGCATGCCGATTTTAAGCGGCTTGCGGCTGCTTCAAAAACAGACCAAATCCAAATCAATGAAAAAAATCCTTGACCAGCTTATTGTCGGCGTGGCCAATGGCCAATTTTTGTCTGCCAGCCTGGAACAGTTTAAAGATATTTTCGGCGATTTCGCCGTTAACATCATCCGCGTCGGCGAAGCCAGCGGGATTCTTTATGAAAATCTTAATTATTTATCGGAAGAATTAGCAAAAAAACAAGCCCTGCGACAAAAAATATTGAGCGCCATGATTTATCCAATTATTGTTGTCGTGGCGACAGTGGTAATCACGGGCGTTTTAACTCTTTACATCTTTCCCAAAATTCTGCCTATTTTCAAAAGTTTGAATGTCACTCTCCCGATCTCTACCAGAATTCTTATTGCTGTGAGCGACTTTCTTCTAGCTTACGGCGGTTACGTTGCCATTGGAGTTATTATATTGATTATTGCCGGCTGGCTGTTAGCCAAGATCCAATCAATCCGTTTTTTAATACACCGTTTTATTCTTCGTCTGCCTCTTATCGGCGGTTTGTCTCAAAATTATAATCTGGCTAATTTCTGCCGGACTTTGGGACTGCTTCTCAAAAGCGATATAAAAGTGGTTGAAGCCATTAACATTACCGCCGATACCCTCACTAATCTTGTTTATAAAAAAGAACTTAGGGGCCTGGCGCGGGAAATTGCCGGAGGCGGAGAAATTTCAAAACATTTAGAGGAAAAATCATATCTTTTTCCAACGATGCTCACTCAATTGATAGCTATCGGCGAAACTACCGGAAATTTAAGCGAGACACTTTTGTATCTTTCGGAATTTTACGAGGGCAAACTTGATGAGACCACAAAAAATCTGTCAACCGTTCTGGAGCCGCTGATGATGTTAATTATGGGCGGAATTGTCGGTTTCATCGCCATTTCTATTATCACGCCGATTTATGAAGTTACGCAGGGATTGAATAAATAAGATGAGAGGATTTACCCCCGCACCTTTTAAGAATCGTCGCAGTTAAATGTTCTATACAAGTTTGTTTATACAATATAAAAAGAATATAAAACCCGATTCAAAGGTGAGGGGGTTTACTCTTATTGAGGTAATGATTGTTGTCGGCATTCTCGCCGGCTTGGCCGGCTTGGGCTTGTTTGTGAGCGTTGATCTTTATAAAAGTTATACTTTTTACTCGGAAAGAAATATAGTGATCAGTATCATTCAGAAAGCCAGAAACCAGTCCTTGGTTAATATTAATGAATCTAAGCACGGAGTTTATTTAGAGAGCGGCCGTTATACGATTTTTCAGGGCGAAAATTACGTCTCCCGAAATGCTGTTTACGATGAAATTATTGAGGCTGGGCCGACAATCAGCCGGACAGGCTTAACGGAAATTGTTTTTGATCAGCTGAATGGCAATCCAAACATCACTGGCAATATCACTTTGAGCGAGGGTCTCCGCTCATCAATAATATCCATAGAAAATGAAGGAAGAATTAATTGGTAACAATATGAAAGGGCAAATCACTTTAGAAATTCTTATTTCGCTGTTCATTTTGGTTGCCAGTATTTCGGCGGCAGTAATGGTTTCTTTCGGCAATCAATCAACGACCGTTGACACTCAATTAAGCAATCAGGCGCTTTACATCGCTCGACAGGAAATGGAAACCGCCAGGGGAGTGAGCCGGCAGGATTTTAATTCCATTGCCCCCAGTTCATCCACCGAAGGCATTTATTTGAAAGAAATTTTAGTGGAAAACATTGATGCTTATACGAAAAAAGTGACTAGCCGGGTGAGCTGGAAAACTGAAGTCCTTAGACCTCAAAAAATTGAACTAACCACGCTATTAACCAATGCTAAATCAGTAGTGGCTTATGGCGGAGATACGGGTGGTGTCGGTCTTTCCGGCGACTGGAAAAATCCCAGAACATTGGGCAGCGTTGATCTTGGCGCTGGAATTTCTGCCACAGATCTCGATGTGTTAAATAAAATTATTTATCTCTCCGGCGACGCCTCTGATTCTAAAAAGAAAGATTTTTTTATAGTAAATGCCACTGACGGTGTTAATCCTTTTATTGCTTCCAGTCTTAATGTTGGTTTGGGATTAAATACTTTGGATGTAGCCGGATCCTATGTTTATGCCGGCAGTAAGGATGTTGACGCCCAACTTCAAATTATTGATGTTAATGATAAAAATAATCCAATTTTGAAAACATCGTATAAGCTACCCGGTGTTTCCGGGACAGGTGCGGTTGGCCAGAGCATATTCTTTTTTGATTCTAAAATTTATATTGGTACAAAAAAAGCGGGCGGTCCGGAATTTCACATTATCGATGTTTCTAATCCTTTAAATCCAATTTCTTTAGGAAGTCGCGAATTTGATAGTGACGTGAATGCCATATATGTTTCCGGAGATATTGTTTATGTGGCGACCTCAGCTGACAACAAAGAATTATCCATACTAAACGTTGCTAATCCGGCAAATATAATTCTTCTTGGCGGTTATGATGCCCCGGGAAACACAGAAGATGGTAAAAGTGTAGCCCTTGTAGGAAGTAAGTTATATTTAGGAAGAACTATGGGTGGAAATAATACCAATTATCACGAGCTACATATTTTAGATGTTTCTGATTCAGCTTCCCTTCAAAATTTAGGCTCAAAAGATCTGACAGTTGATTTGAATGATTCGCGTATAAGGGGAAATTTAGCTTTTTTAGCTACCTCTGACTCCAATAAGGAATTTCAAATTTGGGATATTTCCAACCCGAATAATATTAGTTTGTATGCATTTTTCAATTTTTCTCAAATAGGCACGGGAATTGATTATGAAGATAATATTGTTTATGTTTCGGTTAGAAGCAACGATGCTTTAAGAATTATTACATCAACACCATGAAGGGTCTCACCTTAATTGAAACAATTATTTATACGGCTTTAGTTTTCATTATTATTTCCGGATCTCTGATTACGGTTTTTCAAGTGCTGGAAAGCAATAACGCTCTTTATAATAAAATTATTACGGAGCAGGAAGCTAATTTTTTGCTTCGGAAATTTTCCTGGGCCGTGAGCGGAGCTTCGTCTATCAATCTGCCGGCCGCTGGAGCAGCCGGCTCTGTTCTTTCAGTGAATAAAATAAATTTTTCCGAAAACCCGCTCATTTTTGATTTAAACGCCAGCGACATTCGATTGAAACGCGGTTCTAATGAGCCGGTAATTTTAAACAATCAGAATGTTAAAATTAAAAGCTTGATTTTTCAGCGTTTGGCTGCCGTTGGCAACACGCCGGAAGCAATAAAAATAAATCTTACAGTTGATACCCAGCCATTCAGCGCTACAATTTATTTAAGAAAATAATGATAGACTTTTTATTATGAATCAACACGGCTACATTTCTCTTATTTCTTCAATTATTATTTCTATTTTGCTTTTGGCGGTTACTTTTGCCATTAGTTTCAACAATTCTTCCAGCCGGTTTAATATTTTAAACGTTGAATTTAAGGAGCGCAGTTTGGCTTTAGCCGAAGCTTGCGTTGATACGGCCTTGTTAAAGTTGGCGCAAAATCAATCTTATGGCGGCAATGAAAATATTTCCGTGGGGAATGACCAATGTTCAATTTTGCCGATTGAAACGTCATCTGGGCAAAAAATTATAAAAACCAAAGCGATTTTTCAAAACGCAGTCACTAATTTAAAAGTAGCGGTTCAGGCAAGCAACTTATCGGTAGTTTCATGGGAGGAAATTGCGAAATTCTAATTTTTTTGATTGATATGATATAATTAAATTAGAAAAAGGTCGAGTATAAAGAGATATTTATTTATGAAAAACAACAAAGGCTTTACATTGATTGAATTATTAGTAGTAATCGGCATTATCGCCATTTTAGCTGGAATAGTGGTCGTTGCTATTAATCCGGCCAGGCAATTTGCCCAGTCCAGAAATACCCAGAGATGGAGCAGTGTGAGCACTATTTTGAATAGCGTAGGCCAAAGATTATCTGATAATAAAGGTATTTTTGAAACTGGCTGCGCCGCCGGAGTAATTCCTACTGTAAGCACGCAGATGGGCAGCGCTGTTGGCAACTATAATATTGAGCCATGCATCGTGCCGACTTATGTTTCCACTATGTCGCTTGATCCGTTAAGCGGGACAACGGCAGCTACCGGTTATAATATTATTCGCGACGCTGTTACCGGCAGGATCACGATAAGCGCTCCTAGCGCTGAAGTGAGCGAAGTAATCGCGGTTACCAGATAAAAAAGAAAATAAAAAAACTCCTTTTGGAGTTTTTTTATTTTCTTCTGATTTTTGACAAAAATGAAATATCTTAGTATTATATAAAACAGTTATTTTTATAATACTTTAATAAAGGAGGAGAGAATGCATTTTCAAAAATACGGGCGAAATAACTTTTTCCATACGCTAAGAAGATTGCAAAACGAACGAGGCGAAGCATCGGAAGAAAAAGTATCGCGCGCCTGCGCCGCGCTGAAGCAAAAGGGTTTTATCTATGATTTCAGCCAAAGCGAGAAAAACAGCTTTAATGACAGGGTCAGAAAACGGGATTTTCTGATAATTGTTATGCCATATCGGAAAATATGGTTCCAAGTGAAAAGCTCTAATTGCGGTGTCCAGAACCATCTTGGAAAGAATACCGACGTTCCGGTAATAAAGATTGAATCGCAATATTCAACCGAAGACGTAGAACGCATTCTTATAGAAAAATTCTCTCTTTCTATTCCAGAGTAAATATTTAAGCTCCCCGACACCAGTCGGGGAGCTTTTTAGTTTAGTTTTATCTATAAAGACTTTTCATAAGCGGGGTATAGAACGACTTCTTCAATGGTAACTCTGTTTCTAACTTTTTTACTCATTTTTTTGTACGCATCTGCTAATTCTGCGCTCGGTTCACTGTTTTTTAAAAATTGTTCTACAAAAACTATATAATCTTTTGCAATATTTTTCATCGCAGAAGAGAATATATCGCCAAGCCTCGCGATTTCTTCGTTTTTTGATTTGGCCAGCGCTGGATATAAGTATTCATCCTCTTTTTTAAGATGAATAGTTAATACATCAGTTAATTTTCTTACCAACTCTTTTTGAGCATCAAACTTTTCAGATTTATCTATATTATCAAAAAATTCAATAATTATTTTATGATCATTTTTTAATTCTTCTATGTATTGATTCATTGTATTTTTAAAATACTATTATTTATGGGCTAATAAATAGAGATCTTGAATGGGTATTGGTGAGAATATTCGCAGACTTAATTTGTTATTATGTTATTGATAGACTAATATTAAAACATAAATGAATATATCACAAATTAAGAAAAATCAGATTTTTTTAGAGTTTATCAAACAAGCAGAGAATAGCTTGTCGGTCTTGGGCTATACAGAGCATGGATTAAAACACGCAAGTTTAGTGAGCGAGAGATGCGGGATGCTAGCTAGAGAAATAGATTTATCAGACAACGAGCGGGAACTATCAGAGATAGCCGGGCTTTGCCATGATATTGGCAATTTTTTAAGCAGGACCAACCATCATTATTTCGGAGCGCTGCTTTTTAGTCAGATTTTTGGGAATGATTTTGAGCCAAAAGATTTGGCTGTTATTATGCAGGCGATTAGCAATCACGATAAAGATGAAATGAAATTTGCTAATCCTGTTTCGGCAATTTTGGTTTTGGCAGATAAGTCAGATGTTCGCCGCTCAAGGGTTTTATTAAAAGAAATGAGCAAAATAAAGGCAGATATTCACAATAGGGTAAACTTTGCCACTGCCTTTTCCAAACTAGCGGTAAACAAAAAGAATAAAACAATTACTTTAAATTTAAAAATAGATACCAAGTTTGTTCCAATAATGGAGTATTTTGAGATTTTTACGGAAAGAATGGCATATTGCCGAAAAGCGGCGGAATACCTTGGCTATAAATTTTGTTTGGTTATAAATAGCTTTAAGTTGCTTTAATTTTTTCTCTGTCATTCCAACGAAAGTTGGAATCCATGGCCAACCCCATTCCTTGCATAAGTTTTTTATTATTTATTCAACTATAAGTTTTCCGACCATGCCCATCGCCCGATGCTTGCCAACACTGCAATAATATTCAAACTCTCCGGCTTGATCGGGGGTAAAGGCGACTTCCGTAGTTTCGCCCGGACCTATGATTGAAGTGCGGACTCCCAATTCATCAATTACGAAGTCGTGCGGATATGTCCCTGTATTTGTTAGAACTATTTTAATAGGCTGTCCTTTTTTAACTGTTATTTCGGTTAGCGAAAAGATAAAGTTAGATCCCGCAATTGAGATAGTCTGTATTGGCGCTTCAGATGTTGCGGGGGATTTGGCTGGCTGATTTGACCAAATAATTGATCCGGTAACTGCAATGATAACCAAGACTAATGCTAAATATTTTTTATTCATTTTTTAATTTTAATTAGCTCTCATGTTAATTATATCAAAAAAAGCTATGTATGATTAATTTGTAAAAATAAAAAATGCTAAAAACTAGCGGTTTTATAAGTGTGCGCATCTCGGACAAGATAACCTTGCTCAACTTGGCTCGCCATCTTGTGGTGGAGCGGGGGGCGGGTAGGCCCAGCTTGACGGTTTTAGCTAGTTTTGGATTTTAAAAACGATGCGTCCCGTGCGCTTATTTTTTCAAAAATAAAGAAGGTGATAAAATGATATAATTAACTTATATAAAATTAATAATTTAAATTAAAAATATGAATTCAAAAAAGAATTTGATCATAGGCGGAATAGTTATCGTTGTTTTGGTTGCTGGCGCGTTTTTATGGAAAGGCGGATCTCCGAAGCAGGGTGCGGGGACGGAACAACCTGGAATTGAAGGACTAGTTAAAGAGCAGATAAGCGAACAAATGGGAGGCTCCGGTAAAATGACGGATGAAATATTTATAGAAATTATGAGAGAAACGGCTAAGGTCGTTGCGGTTCAGAAAGGAATGACAGAAGAAGAAAGGGCAAAACTGGAATTAAAAATACTTAGTAAATACGGTATAAGTGCGGAGACAGCTGTTGAGTATTATAATGCTTTAAATAATGATGCGATTCGTAATGCGGCGTTGGAAGAAAAGTCTCAACAAATAATCAAGGAATTTCAAATAGAAAATTATCAATATTAAGGTAAAATAAAGTGAAACATGTTTGGAATAAAAAAAGAGACAATTGTCTCTTTTTTTT
>JAUSKP010000050.1 GCA_030646555.1 bacterium
GTATGCCTATTGTATTAAGTATAAACAGTGCTATAAACCAGGTAAGATGGGCACTTCTGCCTGCCCTCCACAGGGCTATACCCCTCCACGTCATGTCCCATATTATTACCAGCGGGATTGTGAGCCAGGGCATTGGTATCCATGACGGCCATTGTATTGGCATTTCCATCTCCTTTTATAGCTGTTATCCTATATTCGGAATTCGATAACAATACCGGCTAAGAAACGAAGATGCGGGCGGCGGCTTCTGCCAGCTTCATCATGAATCCGGGGATAATGCCGAGAAGCAGGACCCCGAGACTGGCCAGGAACAGGGCTATCTGCAGTGCTCCTGAGGAGGATACCTTTTCCGTGGAGGCGGGCTCGCCAAACCACATTACCTTGGCGACTCGCAGATAGTAATAGGCGGAGATTACGCTGTTGAGTACGGCAATGATGACCAGCCAGAGCAAGCCGTTGTGCACGGCACCACGGAAGATGTAGAACTTAGCCATGAAGCCGGCGGCTGGCGGCATACCGATAAGTGAGATCAGGCAGAGGGTCAAGGCTAAAGATAGCATTGGTGCCCGTTTGCTCATCCCGGAATAATCGGCAATGAGGTCGCTGTTAATCTTGTTGGAGATAGCGATAATGGCGGTAAAAGCTCCCAGATTGGCTACGGCGTAGGCGACGAGGAAGAAGAGAACACCACTCCGACCCAGGATACCTGCCGCCGGGGCAACTCCCATAGCCGCCAGTCCTACCATCAGGTAGCCAGCCTGGGCGATACTGGAGTACCCGAGCATACGCTTAATGTTGGTCTGGGGCAGGGCGGTTACATTACCAAGGGTCATACCGATGGCTGCCAGCACCGCAAAGATTAAGCCCCAGCTCTGGCTAAGCCCGTCAGGCAGTCCAAAGGCAGAGTAGAAGACACGCAGGATGATGGCAAAGCCGGCGGCTTTGCTGCCTACGGAGAGATAAGCGGTTATCGGCGTGGGTGCTCCTTCGTAGACATCGGGTACCCACATATGGAAGGGGATAGCCGCTATCTTAAAGCCAAAGCCAGCTATCAGTAAGACAATACCCAGCATCAGTGCCGGGTTGGCCAGGATGGTTGATGGCGCCATCACCTGGATAGCCCGGGCAATTTCGCCCAGCTGTGTCTCGCCGGTAAGCCCAAAAATCAGGGCCATGCCGTAAAGCAATACTGCCGAGGCTATCGCGCCCAGTAGCAGGTATTTCAGAGAGGCTTCGGTTGATTTAGTGTCTTTAAGAAAGCCCACCAGGGCATAGAGGGAGATGCTGGTTAGCTCTAAGGCAATATATATGGAGATTAACTCGGTGGTAGCTGCCATGAGCATCATACCCAGTGCCGAGAGGAGCACCAGGGCGTAATATTCACCCTGGAAGCGAGCAATTACTAGGGCGTGGTACTCACCCTGAAAGGGAGTCAGGTTCGATAAATAATCCGTTGAAGCCAGAATGACCAGGGCGGCAATGCCTAAGAAAAGCAGCTTGAAGAACACGGCAAAGTTATCCACCGCCAGCATATTATTGAAGATACTCTGGGAACTACCCCACATCGTTAGAGTGAAGCCTGCGGAGACGACGATGCCAAGCAGACTGACTACTGCCAGCAGTCCCTTCCGCGGCAGAAAAAGGTCGAGCAGAATAACCAGTATCGCGGTGGCGGCTAAGCTTAGCTCCGGTAGAAATAACTCAAGGTTCAAAGGCTTACTCCTTTATTCTTCCGCATAAGGACTCATCCACCTGATAAGCCGACTAAGGGTGCAACGCCCAGCTTGATAATATCGGTCAGGATTGCCGGGTAGATTCCGACCAGCATAATCAATGCCACGAAGGCAATCATGTAAACCCTTTCTAAAATATCGGCATCCTTTACACTATTATATTGCTCAAGCGGCGGACCGTAGAAGGTGCGTTGTATCATCCACAGGAT
>JAUSKP010000051.1 GCA_030646555.1 bacterium
GTTCTGCAAGGGCTACCATGCTAAGAGGCTCACAATTAGTCAGGAAAGTGCCAGGCCGCGGCGGCTGGGAGTTGCGGCTGGTGGTTCAAGGCGGCCTGCGCATTCTGGACAAGATCGAGGCGCTGAACTTCAACACCCTGCGGCAACGCCCTCGGCTCACCGCCTGGGATGTGATGGTCATGGGTTGGCGCGCCTTGCGGATGTGAATGTGGCCCCCACGCTTTTCACTCCGTGTAATGCGCTGCCCCCCGAGGGGGCTGGCCTTGCTTGGGGCGGCCCTGCGCTGCGGCCTTTGGCCCCCACGCTTTTCGCTGCGTGTAATGCGTTGCCCCTCAAGTTAGGTCACGGGCGACAATCCCGCCATGTTCAATATTGTCCTTGTCGAGCCCGAAATTCCGCCCAATACCGGCAATGTGATCCGGCTGACGGCCAACACCGGCTGCCGCCTGCACCTGGTGGAGCCGCTCGGTTTTTCGATGGACGACAAGCAATTGCGGCGCGCCGGGCTTGACTACCACGAGTATGCCCAGGTGTTGCGCCACGCCAGCTGGCCGGCGCTGCTTGACAGCCAGCAACCGCCGCCCGGGCGGCTCTTTGCCATGACCACCCAAGGCAGCCACAGCCTGTATGACATACGCTTCCTGCCCGGTGACTGGCTGGTTTTTGGCTCTGAAACCAGGGGCCTTGCGCCTGCCGTGCGTGAGTCCTTTGCGCCAGCGCAGCGCCTGAAGCTGCCGATGCGGCCGGGCCAGCGCAGCCTGAACCTGTCCAATACCGTCGCCATCACGGTGTTCGAGGCCTGGCGGCAAAACGGTTTTGGCGGCGCAAGCAGCGTGTCCGGGACAGCGTGAACGCACAGGCGCCAGCGGGCCGCTCACTGTTGCGTGCAGGACAACGGAGCTCGGAATCACCCTTTAGACCGTTTCCACTATCTGATTTGCTTGGTGAAACTAGGTAGAAACCCTATACTGGTGCTCTTGATATGCGGAAATGCCGGGATCCGGCTGCTTCTGTTCAGTCCCACGCCCTCCTTCCATCGATCCCTGCGGTTCACAAGACTGGCGGGAACACCAAGTGAACAGGGTCATCCACGGAATCTTCAATATGACATCGAACGGATTTTCCAATTCGAAAAAGGCGAACAATCACACTCCGATTGAGCAAATCCGCGAGTGCCTTCAGACACTCCTGCATGACTGCAAGGACATGCGCACGCAGCGCGCCATCTACAAAATCAACATCGCCCAGACACCCGCCGAGCTGTGGCAATTGCGAAGCGACCTGTACCAATGCATCGCGAATGTGCACAGCCAGGTCGTGGCTACCGAACGCATCAACAGCGTGATCACTGTCTTTGAAGGCTGGGTGCCAGCGGGCCAATTGACACCCATCTAAGCCGCATCCGGGCGCGCCCGCGCCACGGCCTTGGCTCAGGGATAGCGCCGCACCAGCGACTCCGCCACGCATACGGGCTTGGCCGCGCCTTCACGCTCCACCGTCACTTCCCAGTTCATCTGCACGCCGCCGTTGTCAATCGGCTCGG
>JAUSKP010000054.1 GCA_030646555.1 bacterium
CCATAATACATATATATAGTCTTCTGCGAAGCCGCGGAAATGGAAGGAACTTCTACCCAGGCTTTTTTATCTGATTCTCTCCAAAAATCTATTAATGTAGTTTCATCGCTATCGGTAAATCTGACATCGTTGTAATCAAGGCGGGCTTTGGTGGCGTTATAATGATCAGAAATTTCAGAAATGGAAAGAGAACGATTATAAATGCGGGCTTCGTCAATGAGACCCGTAAGCCCATAACCAGCAGTACCCGGCGTCCATGCGGCTGTGCCTAAATATAGAGCCGATGTATGATTACCGATGGCGTCACCAGCAGACGTATCAGACCCATTAGATACACCATTTAAGTACAATGTTGCAGTCGCCCCACTACGCACTATCGCCACGTGATACCATGTATTGACAGACAAACCAGTTGTTCCTGTTATATCAATAGGCCAGCTTGCGCCGTTGTCCCCTGCATTAAAAGTTATTTGATTACTAGTGTTAACAGATAAGTATAATCCCCTAAATGCTGCCGTGTACTGCCCTAATATGTAATGATTTATCCCTACCGACGTTAATTTTACCCATAAATCTATTGCGAAATCTTCCGTCCCAAAATTCCAGTCATTGCTATCCGCTACACTCAAATAATCACCGGTTCCATCCATACTCAAACCACTTCCAAATTTTCCGGCCGCCCAAGTTGCTCCGGTAATAGTTCCATTATTACTATTTCCTGAAGAATCGGCAGCAATAGTCCCCTGCCCTTCACTCATATGCCAGCTTCCCACCAAACTGGTTTCGTTGTAAATAGCGGTTGTGGTATCCACTGGAACCTGATAATTGGTCAAAGCGCCGCCAGCGGTGTTATCAACCGTGATCGCCCGCCTGTTGGACCAGCCGGTGAGCCAGGCGGCCTCTGCTTTTGAAAAAGGCAATAACCCTGCGAACAGGGTAATTGTAAATAGAGATAATATTGTTAGTTTATTTCGATGTATTACTTTTTGAACTATTGACATAATTTTACTGATTACTATATAATGACATCAAAGGGTAGAGTTTATATAAATTATAGATTCGCTACTTGTCAAATAATATCTCCGCATTGCGGGGATTTTATTTTTATACAAAAAATGGTAAAATATTACCGCGTGGATCTGGGCCTGTAGTTTATGCAGTAAAACCCTACCCTTGACAAGTAGCAAAGCGAGTGCAAGTCTCGCCGGGTCCACGCTAAAAAATCTCTCCTTAATAATGAGGGATTTTTTATTGGTAAATATTTTAAGTCTTTTTAATTTGTTTGAAAATTTAATCATTTTTTATTCCCGTCATTGCGAGCGGAGCGAAGCAATTTATCCATCATGAGATTGCCGCGTCGCAGACTCCTCGCAATGACGGAAATTTGTAATTAAAAATTGTTTTAGTTCTACAGGTCTGTCCTCAACCAAATCTGTCCAACGGTTGGAGAAATCGGATCTGAGGTTGTAGCTTGCGTGGCAAATCCGCCAGAACCAATTTTTATGGCCAAACCATCAGTGCCGGCATTACTAAAATATCCGGCCGGCTGTGTAGCGCTGCTATTTTCAGCTTTTATGCCGCCGCCAGAAGTTGTGATCTTATAATTTGTATCCACGGAAGCCGTTCCTACTCCCATATTTCCGCCATTGGTAACAATCAATTTAGTAGCCGTAGAAGAACCAATGACAAATGCCGGACCAGTGATTCCATTTGGATTAACAGAAAGCAAGCCCCAGGGAGTGGTGGAAGCGATGCCGACGTAGCCGCTTTGTACAACTCTAAACAATTGAGTCACGCCAGATGCAACATTCAAAACTGGTGTTACAGCCGTAGCAACGCCCTCGCTGTTAATTTCCATAACCGTGGTTGTGTCGGTTCCCGCGCCAGCCGCTTTATCAACCAGAAAACCAATTCCTCCTGCTCCTGTGAAATTAGATTGGATAGTTATTGGGCTTGAAGAAAATATTCGAGACCTTGTCCCATTTGCATCAAACAAAAAACCACCAGTGCCCGAAGGAGTTATTTGTGCATTTCCTACCACTTCAAGCTTTTGTCCCGGGTTCGCCGTCCCGATGCCGACACGGCTGGCGGTACTTAAAAAGATCGTTGAAGTTGCCGCCGCGGCATTAGCTGCGTCCCCGACAAAAGTATATCCGGTTGTTAAAGCGGGAGTTCCGCCGCCAATAGCGCCCCAAGTTGTATTGTCGCGGACATTGTATGCATGAGTTGTTGTATTATAAATCAACAATCCTTCCGCCGGAGTGCCTATGGCATCTCTTTGAGTTGTGGTCATTCGCGGAGCGAGAAAACCTTTAGCGGTGGAAGTCATATCCAAAAGAGCTGAGGCAGCCGGTGTTAATATTCCAATACCCACACCGCCGCCGACTACAGACATAGTTGGGGTGGTGCCGGAATGAATACGCAGCGGATGACCGGCAGCGCTCTCATCTCCGATGATTATGGAATTATCAGGTGCCAGTTTCAAAACCTGGGTGACAACAGCAGTGGATGATTTAAAATTTATGGTCTGATTGTTGTCCAGCCCAATTCCTCCTCCGCCTACTTTGAACATAGCTCCTCCGGTTAATGTGGTTTGAAAATTGCCGTCAACTACTTGCAATACGCCCGCGCAGGTCGGCGAAGAACCGGAATTGCAAGTCGGGTTGGTCCACGCCAATGCCAAACCGGTTGCGGAAAAAAGTATTGCTAAACTTAAAATAATTGAGAGGCTATAGTTTTTAAAATGTGTTTTCATATATTACTTTAATTATACAACAATTCAATTAATGAGTTAATGGGTTAACAGGTTAATGGGTTAATGGGTTAAGGAATCAATAAACAAAAACCCAAATTACAAATTTTAAATTTTAAATCAAATATAAATGATCAAATTCTAAACAAGAAAACACTGTAGGGAACCGGCAGACAAAAAATCAAATTACAAATTTTAAATTTTAAATCAATATTTAATTGTTAAATTTGAATAATTAAACAAAGAAAGGTTTGTAAACCCGTGCTATAATATTGAAATAAAAAATGCTAAATCAAACTGAAAAGCCAAATAACAGAAAATATGACCTAGAAGAGAGAACTGCTATTTTTGGCGAAGAAATAATTAAATTCGTTAAAAGCCTGCCAGATATACCAATAAACAGACCTCTTATAAATCAAATAATACGTTCAGGAACAAGTATCGGCGCTAATTATATGGAAGCAAACGGCGCTGAATCAAAAAAGGATTTCCAGCATAAAATAGGAATTTGCAAAAAGGAAGCAAAGGAAACAATGCATTGGTTAAGGATGATCGCCACAGCCAATACAGACAAAGCAGAAAAATGCAGAAAATTATGGAAAGAAGTCCACGAGCTAGTTTTAATATTTTCTTCTATAGTTAAAAAGATGAAATAGTTATTTATTTTAAAATTTTAATTTTGTTATTGGTTTAAAATTTAAAATTTGTAATTTAAAATTCCTTGTTATAACCTAACAAGGATATATGCAACACGACAAACTAGTCATAGACATAGAGACAAAGAACACCTTTGAAGATGTGGGCGGACAGGACAAACTCCTGGACCTGGAAATGTCTTTTGTGGGTGTTTATTCTTACAACCAAGACAAATACTTCGGTTTTTTTGAGCACGAGTTTAAAAACTTGGAACCTATTTTGAAGGCCACTGATCTGATAATCGGCTTCAGTTCCAACCGTTTTGATATTCCCATTTTAAATAAATATTACGACTGCAATGTGAAAGCCATTGAGAGTCTGGATATTTTGGACGAAATAGAAGAAAAACTAGGACACCGGGTCAAGCTGGACCACCTGGCTATGACCAATTTGAAAGTGGGCAAAACAGCGCAGGGGCTGGAAGCGATAAAATTTTATAATGAAAAAAGATGGGACGATCTGAAAAATTATTGTCTCAATGATGTGAAAATAACAAAAGAGCTTTATGATCTCGGAAAAAAACAAGGGCATCTTTTGGTGCCAACGGATCACGGCAGGTCTATCGCCAAAGTGGAATTTGATTGGAACGAAAAAATACCTTTTGGAAATTTTTTGTTTTAATGATCATATAGATTCCTCACTACGTTCGGAATGACAAAAAGAATGGGCAACGCAGGGTTCGTCATTCTGAGCAAAGCGAAGAATCTTGTTTTATATAGTCCACGAAATTTGGATTAGATTTTTTTATTAAAGCTATCTTCTTTTCCCGTCGCCACCCCTTAATCCGCTTCTCAGCGGCAATGGCTTCCTCGGGACTATAAAATTCTTCATACCACACCAATTTATTCACATTATATTTTGAAGTAAATCCACGAGTTATTTTATTGGAATGCTCATATATTCTTCGTTCAAGATTGTTGGTTATACCTGTATACAAAACTGTATTATGAAAATTAGTTGCAATATAAACATAATAAGATTTTTTCATATTACTAATTATACTTTATAGATTCCTCGTTTTACTCGGAATGACAAAAAGGGATAGATTGCTTCGCTATACTCGCAATGACGGAGTAAAAATAGAAAACCCCCTCACTCTAAAAGAGTGAGGGGGTCGTTTTTGAGATCTTTTAAAATCTCTCCACCATCTTTATCATGTCCTCGTCTTTGTGATAAGAGCAATAATTCTTACCCATTGCCACTTCGCCGAGGACCGCGCCGATGGTCAGATCCGGGTGATGCTTCAGCGCGCGCCGGAGAACTTTTCCGATCGCGAAGGCCTGATCCACCGTCCGGATTTTGCCCGAGCCGAAGCTCAGCGCAAGCTCAGCGGCATTGGCGGGAGACTGATGTTTACGGAACGAATCCAGATCGCCGGCGAATTCCAGATCAGTTTTGTAGCTAAGGCACCCTTCGCCGCTCATGACCTTGAACGCAATGTTCGCCATACTCATCTTGGAATGCCGGATAACCGCGTTTTCAAACGCCTCAGCAAACCTTGCCGAATCCTTGTTTGACCTAATCTGCTTCTGACTGCCGATTCTGTTGTATTTCATAATTTCCTCCTGTGGATTTTCTGAATTTAGGGAACGAGAGCCGCTGCGCCGGCAAATATCACAAGCGCAATGGCGACTTCAAGAATAATGCGAACCTTTTGCGGATCCAAACTTATTTTAAGCATAACTTCCTCCCATATTTAAATTTCAAAGTAGGTTTGTATATTAACACAAATAAATTATTTTAGCAAGCAGGCCACCTGCACTCCACTCTGTCATCCCGGCCGGAGCCTGCCCCGTACCGCGATACGGGGAGCCGGGATCCAGATTTTTTCTGATTCTAGATTCCCGCCTTCCCTCCTTCGCCAAAGGCTTCGGACGGGCACAGCGCGGGAATGACAGAAAGAAAAGATTGCCACAGACCAATCCCCCTCTTTCCCCCTTTAAAAAGGGGGATTTGATCTCGCAATGACGGATAAGTCTAATAAGTCCCATGATCGGAGTATCAAAATATTTAAATTTTTGGTAAAATAAACTTACTTTAAATCAAATAAAAAAAACTAAGGCCCTTGTCATTCCGAGCGTAGCGAGGAATCTAGATTCTTCGTGCGGCACTCAGAATGACAGAAGGCTAGACGGGAATGACAGAAAAGAAATGAGAATGACAGAAAAATAAAATCATGTCTAAAAATAAAGAACGACAAAATAAAAAGGAAAGCGGAAGCAGTATATTCAGAAAAATTGGATATCTAAGATCCCAAATAAATCCCGAAACCGAAAAAAGCATACTTGCCGTAATTTTTTTCTGCGTAGCAATTATTTTAATATTGGCGAGCTTCCAAAAAGCCGGACCAGCCGGAGAATTTATATTTTCAAAACTCACTTTTTTATTCGGACTGGGCTACTATCTCTTTCCTTTAATTATGGTAATAATGGCTTTTGATTTTTTGACCGGCAAAGATGAAAAATATAGGGATCTCTCCGTCAGACTATTCGGCGCGCTGTTTTTTGTCCTTGGCGGACTTGGGCTTATAGACATACTTGATTCAGGAAAAGGCGGGCTTATTGGAAAATGGGTCGGGAGCATTGAATCTCCTTTTGGCTTCATAGTTTCAATAATTATCACTTCAACAATTATTATCAGTTCCCTGCTTTTGACTTTGAATATTCCGCTAAAATTAAAACTTAAGAAAGAAGCCGTGGAAGACGGGGCTCTCCTTATTAGTCATTCTGAACGAAGTGAAGAATCTCATACAACGAACGAGATTCCTCGCGAAGCTCGGAATGACAAGGCGGCGGACAAGGAAAAAACCGTAAAAAATGAAATTGACGAAAAAGATTTAAAAATTGCTTCGGATAAAGAATTCTTTATGCCGAAAAAGGCTTCAATGGGAAAAATAAAAAATTATACTCCCCCGCCTCTTAGTTTATTAAAATCAACGATAGAAAAACCGACTTCCGGCGACCTTCGCGCCAATGCCAACATCATTAAAAGAACTTTGGAAAGTTTTGGAATTCCGGTGGAAATGGGAGAAATAAGCATCGGCCCGAAAGTGACCCGCTATACATTAAAACCGGCTGAAGGAATTAAGCTGGCGAAAATAACCGCGCTAAACCAGGATTTATCACTGGCTTTAGCCGCCCATCCCATAAGAATAGAAGCTCCGATTCCTGGAAAATCTTTAGTTGGAATTGAAGTGCCAAATAAAGCCGCTGCCGTGGTGCGATTGGGCAGTTTGATGACCTTCCCGGAATTTATTAATTCAGGCTCTTTAGGATTTATTTTGGGACGCGACGTGACCGGCGAACCAATAATGGCAAACTTAGAAAAAATGCCGCATATGCTCATTGCCGGATCTACCGGCTCAGGAAAATCAGTGGCAATTCACTCGCTCATTGTTTCTCTGCTTTATAAAAATTCTCCCGAAACTTTAAAACTCATTTTAATTGACCCGAAAAGAGTTGAGCTTACCGCCTACAATAATATTCCACATTTAATTTCCCCTGTTATCACCGAAGGCAAAAAAGCGCTGGGCGTATTTCGCTGGGCAATCAATGAAATGGAACGCAGATATATGCAGCTTGAAAGCGCCGGAGCCAGAGACATTAAAAGCTACAATAAAAGCCATAGCGGCGAACCATTGCCGAATATAGTAATAATAGTTGATGAACTAGCTGACCTGATGTTCGCTTATGGAAGAGATATTGAAAGCTCGGTTGTTAGGCTTGCTCAAATGGCGCGCGCCACCGGCATTCACTTAGTGCTTTCCACCCAAAGGCCTTCCGTGGAAGTAATCACCGGACTTATCAAGGCCAACATTCCCGCTAGAATTGCTTTGAAAGTTGCCAGCCAGATTGATTCCAGGACCATTTTGGATATGGCGGGCGCCGAAAAACTTCTTGGCGGCGGAGATATGCTTTTCATGTCCGCCGATGTTACCAAACCAAAAAGAATACAGGGAGCATATCTTAGCGAAGAAGAGCTTAACGCAGTTGCTAAATTTGTAAGAGAAAATAATGAAAGCGACGAGATCCCGGATTCCACAAATAGTTTTGATCCGGATAAAGAAAGAAAGGATATTAACGACGTAAATTTCGACGAGTTCGCGATGGACAGCAACGAAGACGAGCTTTTTGAAGAAGCCGTAAAGATGGTGCGCGAAGCTAAAAAGGCCTCCGCTTCGCTTTTACAAAGAAGATTGTCGGTCGGATACGCCAGAGCTGCCCGGCTTATAGATATAATGGAACAAAAAGGAATAGTCGGTCCTGGCGACGGGGCCAAGCCAAGAGAAGTTTACGGCAATGACATAAGTATGGATTCGCATGGCAATTTGGTGGATGAAACCGTGGACAGCGAAGAAAATAACGTGTAAATTAAACAAATGGAAGAAACAGGAAAAAGCCTACAAACTATATTTGAAGAAACGCTTGAGCAGAAAAATCTCAACCATGACAAACTGGCCAGCATAACCTCTATTCCAAGAAGGTATATTATCGCCATACAAAATCTGGAATTGAATATGCTGCCGGCATCTCCTTATGTCCGCGGATATCTTAAAAAGATCTGCGAAGTTTTGGATCTTAATTTTGATAATATCTGGAAAATATATGAGGAAGAACTAAAACATAAAACTTCCGGAGCTTTTGACAAACTGCCAATCAATAGATTTGCGATACACAAGATAAATAAAAAAAGCGTTATCGGAGGAGTAATTGCGGCGGTATTAATAATTTTCTTTATTTCAAACTTTAATAATTTTTTTGCAAAACCATATTTGAATATAGAAAATCCTAAAGAAGCCATAACCACAACGTCCGAACCGTCAATCAATCTGATGGGAGCCATAAATCCGAAAGATAAGCTCACTATCAACGACAGAGAAGTGGTCGCCGATGCTTACGGAAATTTTGAATCAATTTATGACTTGCAGCCGGGTTTGAATACAATAAATTTCAAAGTCAAAAAAATTCTTGGAAAAGAAAATACAGAAATCAGGCAAATAATGTTTGGAGCGACAACAACGGAGCAATTATATTATTAAAGGGTTAACGAGTTAAAGAGTTGCTTGTTCGTCATTGCGATCCGCCCCACTTAGCGGGGCGGAGAAGCAATCTAAATACTGAATTGCCACGGGCCAATCCCCCTCTTTCCCCCTTTAAAAAGGGGGATGAAGGGGGATTTGATTTCGCAATGACAGACAAGTCTAATAACTCCTATAGGAGTTATGGAATTTTCTGATATAATATTACTAATTAAAATTAAATTATGACTAACGTAAAAAATGCAAAGGAACCCGCCGACGCTAAAGCTATGGCGGGCAAGGAAAATAAAGTTGAAGACAAAGAAAAAGACATTAATAATCTTTTAGAAGCGCTTCAAAGCAAATTCGGAGAAGGCTCAATAATGAAGCTCGGAGATGTCAAAAAAACCAATGTTGACGTTGTTCCAACCGGTTCATTTTCTTTGGATTTGGCTCTCGGCGTTGGCGGACTTCCAAGAGGAAGGATCGTTGAAATATTCGGACCTGAAAGCAGCGGTAAAACTACTTTAGCTTTAAATGTAATTGCCCAGGCTCAAAAGAAAAACGGCAAAGTGGCATTTATAGATGCCGAACACGCTATGGATCCGGATTATGCCGGAAAATTGGGAGTGAAAGTTAAAGATCTTTTGATCTCCCAGCCGGATAGCGGCGAGGAAGCTTTGAATATCTTAGAAAGCTTGGTCCGATCCAATATCATTGATGTGATCGTGGTGGATTCCGTTGCCGCTCTAACGCCTCAAAAAGAAATTGAAGGCGAAATGGGCGCGCAATTTATGGGTCTTCAAGCCAGAATGATGTCTCAAGCGCTTAGAAAACTCACTGCCATTTCCGCTAAATCCAGGACAATGATAATTTTTATAAACCAATTAAGAGAAAAAATTGGAATTATGTTCGGTAATCCGGAAACCACTCCCGGCGGCAGAGCTTTGAAATTTTATTCTTCCGTAAGAATTGATATTCGAAAAATCGCTCAGGTTAAAAAAGGAGAAAATATCGTGGGCAACCGCGTGAGGGCAAAAGTTGTAAAAAATAAAGTCGCTCCGCCATTTAGAGAAGCGGAATTTGATATTATGTTCGGCGAAGGCATTTCCTATGAATCCGATGTCCTAAGCGCCGCCATTAAATACGGCGCAGTTGTAAAATCCGGAATGACTTATACTATGGAAGGCGAAAAACTTGGCGTTGGTTTTGACAAAACAGTTGAAGCGTTAAAAGCCGATAAAAAACTTTTGGATAGCGTAAAGAAAAAGACGGAAGAGATAGTGAAGTAATTTTTAATTTCCGTCATTGCGAGGGTAATCCCAAAGCAATCTATTTATTATTCGAGATTGCCGCGTCGCAGACTTCTCGCAATGACGGACTGGATTCCGCATCAAGTGCGGAATGACAGAGGGGGCGCGGAATTCAACTTATAAAAGTTCTTATATATTTCCGCCACTAAAACAGGGCCTGTTCCGCCCGGAGTCGGAGTATACGAGATAGTATTTAGCGAACTAGCCCTGCCTACCGGCAGGCAGGCACTAGTAATTAGTGAGCCGGGATAAAAATCGCCTTTTAATTTTCCGTCCACAAGGCCATATCCAAAATCAATAACCACGGCATTATTTTTTAACAATTCCGGCTTAATTAAACCCGGCTTTCCGGTTCCGGAAATAACAACATCGGCTTCTTTTATTAAATCAATATCGCTCTTGCTGTTTAGAGCTATTATTTTCAAACATTTACCCTTTCTCCCTTCGGGAGATCCGTCTATCGCGGAAAAATATTCTAAAAGCGGAGCGCCTATCAAAAAGCCCCGACCAACCACTGCCACAACCTGGTTTTTTATATCCATATTCAAATAAGCTAAAACATCGTTAACCACCCCTACTACCAAAGAGCTAACCAGTTTCTTTCCGCCTTCTGTGAGCGCATCAATATCTTTTAAAGAAGAAATGCTTGGAATGATATTTTCTTTCTTAAACTTTTCCGGAAGAGGCAATTGCAAAATGATCCCACCGACAGAATTATCTAAGTTTAATTTTTCAATTTCTTTTATAATTTCCAACTCGCTCATTTCTCCGCTTAATCTTATCAGCCGAAAATCAATTCCAAGTTGATTGGCAATTTTTGCTTTTTGTTTTAAAAAACTTTCTGACTGCGCGTTCTCGCCGACTAAAATAGCTGCCAAACTTTTTTCTGGCTTCTTTAACGCCTTAAGCTCGGAAATAATATTCTCTGCTATTTTTCTTCCATCAATAATCATATGAGCATTTTAATTAAACCGCATATTTTTTTAGGATCGTGGCGGATAAACTTTCCGGATCTTAAAAGATCTGCCTTTACGACAGAAGTTTTGCCTGTCTTTTTAAAATCTACATCCGGCTCAACAAAATCAGATCTTTCTTTTACATAGGAAGCTATTTTTTTAAACGAAGGTTTTTTGTTGTTCACTACGGCATAATCCAAAACATCTTTGCCTAAATAATCCAAAACTGTTTTTATGAAATCTGAGGCCTTGAAATCGTTGGTCTCGCCGAACTTAGTCATAACATTGCTCATATAAATTATTTTGGCTTTGGTTTTTTTAAGCGTTTCTTTCATGCCGCCGACCAAAAGGTTGGGAATAATGCTGGTATACAGATCTCCGGGACCAATAATAACAATATCGGCTTCCATAATAGCCTTTTTAGCATTCGGATTTATTTTCACTGAAGGATTTAAATAAACTTTTTTTATTTTAAAATGGCCGTCATGTTTTGGAATGTCAATGTTTGTTTCCCCTATTATTTTTTGCCCGCTCTCCAATTCTGCGACAAGTTTCGCCTTGCCCAAAGTAACCGGAATCACTTTCCCTTTTACGGATAAAATTCTTCCTGCTTCGTTTACCGCTTTTTCAAAATCATTTGTCAGCCTTTCTAAAACAGTAATCAATAAATTGCCAAAATTGTGTCCTGTTAAACCCAGTCCTTGCTCAAACCGATAGGAAAAAAGCTGGGCGAGCATCTTGTCGCCGGAATCTGAAAGCGCCAAAAGCGCCCTGCGTATATCGCCCGGGGGCAAAATACCGAATTCTTCACGTAAAATACCCGTGGATCCTCCATCGTCCGCCATAGTTACAATAGCGGTCAAATTATCAAAACAAGGCTTTAATCCGGTTAAAACCGTAAACACGCCCGTCCCTCCGCCGATAATAACTATCTTTTTTTTGCTCTTTTTAATATCCATACCGGGTCAGTGAAAATTCGATCAATTATATATATACGACTTTTTTATTTACCCCCTCACCTATACATAGGTGCGAGGGTGTACTTAACTATTTTTATTTCCGAGTAGTGATTATTTACAGATTACGTCAGTCTGACTGACCAATCGAATTTCTACTGCCCGGCATGATTCTTTTATTATAAAACTGAATAAAACTCCGCGTTGTCATTCCTCGCCTACTTATTCGTCATTGCGAGGAGTCTGCGACGCGGCAATCTCACTAAATCCAGATTGCTTCGGCGGCACTCACAATGACGGAATGGGCTCTACGGTCTAAATATTCTACTAAAAATAAATTCTTTTCCCTTCTCAAAATATTTCTTTAAAAGTTCCGGATTATTTATCAACGCACTGCCTTTTTTCAAATAAATTTTTGCCAAAGACTTGTGCATTGGCGCTCCCACAATTTCCAAAAATCCGATTCCCTTTATTTTTTTGTCATTTAGTTGCGCCTCAATGTTTAAACCGCCCTCCCAATAATTTATATTTCCGAAAATTATTTCCTGATCTATATTTTTTGGAATAGTTTTTATTTTCAAATTTAATTCCGGAATTTCTATGAGCCATTCCAATTCATAAACCGCTTTAGTTTCCGGGCTTTCCCAGGTCTTACCGAGAGGCTTAAAAGAAACATTACGAGTGGCCACTTGTTTCCCATCGGGCAAATAAGCCGTAGCCGATCTTGTTTTTTCTTTATCGCCATATTCAAAACACAAAACATCCAAACCATTTTCAAGTTGAATGGAAAACCAAGTCCATTTATCTTCGGGATGGTATCCGCCATTTGCCCATTGCCTGTCCATCC
Organism: bacterium; assembly: GCA_030646555.1. Classification (GTDB taxonomy): domain Bacteria; phylum Patescibacteriota; class Minisyncoccia; order UBA6257; family 02-FULL-45-10c; genus JAHILT01. The sequence goes on from JAUSKP010000054.1 coordinate 12,538, forward strand.
AAACCTTTCCGGATACGGGTTCGTATCCGTTTTCGGTCTTTATTTTTCCCTTGGCTTCTAGATCAGACAATGAAAAATAATAAGTATTTTTATTGCCAAGATCTATCCACCCCTTCCCATCTATCAGTAATGGATCTTTTTTGGAAATAAGGGTCAGATCTAAATCGGAATTCATAAGATGGTATTCGCCATCTTTTGTATTTTCAAAAACAAAATCTTTTCCAGAGCCAATAAACAATCTTTCTTTTTTAAAGCTGTCTTTATCCAGTTCCGGATATAAAAACACCGAAGGTTTAAAAGTTTTTTTATCTATGTCGGATATCAAGCTATGGGCAAAATAAAAGTCGTGAACCGGCAATTCTTTTAAAAACGGCAAAACGACTTTTTTAGGGTCGGCTTTAAAAAGACAATGCATAAAAACAAATTCCCTGCCCGATTCCGTCATTAGATGACCATTAAAATACCACCATTCTATTACGGTGTTATGACTAAACTCATCTTTTGGAAAGACTAGCGGCTTAAAGCCCATCTTGTCCATTTTTATTTATTTTTTATTTAGTTACCGCGTCAAAATCTTCCGGAGCTTTTTCCATCTTCGGAACAAAGATCCACATCAAGATATAAAGTATGGGCATAAAATGAAACCCGCCAATGAACAAAAAAGCTGTAACGAGCCTGACAAGCCAGAGCGACCAACCAAAAAAATAAGCAACGCCGGCGCATACTCCGCCGATAATTCCTTTCTCGGGAATTCTTTTTAGGTTTTTAATATTTTCTAATTTTTCTCGCATGTCGTTTTTGCCCAAGAGGGCTAGTTAATTTATTAACGCAGCCCGACCGGCTGCAAAAGTGAACACCCTGTTAAATGATGCTCTGCATCAATTTTACCATTTTGGTAAAATTATTTAACAGGGTAAAGGTTTTGTAGGACAAAGCCCTTTATATTTTAAAAATTGCGACTATTAAATATCCAAGCATAGTTAATGCCAACATTAATTTTATCAATCCGCTCAACAAAAATCCAATCACGGTACCCCTCAATATTCCACTTATTTCTTGTGATCCTCTGCCTACATACATTTCTCCAAAGATCAGCCCCATGCAAAAACCCAATATAATCCCGATTGGCCCGCCAATCAAAAAACCGGCCACCGAACCAAAAATTGCGCCAGCCAACCCCTCTTTAGAAGCTTTGTATTTTTTAGCGCCTATCATTGGGACTATAAGATCCAATGCCGACACAACAAGGGACAGAAACAAGAAAATTAAAACCATTCTGAGAGAAATAACGGAAAAATCACCGGCGAAGCCGAATATCAGAACACCCAGCCACGCCAAAGGAATGCCCGGTAAAAATGGCAATATTATCCCTGCGATCCCGACCAATACAAAAATAAACGCCAATACTATTAAAATTATTTCTAAGGCCATACTAATATTATACTCCAGACAAATAGAGTATAATAACTTGTATTAGATGAATTTCCCAATCAAAAAAATAAATACTTCCTATAAAAATTTGATGCGCGTATGCGGATACAAAGAAATTTATAATCCGCACAAACAGAATGAAATAAGCTATGCCAGATCGCTGGAAGCCAGCCGATTCTATCCGCGCTTTCATATTTATATTGAAAAAATTGTAAATGACGGAATAGAGATCAGTCTGCATTTAGATATGAAAAAACCGTCCTATGCCGGAACATCGGCTCATAGCGGAGAATACGACGGCGACCTGGTAGACAGAGAAGCCCAAAGAATAAAAAATATTTCCGATAAATTTATTTCTGAAAACACGCTTCAATATCAGCCATTAGGATTTAAAAAAGAAGCAGGGGGCGGGCTTTGGAAAAAAATATTAAAATTCTTACAGCCGTAGCGATAGTTGACAATTTTTTGGGAAGTGCTATTATATTCCTTAGTACATTGGTTAAGAGAATATAAACTCGCGATGTAATTCAGCGCCTCTCCTTTCTATTGCCTGGTTCGTATAAGGCAGGAAGAGGAGATCAGTAGCTTAATTCCTACTGCGCCAAATCCGGAAAATCCGGAGGGAGATGAATCGCCGAGGCTCATATCCGTCTAATTATAGTTATATGGGATTCCCCATAGGATTAAGGGCTGGTAACCCTTCCCTAGCTCCCGATAGAGAGCGAAAGGACACGAGCCGGAAGATAACATCCAGAGTAGCGATTTTAACTGACTAAAGTCGCTGCGTCACTTCTCACCCAGAAGAAAAACAGGGCTCCGCCCTCGGAGATGATCGAGGCCTCGCCCCAAGAGGACAAGAGGGATAGAAAGTTTGGAAGTTCGGACCCGCGCAATGGTGCGCGGGTCCTTTTTTTTAAAAGAAAATCCCCTCACTCTTACAGAGTGAGGGGATAATTTTACTTAAAGATCACCGGCAAGCCGAACATCAGCATAAAGTTCCACGTGCCGTGAGCTATCACGGCAGGCCAATAACCGCCCTTGATCATCAGCCAGGCGAAAATGAACCCGCCGACGCCTTGATACATTATATTCATAACACCGCCATGGGCCAAGCCAAAAGCAATTGAACTGAATATCATCACGGGTAAAATGAGCCCCGTGCCTTTCAAATTGCCGTATAAATGCGCGCAATCTTGATTGTATTCAACTTCGCGGGCGCGCTGATTATTGCGTGAAAAACCGCGGACCAATATAATTTCCAGCGACATTGCCACCATCAAAGGAGCCCATCTGTAATACAGCTCCTCCCATAATGGCGCGCGAATACATGCCATAAAAAATACATTTAGGACGCCGCTTTTAGCGCTTGCGGACGGCGCTACACTGTATATTTTAGCCGCCAATATGGCGCGGATCTCATTTGTCTCCACTCCGGCGATAGCCGTGAGCACTACGGTTATAAATATGGTCCATACCAGCATGGCCGCAAAAGCCGCGAAGATATTCTTGAGATTACCTACCAATGAATGTTTATGGGTTCCAAATTCCATCAATCCTTCAATTCCGCTGCGTATCATACTTACCACCTCCCATTTATTTTGTTGTCAAATAATACTTATACTTTCAGTGTAAAACTTACTGATTAAAAGTCAAAGCCGGGTCAGTAGAAATTCGATCAATTATTATATATGCGACTTTTTATACCGCTTAACTATTTTTATTTCCGGATAGTGATAATTTACAAATTACGTCCGTCAGCTGGCGGACCAATCGAATTTTTCATCCCTACGGGAGATCTACCGAAGGTATGACACTGCCCGGTCAAAGGGTGAAAAATAATATGTTTTGACTTTTCTGAATCATTCATTATAATCAAAACGTCCTTTGAAAATAAATTCTTGATAACACTACAAATTAAAAGAATCCGCCTTCGCATAAAGCTACGGCGGACAAAGGGAGGAAAAGAAAAATGGCTTCAGGAATAATGGCTCTAGTAGAAATCTATGAGTGCGAACGAGGCTCAACGACAAATAAAACATTCGCGGGCAAAATGCTGTTCATGTATTCCAATGAAAAATTCCCTACCCCGAAAGATTTTGCCGAATATCTGGAAAAAATCGGCCAAGAAATGGCAAAGCAAAAAGGGATTAAAGGAAAAGTCTCTGTAGAAATGCCAAACAACGGCCCTACGGTATATCAGCTCCGAGAGAAAATTATTATAATAGACAAAGTTTTTATCATTAATCTGTTTATAGAATAATATCCGGACACAAACACAATACCGCCCCAAAAAGGCGGTATTTTTTATAGTCTTTTCTTAGCCATAATGGGTGCCTAACGGGGATCGAACCCGTGTCGCCGCTGCCACAGAGCGGAGTTCTACCATTGAACCATAGGCACCATCTAAGATAACTTATGAATAATACCCTAAAACATTTTACTTTGTAAAATGTTCGGGCGATTATCCGCCGATTGGCGGATAGTTTAGCCAAAAAACTATTTTTACAAATAAATAAATCCCCCACATAAATATTTATGTGGGGGATAAAAAGCCCCGCAGGATGCGGGGCTACCTTGCCGAAAACGAAAAGCGGGGCAAGGACTTGGTGGGAGAAAACGACGCTGCGGATTAGGCGGGCGTCACGACCAGCATGCTGCGGTTCTCGCGGCAGCGGCGAAAGATGCCTGTGCCGTAGAGTTTCACGCCGTAGTGGCTGGCGATCTTGCCCACCACCCGCGCGCTTATCCGCTTGCCGCCGTACCGGGTCCGGATTATCGTCACGACCGCGTTGCGCAGCCGTTCGCCGGAAAACCGCGGGAACTCGGGAAGATTCAGCCGCTTGATAAGCGGCGGAAGCACCACCGGGTTTTCGCTCTTATCCTTGCGTCCCCGCACAAGCTCGTTGAACAGATCCAGCAGGTTTTTCATAATTCCTCCTTTTCTGATATTTGTAATTTACTCACTAAATTGTACTGTGCTAGTGAATAGCATAGCACACAATATAATATCTGTCAATAGGTATAAAAAAGCCCCCCGATCCTTATCGGGGGGCGACTTTGGTAGGCATCAGCGGTCGGCTGTCCAAAGATAATATAGTCCGGGCGGGAGCGTTGAAATACGCTGCCCAATATCAATCAATGGCTTACTGCTAAACGCCGCGAAAAAATCTCCAAAAACATCCGTCTTCTTTTTATATTGAACCAAAGAAGCGGTTTTTATTTTCGCAAGATCCTTCGCAGTTTCAAAGGAGTCCTCAATATAGCCAATCTGATCAATGAGCCCATTGTTCAGCGCTTGTTCGGAGTCATAGATTCTGCCATCAGCCAAAATACGGACTTTCACTTCATCCATGTTTCTGCCATCGGCAACCTTTTGAACAAACCGATCAAACGCGCCGTCAACAAGACTTTGCGCGATATTGGCGTCTTCTTTGTCGGCCGGCTTGTAGGGAGAAAGCATATCTTTTCTGGCTCCTGATTTAATGGTTGTGTATTTCACCCCTATCTTTTTCAAAAGACCGGAATAGTTCGGCATCTGCATGATCACGCCGATGCTTCCCGTCCATGTTTCAGGAGTCGCGATGATCTTGTCCGCGGGAACAGAAACGTAATACCCGCCCGAAGCCGCAATGCCGTTGAAAAAAGCGACCATCGGTTTGCCGGACTTTTTAAACTTCATTACCTCATTCCAAATGAGGTTTGAGGCATTTACTCCCCCGCCCGGACTTTCAACTTTCAAAATAATCGCTTTGACCCGAGAATCTTCGCGAGCAGTTTGGAGCATCAATTTGACGTCCTCAACCATATTTGTTCTCCCTGCTTCGCTGATTACTCCCGAGATCTCAACTAAAGCAATCATATCTGCTGTAGTTGAAGATTTTTGCAAGTAAGCCACGTCCATATTGCTAGATGGCATGCCAACTACTTGCGATTGCGCCTCGTTTGTAGGCCTCATACCCCTTCCTATCGGCCAGAGCAAAAAACCGGCTTCAACCAGAAATAAAATGGCAAAAGAGGTTTTCAACCATGCCTGCCAGCGTAAGCCCCTTACATATTTGTTGTAGGGACCGACCGCCTGTCTCAGAATGCCGAGCAACTCTCCTGACTGTTCATCGTTCATAACACCTCCGCGCTATTTATCCCGCACATAATAAATTTATGCGAGATTTAATTTTTAAAGAAACTATTAATCTAATCGTAGTCCTGCCGGCAACTAAGTCAATAGGTTGATTTTAAAAAATAAAACCCCCTCACTCTAATAGAGTGAGGGGGTGGGTGATTTTAGAAAAAAACTCAAACAGCTGCTCGACTGTCGGATTTTTCTCAAACATGGAAAAACAAAATACTTATTTATCCCACCAGTTTTCTTTTTCAGAAACTGGGGAAACGTAAAGAGGAAAAACTGCTTCCGCTTTTTTCGCCTCTTCTATGATGATGGTAAATTTAGGAAAATACCACTGCGGTTTGGCGCAATAGAAATTATCCCCTCTTTTAGCCATCTTGATATGCATCCCGATTGTTTTGCCCCGATTATAAATGAAGTTTAATTTGTGCGACTGTTCTTGGGGATCGCCAATTTCGTCGGCGAAAATACTTCCTAAAAAAACTTTCCTTTCCCCGATTGCCCACACCATAAAACTCCTTAAGCCCTTGTGGACTTTAAAATAAATCTCAACTGATTTGATCTGCATATATCTCCTCCATATTTTCTGAAATTTTTTCAAATAACAACTGCCAATAGCAACTAACGTGAAAATAATAACACAAACTAAATAAAAAAGCAATGGTTCGGCTACGCTCACCACAAGCTACCCTAACTTACAGTGACACTAAAATTAAAATCGCCACTAATGGCGATTTTAATAAATTGTGCCTGGGGGGTGAATTGAACACCCGACGCCAGCCTCTTCCGAAGCTGAATTGGACTATATCATCATCCTCACAACGTGAGGAGCTAGGCGCTTCCGTCCCGACAAAACATCGGGAAGTACTCCCTTTCGGGATAGTCTCTACACCTTCCCTGCAACGCAGGGCTTGGCTCGGGATCATTCATTAAATTAATAATAAGTTTTCCCCGAGTTCACCTAGTTTTTCGATTCACTTTGCAGTGAAAAGCCCCAAAGATCTAGGGCTGCGCTCTACCACTGAGCTACCCAGGCATTACTTAACCTAACTAATAATAACAAAAATATAGATTTTTTCAATAATAAATACGAAATAAAAAATAAATTTGCTCATTACGGAAAAATAAAATACAATAACTATAGTTCATTCAAGATGATGGGAGGAGGAATATGAAATTCAAAATTATCCGTGGCGACGGCGTAGATACAGAGATCGTTAAGGAATTAGAAGAAGAGACGGTTCAAAAAGCCAAAGAAACCGCCGCTAAATATCTCACAGGAGATGGGCTGCCTTGCGCGGGCTCGATGGAAGATACCTACAGCCTGATACAGGCGGAAGGAAATGCGCAGATATTCAAATTCACCGCCCAGGAAATCTGGCAGACGCACAAGTTCCTCGAAGGTCTCAAATTGCTCAAGAAAAAAGAATAGTAAACAAAAAAGCGGCCCGATAGCGGGTCGCTTTTATTTGATTGACTCTTTATTACTTATGCGGCCGGTACTGATGCAGTCCGCCGCCGTATGATACCCAGTCATCTTTTTCGTATAGCTTGTTTTCCGCTTTTTCTGCTTTTTCTTTTTCAGTTTTTAATTCTTCAAAATAATCACGAGTCGCTAAAATAACTATCATTAAAAGAAGGACTCCGACCGCTAAAAGCTGCACGCTCATAGCGAGGCCTATCCAATATCCTTTAGTTAAAAACTCTGTAAAGCAAAAGATGCCGGCGACAATAATCAATATAGACACCAAGAAGCCGCTTCTCAGCAAGCTCAACTTTTTTCCCATTTTCTTTTCTTCTGTTTCCATTCTCTTATCCTCCCATCTCCCTGAATTTATCAATATAAAATTAACAACGTTCTATCCAAAAACTAACACGGATTAATAAAAAATCAACCCCTCACCATAAGTCGTTGGTCGTTAGTTGTGTCCCTTCGGGACATCTCCCGTAGGGAGATAAGTTTTTTTCGCAATGGTGTCCTCGCAAGGAATCGGACCTTGATCCGCTCCTTAGAAGGGAGCTGTTCTATCCATTGAACTACGAGGACATGAGTAATTTTCAATTCACAATTTACAATTTTCAAACGCCAGAAAATCAAGATTGCAATAAATATATCTTAAATTAAAAACGTAAAATAATCAAAGCTTCTAGCTCATTGACCCCGCACCTTTTAAGGATAATTCTCTAAAAATTGCGATAAATTTCTTGTATTATATAAATAAAATTTTGTAATTAATTAATAGTAAAATTACAACCAAACAAAAACCTAATCCTTAAAAGGTGCGGGGTTGAAAATGATCACTAAATAGAATAAAATACTTTTAGGTTTTAAAGAACGGACTGTAGTATAACGGTAGTATACGTGTTTTGGGTACACGTGGCCTGGGTTCAATTCCCAGCAGTCCGACTGAACGTAGTGAAAGAGGACGATTGCCCGTCCGTAGCTTTCTTTGTCCGCCGAAGTCCCGCTTAGCGGGGCGAAGGAGGAAGCGAAGGAGGGCAGTCCGACCAATTATATATTTTATCTCTTACTTTATTTTAAGACGGGGTATTTACTTTTTTTATGAATATGTTAATATATCAACTCACTGTACATTAACATACAAAATCCAGTTGCCTAGTTGAAGGAGCTGGAAATATAAAAGAGGTAAAATGAACCAAAAAAATAAGAGGCCCATCGCTTACTTGGCCACACCGGAAAACGCAGCCGATACATCCTTAACGGATCTTATCGAAGCGGGCTTGTTCGACAAGGAAACCAACATGGTGCCGAAAATCGACTTCATAAGAGCGCCGAAAGTGTTCACCACCGTAAATGGACTGGCGGACAAATTAAGGCAGTTTAAGGGAGTTGGCATTGTGATAGCGCGCGGACATTCCTTCACGGGCAAACAGCTTGAAACCGCGATAAAAACCGGGATCGAGTTTGCCGTTGCTTATGAAGATGGCTATGGCGAATGGAAGGCGTCCTATATGGGATTAACTACGATGGCAAACCTGACCAAAAAAGAAGCAGCGGCCGCCTAAAAAGTCGCCAAAGGAGGGTTCTTTAACAAGAAGCGCTAGACGACATTGCTAAAAAACAGAAAAAGGAGAAAACGTGAAAAAACTGCATATATCCTTCAGAAAAACAAACAGGCCGGTTCAAAGAGCGACCGTTATTTCCACAACGGATTCCATGGATAAGGAGAGGATGACAAAAACTTCGCTCAGAATCCTGGGTGAAGTTGAGGGATCGGCAAACGGAAAAAGAGATCTGTGCCTGGTGTTGATAGACTAAGCGCCTCGAAACGAAATATGATCCGCAGACAGACTAAGGAGGTCTGTAAAATCAAACCCCTCCGACTTAAGTCGGAGGGGTTTTTACTTTTTTTACTTGCCCCGCGATCGCTTTGCGATTTTGCGGGATTAATTTATGGCGCTATCAAACTCTTTAAGCTTCTGATTAAAAGAATCATTTATAGAATTTATTTCTTTGGCTTCTTTATTCATATTTTCTATCAAAACCTGCACATCTGAGCTGTCATATCTTATGTCTCCGGAAAATTTCAATTTTAATGTTTCTAAAAGAGAATAAAAATAATTATTATAATTTAATAAATGGTTAATCATTGAAACTTCCTGAGATACCGCCTCTAAAGCTAGATTTCGCGCAACCACTGGCTTTATACCTTGAATAGCCTGCGCCATATTGGTAAGTTCAATAGATAATTTCGAGGCCATATCTTTAACCTTTTGTATTTTTTCAATTTCTTGCTCAACTAACCCTAAAGCAGAAGAGAATCTGCCATTTTTATCTTCTTCTGAAATTTTTGGCAAACTCTGCAATAAGGATATATTTAAATCCGAAACCAGTTCCGACGCTATAATAGCACTCCTGCCCCTTGCTTCAATAAAATTTTCCGGAACAAAAGATTCTCCGCTACTAAAAAGCAAATAGCCAAGACCGCCCAAAACAGAAATTACTAATAAGGATAAGATCGTGTTTACTAAATTCTTAGTCCCTCTATTCATATTGTTCATAAAATGCAGTTGGCCAAATTATTGAAATTAGTTATAAAACTTATTATAATAGAAAGGCTCAAATAATCAATTGCGGGTATCGTATACTGGTATTACCTCAGCTTTCCAAGCTGATGAAGGGGGTTCGACTCCCCCTACTCGCTCAAAAAATGAAAACTCCTCTTTATGGGGAGTTTTCATTTTTTAACCGGTAAGCCGGACGAATCTCATAAGCTCCGCAAAGATCAAGCGCAAAAATACAAAATTGTTATTTTTTAACTAAAAATGCAAAATCATCGGAAACTAAAGCGAAAACCCGGCTAGCCTGGTTGGTGAGACTCCCCCTACTCGCTCAAAAATCAATATTCTTCTATTCTTTATCGGTAAACACCACTAGCCGCTTGGAATAAGTTTTGGAAACTTTATCCCAAACTCCTTCGCAGGTAATGAGGTTAAGGTGTGGCTTCCCGTCGTTTGAACTAAACACATTTGAAGCGTCCATTTTCGGATTGTACCTTCGGCTTTCGCGCACCACAAAAGTAGTGATCACCCCTTTGTCATCTTCAACATATATTTTATCGCCTTTGCGCAACTTGTATAAATTATCAAACGCCGATCCTTTCCCGTCTTTCCATCCATAGTGTCCGGCAATAGCGGCGCTGCCATTATCCCCAGGTCGTGGTCCAAGATTGAACCATGCTACGTTAGCGCGTTCTTTTGGCACGTCCATCGCTCCGTCAGGCGTAAGACCGACATACTCAACGGAGGCATCGACATTTATACTTGGAATTTTGAGACGTGTCGGCAACCCAACCTGACCGGTAGATGGGTCAGAATCCATTATTTTTTGAAAAGCAGCGACGTTTGCAGTGAGTGGCACTGAGCCACTTCGGCTTGAGCTTTGGGGGATAAAATAAAAAAAGAGCGAGGTAAAAAGAGTTAATCCTGAAAGGATAACTATTGATAATAGTGTTCGTTTTGATAAGATTTTTGATCGCATAAATTTTGTAAAAAGCTCATAACCACAAATACTGGACAAACTCTTGCCTGGCTCTTGCGCATCCATCTTTCTCAATGCTTAGACTAAACTGTTTGTTTTCTTCGAAAAAAGTAAAGAAAGATCGAAACTGCAAAAATGCCAGCGGGTATGACGATATTCCATGGAATACTTTTCCCATCAGGAGCAACTCCTGTATTCGGTAATATTGGCACATCTGTAATAGTAGCTGCAATAGGAGCCACAACGACAGTTGCCGGCGACAGATCAATGGCAGATAAACCATTGGCGTAACCTATAGCCGTACCGATATTTGTTGTTGTCTGTGTGAGATCGGTCTTACAAGTAAAAGTCCATATTTCATTGCTTTCAAGCAAGTTATTTTTATTAAGATCTCCCGGGTGTCCTAAGACACGTCCAGGCAGACCAGTGCATTTATTGTCGGTAATGCTAACATCGCTTAATGGCTCTGTGCCGGGATTGGTTACAGTGTATGTATAGGTAACTGCTCCGCCGCCGGCAGGAAGGATGAATGTATCAGGCTTTTTTACCACATGAATCAAGGGCGGCACTACCGACACACCGACAACAACAGTAGCGCTTGAAACATCGGTTGCGCTAAAACCGGCGTTCCATCCGGTCGCGACAACGGTATTCGTGTGAGTTTTTGAAAGTGTTGTGGTGCAATGAAATATCCATGTTTCATTGACATCAAGTTTAGAATCGCCATTTGCGTCTCCGTAAAAAATAGTCACGGGCTTACAGCTATCATCGATCAACGCTATATCTGTTACCGGGACTATTCCAATATTACTAAGAGTGTAAGTGTACATTACCGGACCGGAACCAGCCGGCAATGCCAAAGGACTGGGTATTTTCACTACATTAATTAGTGGGGGGACCCGAGGAATGATGCTATATCCACTACTACTAGCTGACGCAGCCGCAGTAGTCACGGGCGCAATATCATTATTCGTAATCGTACAGGTTTTTGTTTCACCAAGAGCGATTGTACCCGAACAACCAACTGAAAGAGTTTTATCATAGCCAGCATGTGCGCCTTCATCCACGCTGTATGCTCCAACCGAAGTCAAAACATTATTTACTCCAGGATCTTCGACGCCGGCAGCTATCGGTGTAGCGGTAGTTACGTCGGAAATTGTTGTGGTGAAATCAGAAGCAACTGACGCACCACCGTTATCATTAACAACGGTTTTAATAACAATTAAGTGTGGCGCAATATCATTATTCGTAATTGTACAAGTTTTTGTTTCGCCAAGGGCGATTGTGCCCGAACAACCAACTGAAAGAGTTTTATCATAGCCAGCATGTGCGCCTTCATCCACGCTATATGCTCCGACTGAAGTCAAAACATTATCTACTCCTGGATCTGCAACGCCGGTAGCTGTCGGAACCGCAGTGGTCACACCAGCAATAGTTGTAGAGAAAGCAGAGGCATTGGAAGTACCGCCGTTGTCGTTGGTGACTGTTTTAATAACCTTGAGATATGTCGGCACAGTAATCGTATTTGCATCAAGTGTAACTGTTCCACCAAACGCCAAGGCTCTTCCTAATAGAGTAGAAAACTGACCGATTGTAATGCCAGCAGCATCAATAATGTTTCCAATAAATGTAGAATTTGCGCCAATTGTTGTGGCTTCTACGGGGGCCCAAAATACTTTGTCAGCAGTAGCTCCATTTGTTAAAACAATTGTAGTATTTGCTGCTGGTTTAAGAGCACCGGCTGCTTTAAAGATATAAACACCGGCACCACTAAGAGTAACTGTAGTACCTGTAGTAATAGTCATAGAAGTAGCACCTGCTCCGGAAGTAGAATAACAACCGGGAGTATAAACTCCAGTTAAATGACCGGCGACATTGTTTAAGGCAGCAGAAGCTCCTAGGTCAGTACATGCCTGAACGTTTAAACCATCAACAACGTTGTTTAGAGCAGCAAGTTGATCCGCTCCCGCAGCTCCAGGACAGGCCCCAGCCGTACCATTATAAGTTGTAGGAACTGTATCGGGTCCGGTAGTATAGCAAGTATTTCCATTTATAATTGTTTGTGGCGGAGTATTAGCATTTGTAAAAGTACCCGAAACTATACCAAAAGTACTTAGCGATCCAAGAGATGGCGCAGTTGCCGCAAGCGTAGCGTTCGGCCCGACCAAAATAAGCACAAAAGCAACAGCTAATATGATTACAATCGAAACAAGTTTATATATTTTCACGGACTAAATTACCTGTTTCTTTCGAGCAAGATAGAAGAAAATCGAAATCGCAAAGATACCAGCTGGTATGACGATACTCCAAGGAATACTTTTTTCATCAGGACCAATTCCAGTATTTGGTAATGTTGGAACGGGTGTGGGTGTAGGGGTTACTATTGGCGCAACCACAGGAGTTGGTGTCGGAGTTGGGGTAACAACTGGAGTTGGAGCCACGGGGGTTGGTGTAGTTGTCGGTGTTACAACAGGGGTTGGTGTAGGACAGACCGTGGTACTGCAAGATTGAGTAGATAAACCAGAACAAGAAGCTCCTCCATTAGCAGGAGCAGGATTAGTGCAAGTACGAGCTTGTGTTCCTGTTTGACCACAAGTCGTTACGCTACAGGCATCCCAGTCACTCCAACCACCGTTAATTGGGGTTGGTGCAGCCGCGCAAGTCGCCTTGGTAATGGTGTTTGTATCTAATGTGACCGCGCCATTTCGCGCTAACACTCTACCCTCCACATTGGCGCCGGTGGTGAGCGTGGCGGACGTCAAAGCCAGAATATTTCCTTTGAAATTGGAGTTCGTTCCAAGTGTCGCAGAACTGCCGACCTGCCAAAAGACATTGCAAGCCTGAGCACCATTTGCGAGGACTATATTGCTAGCATGAGCCGTGATAAGCGTTGAAGCGGTCTTGAAAATGAAGACTGCGTTGGGATCGCCAGTCGCATCCAGCGTCAGAGTTCCTGTTATCCCAAATGTACCGGCTGCGGAGTCGTAGACGCCAGCGGTTTTGGTTGTCCCGCCGAGTTCCGTAGGTACTGTAGAAACAGGTGTTTGTCCTGCGGCATTATTGTAGGCTGTGGTGAGAGCTACTTGAGCATTGGCTGCCGTCGTATTAGCCGCGTGTTGTGTTCCATTGAGCGTGCCTAGAGGAAACCCAGTGACTGCAGTGCCCGGACTTAAACCCAGATCTCCGTTAATCACACTGGGACCGGTGTTCGTTATCGTAGAACCGGCCAGAATAGCAAAATTATCCGCTGTGCCAAGATTTACCGAGGTCGCGGCTATAACTAACCCAGCTAGACCAAATGTAAAAGCAACGGCCAATGTAATTATTGAATTTTTATTGAATTTTTTCATATATTTTATTTATTATTTAGTTAATGATTTTTATTAGTAGCAAGTATGGTCGACAACATATTTTTTATAATGATTGATTATTTTTACAACTATGTTTATAGTTTACCCCCCCATGCAAAAAGCAAGGTCTTGTATAACTCCGCCTCATTCCGCACTCTTGAGGCATTTTAATAATATTCGACTTTGACAAGGACAACGTGAATTGTACGGGCGATAATTTGTTTTGAAAATTAAAATCGGATATAAAAACCTTTGTTTCTGATATATCATATAATAACTAGAGGGGGGCAAAAGAACATCATTTTTAAGAAACTAAAGCCCCACTTAATCGTTTTATTATGTTAGAGGAAGAAAAAAAACACATAAAGCAGGCTCAGGGCGGAAACCAGGAGTCTTTTGGCATAATTTACGGCCATTACGTGCCGCAGATATACCGATTCGTTTTTTTTAAGGTTTCGGTCAAACAAGTGGCCGAAGATCTGACCCATGAAATATTTTTAAGCGCGTGGCAGAATATAAAAAATTACAAACAAAAACAATTCCCTATTTCCAGCTGGCTCTATCAAATTGCCAGAAACAAGGTCATAGATCACTACCGCACGGATAAAAAGAACATTTCAATAGATACCGAAGATTTTGCCGAAGAAACTCTGGGATTTAAAGAACAAGACAATTTAGACATCCCATTCGCCATTAATAAAGTAAAATCGCTGATCAAATTGCTAAAGCCGGAATATCAAGAAGTGCTGATAATGAGATATGTGGAAGACCTGGATCACAAAGAAATAGCCGGCGCGCTCGATAAAAGCGAAGGAGCTATAAGACTTATACAGCATAGAGCCATAAATATTTTAAAAGAATTATATGAAAAACATAGAGGAAGCAATTAAACAACTTAAAAGGATTGAGCCGTCTCAGGAATACAAAGCCCATTCATTAAGGCTGATTTTAAGCTCTCCTCAAAATATTGGAAATGGGTTTTCCGTCAGATTTTTTGAAATATTAAAATTCGGCGCCGCCCTAAGTCTGACCGGTTTGCTTATAGTCATCTCCGTAAGCGATTCTTTTTCCAAATTTAACGCCAGGCTCTTGTCGCCGGTATTATTAGCGAGCCTAGATGAAGAAAAAATCACGAAAGAAGCCGGCCAAGTGGATATCAAAATCACCATTGCTGAAGCCAAATACTATAACGATTCCACTAAAAAAGTGGCTATCGCCCTTAACGAAACGGCAAAAAATGGCCCCGGGCACTTAAATTCAGCTATTTTGGAAAAAGAGATCGGCGGACTGGATATGAACGGCGGAGAAAATGGAGAAAATATTGACGAACTTTTAAATAAACTAACAATGTAAAGGGCTTTGTCTGAAATTTGAAATTGCTCCAATGAACAAATTTAAGAAACAAAACCTTTACCCTGTTAAATGCCACTTCGTGGCAATCCGTCAGTCGACGGATTATTTAACAGGGTGCTCACTTTTGCAGCCACTCGGGCTGCGTTAATAAATTAACTAGCCCTCCTGGGCAAAACTGGCATGAAAAAAATATTTAGATTGATAGTGATAGTAATAGTAATCCTAGTCATCCTGTCGTTGGGTCTATCTCCTATTTTTGCCCAAGAAAATCTCCAAGTCCCAAATAAAGAGGTGTCTAACAAGGTTGATGAGTTGGTAGAACTTAAAGACGACAGCACGATTTCTGATCAAGATAAGGAAATAAAAGAAATTCAGATCAGAAAAGAGGCTTTGGGCAAAATAACGAACTTATCTTTAGTGGAAATAAAAAATCTTGAAAGCAGAATAAATTCTTTTAATTTTAAATCTGACGCTCAAACCCAAATAAAAGAAAGGTTCTTGGAAATTTTGGATAATAATAAAAAGTATTCCGAAGATCTTAAAGTTAAAACCGAAAGTGACGAATTAACTTTAGAAGAAGTAAAAAATCTCGCCCAAGAATACAAAGACTGGAGAGATGAAAATTATAATAAGTATGTTAAAAAGCTGACAGTCTTCATCCTCACCTTCCAAGAAAAAAATGTTTTAGAAACTGCTAATACCAGATTAGAAAAGATTATGTTGGACCTAAAAAAACTTGAAAGCGCTAAACTGATTAAAAAAGAGGATACTTGGAAATACATTGACTCGGCTATGAAAAGCTTGACCAATGCTCAAATTTTTAATAGCAATGCCGAAAAAATAATCATAGGCGCAATTGAAAAAGACATTATAAATATAGCCACATCTACCCCGGAAATAATAACTGGTATCGCAACAACTACTCCAGAAAAAATAGAAGAATTAATAGCTAAGCCAATTGAAGAGTCTTTAGCTTCTTCAACCGCTAAATTGGCAACTACTACTCCAATAAAAATTATTACAGAAGAAGATGCCGCTCAAACCCTGATAGAAAAATCTTTGCAAGAAATAAAAAATGCCTATAATAGTTTTATAAGCATAAGCAATAAAGTAAAAGCAAAACTAAAATAATATTTACAATAAAAACTCCCGCATCGCGGGAGTTTTTATTTATTAAACAATTCTATTTCACTGCTTCTTTCAAGGCCTTCGCGGCTCTGAATTTTGGCTTAATACAAGCCTTAATCTGTATCTTTGCTCCGGTCTTTGGATTAATACCAACTCTGGCGGCTCTCTTGGCTGTTTTAAAAGCGCCAAATCCGGGAATCGCCACTTCCTCGCCCCTGCCTAAAGCTTTAGTAATAGCCTCAAAAACAGACTCCACGGCTATAATGGCTTGTTTTTTTGTAGATGTTTCGGCGGCTTTCATTACAACCGCAACTAAGTCTTCTTTTTTCATAGTTTTGTTGTTTTTAATTTAATTAAATTATACAAAAATTATCTCGCCACTTCCACGGCCCTCATTTCCCTGATGACATTCACTTTTATCTCGCCCGGATAATTAAGGTCTGTTTCTATTTTTGAAGCGATATTTTTAGCGAGCTGTAAAGCGCCAAAGTCGTCAATTTTTTCAGGAA
>JAUSKP010000057.1 GCA_030646555.1 bacterium
AAAAATCCGCCTTCGCTTCCACCTTCGCCAATGCTATGGCGGACAAAGAAAGTTATAGCGGACAAAACAAAAACATGGACTTAACACAATTACTAAATAAAGAATTGGGTCTGGAAAATTTATCTCAAGAAGAAAAAGAAAAGATAATATCAAGATTCGGCGAGTCCCTGCTTAAAAGAATGATTTTTAGAATCTTTAAGCTTCTATCAGAACAAGATAGAAAAAATTTAGAGGCGCTTCAGGGCGGTGAACCCGCCGACGCTCCTTCTTCGCCAAAGGCTTCGGACGGACGCAGTAAAGCTATGGCGGGCAAGGAGGAAAAAATTAATAAATTTTTAACAGAAAAAGTTCCGAATTTAGAGAACATAAAAGAAGAAGAATTAAATTTATTGATAAATGATTTTAAAGAGTTTAGTAAAAATCTTAAATAATTTACAAAAACACCCCTTCAGTGGGGCGTTTTTGTTTTTTATCCCCACATAGAATTATTTTTATTTGATGAGGGGATTTATAATAAATAGCAATGTCTAATAAAATTAATATTCACGACTTAGCTTTTTGGCTCTGTCTTTTTTTCTTGATAGGAATAACGCTGACTACATTATTTACCGGCAGTTTTTATTTGATTATATTGGCTGTCTGTTTAGTTTCTTTTTATTTTTTACTCATAAAGAAAAAGAAGCTGGCTTGGCTAGTTTTATTTGTCATAGCTGGCGCTGTTTATTATCAGCTTTTTTCTTATTTTCAATTTAAAAATATAAATATTCCTTTCGGTAAGGAAGGCGAATTCAGCGGTTTAGTTGAGGGGGTTAGAGGCGGAGCCACTCAAGAATTAAAACTTTCTTTGGATGGGGATTATAGAGGCGATATCAGCGTAAGATTAAGCCCGTATCCTGAGTTTAAATATGGAGATGTGGTAAAAATAAGCGGGAAAATAAATAAGCCGGACGAGCAATATAATAATTACTTTTTAAGCAGGGGTATCTTTGGCCAGACCAATTTTCCGAAGATAGAACTGATAGAAAAAAATAAGGGTAATTTTATAAAAGCCAAGCTATTTTTATTCAAAGAAAAAATCATGAATGTTTTTAAATCTAGTTTGCCTAAAGAAAAATCTGCTTTTTTGGCCGGCATAACTATCGGCGCCAGAGAAGATTTTTCTAAGGAATTTAAAGATAAAATGTCTATGAGCGGCACTACACACTTAGTTGCTCTTTCCGGATATAATATTTCGGTGATCGTTCTAGCCGTTGGGCTATTGTTTAACTCATTCTTTGGCAGCGCCATCTCTTTTTACTTAAGTGTTCTAACCATTACCTTATTCGTGCTTATGGCCGGAGCAGAAGCTTCGGTAGTTAGGGCGGCCATTATGGGCACTATAGGCCTTTTTGCCATTCAAACTGAGAGGTTATTCAATCCGCGCAATGCCATAGTCATAGCCGCTTTTATCATGGCCCTATTTAATCCAAGAGTATTGGTTTTCGACATAGGGTTTCAGCTTTCTTTCGCGGCTCTTTTGGGAATAGTTTATCTAGCTCCATCCTTAAAAAATATATTTAATGTGGAGTCCGGCGGATTTTTGTCTTGGAAAGAAAATGCTATCACGACCAGCGCCGCTCAAATAATGGCCTTGCCTATTTTATTGTCTAGTTTCGGGGTTTTCTCACTTACTTCTATATTGGCGAATATTTTAATATTAGAATTTATTCCAATTACAATGAGTATTGGTTTTGCAATGGCCTTTTTAGGATTAGTTTCCGGATTTTTGGCAAAAACTTTAGGAGTTTTAGTAAATATATTTATTACTTATGAATTTTTTATAATCAATATTTTTTCCAGATTTTCTATTCCATTAAAAACAGAGGGATTAAGTTTTTATTTCTGGGTAATTTATTACGCGCTTATTTTTGTATTTGTTTTATTTTATAAAAATCATGATGAAAAAGGGATTTAGTTTATTTACATACATAGGACTATTTTTAATAGCTATAAATGCGGCAGTTTGGTATTTAATAATTTTTCCGAGATCCGTATCCAGCTCCGAGCTTTATTTTTTGAGCGTTGGACAAGGGGATAGTTCTTTATTGCTTTTGCCCAAGAAGGATGGCAAACAGGTTAAATTTTTAATTGATGGAGGACCGATAAACGGAGGCCTTAATTCTAATCTGGAAAAAATTTTGGGGCTGGATAAATATATTGATGCGGTTTTTGTTACGCATCCGGAACTTGATCATTTTGGCGGCTTAATAGAGGTGTTAAAAACCTATCAAGTTGGCGCTGTTTTATATAATGGCGATGAAAGAGACAATGACAATTGGGCGGAGTTTAACAGGATGATTTCAGAGAAGAAAATAGCTAAAATAGCCCTAGCAAAAGGAGATAGCATCAGTTATGCCGATTCAATGCTAAAAGTCTTTAATTCGGCCAATTTATTGGCAAATACCAATGATTCCGGCTTGGTAATGGGGCTGGAAACTGATGGTTTTAGGGCTTTATTTACGGCTGATGTTGGCGCAGTAAT
Organism: bacterium; assembly: GCA_030646555.1. Classification (GTDB taxonomy): domain Bacteria; phylum Patescibacteriota; class Minisyncoccia; order UBA6257; family 02-FULL-45-10c; genus JAHILT01. Next base: position 2,522 of record JAUSKP010000057.1, read on the forward strand.
AGAAAAAATTCTAGCTCAATCCGAAAATATAAAATCCGACATTTTAAAGGTGGGACACCATGGTTCAAAATATTCTTCGGATCTGTCCTTTCTTGAAAAAGTGGAACCAAAAATTTCCGTTGTTGAGGTTGGAAAAAACAGTTATGGACACCCAACCAAAGAAGCTCTGGATAGATTAAAAGAGGTTGGCTCGCAAATTTTTAATACTTACCAGCAAGGGGTTATAAAGATTGTAAAAGAGAGGGGCGAGCTTAAGGTTTTCAATTTATAAAAATCTATGGTATTTTTATAAAATAATTAAAACAATTGTCATTCCCGCGAAAGCGGGAATCCAGGCCAACTGTCATTGCGAGGCAACCGAAGCAATCTATCCGTCTGTCATGAGATTGCCACGTCGCAGACTCCTCGCAATGACGAGATAATCTGGAATGACAAAAAAATTAAAAATATGGAATTACAAAAACCCTCCTTCGCCAAGGCTATGGCGGGCAAGGAAAAAACATTAGTATTATTAAAACCCGATGCCGTTCAGAGAAATTTGATCGGTGAGATAATCAGCAAGTTTGAAAGGGTCGGTTTGAAGATTGTTGCATTGAAATTTTTGGTTCCAACAAAAGAACAAGCTTTTAAGCATTATGTTAAAAACGAAGAAGAGATCACGGCGCTCGGCAATCGTTCCATTGAAGGAAAAAAGAAGTCCGGAATTGAAGTAAAAGAAAGTCCGAAAGAGTTGGGCCAATCAATTATTGATAGGTTGGTTAAATTCTTGTCTTCCAGTCCGGTAGTGGCCATAGTTTTGGAAGGCAATCAGGCTATTGCTGTTACCAGGAAATTGGTTGGATCCACTGAACCGCTTCAGTCGGCTGTCGGCACTGTGAGGGGCGACTATACCGTTGATTCCTACGCTCTGGCTGATAATGGCGATAGGGCCGTACGAAACCTTGTTCACGCATCCTCAAGCCAATTTGACTCCGAATATGAAATTAAGGTGTGGTTTAGCGAGAAAGAGGTAGTTAATTACAAGAATGTTCGCGATAAGATACTTTATGACGTCAATTTTGACAGTATAAATGAGTAAAACCAAGCAAATCAGTGCAAAAACTTATCCACAGATTGATAACAAATCATCCACAGAAAATGGTATAATGAAGTTAACCTTAACAGGTTCAGAAAACTCCGTTGTCCCCCAGACTTTTTAATTTTTTAAAGGGAAGATAAATTGTTTAGTGCCGTGGCATTGAACCGAATCCTCCCACTTACTATTTAGCTAGGGGCTGAAAACGGAGTTTTTTGTTTCAAGAATGTTTTGACTGTTTTGAATAACTATTATATATTATTATAATTGCAACTTAACATAGGAGGGATAATATGACAGGAACAGTTCAGCCCGAACGTCCGAGGTCGGATCGCAGAAAGAAAAGCCGTCAGTTGCATTTAAAGCTTACAAACAAAGAGCGCAAGATATATGCGCGCTGGTACGAGTTTTTACGCGATGTTTTACACAAAGAGATGAGAAGAAAAAGGGTCAAGTTCTTTGTTATAAAATTTAAGAACAGGGCCAATGTTTTACCCAAAGATGCCGTGAGAGAAGAATTAAGGCATGTTTTCAGCGAAGATTGGAAATGTAGCCTGGATTTTGACGATATCAATAAAACCGTCCATATGAAGGACGATCGCTAGTGTCTGGTACAAAAAACAACCCCCTCCCCGCACTAGCGTGCGGGGAGGGGGTTTTATATTTTAAGAGCTATCTTGTTGAGTGCGAGGATGCAATATTTTATCGCTGATCTTTTTCCAAATGGCTTTTGGCAGGCTTTCGTATCCTTTGACGATCATTAGCGGTACATCTAAGTGTTTGGCGATTAGTTCAGAAATATCCCCAAATCGTATTTCTTTTAGGAATCTTGTGCCGGTGGCGCCGATAATTAATAGATCAGCTTGGTCTTTTTTAACATTTTCAATAACACCTGAAACTATTGATTTGGATCTGGCAAATTCAATTTCGTTGAAATCCTTCCTTTTTAATTTTAAAGATTTTAATAATGGATTATAATCCGGTTTAAAGTAGCTGGGGATATTGGAATCTATAATTCCCAGCAGTTTTGTTTTTGGCTGGAAATAAGCTACTAAGCCTTTATAAATTTCTCCGGTTTTTTCGGCGTAAGCGCCGGTGCCGGCAGGATTACCGACAACAAGCAGGGATTTTATTGGTCTTGGATTTTTAACAACTAATAAGTCGCATTTTGCCTCTCTTAATATTTGGTCAATTTTATAGTTGAAAATTGTGCCTTTTGTGTGGGTATAGCCCTCCCAGTTCAAAATGAGGATATCGCAATCTTCCATTTTGACTATGTCTAAAATGGTCTCAACTGTGTCTCTTCCGGCCATGAGCAAGTTGTGAAAGTTTATATCTTTTTTAAGACCAGGTGTTTTTTGATTAAATTCTTCGGCCCAATCTTTAATATTATCCAGAATTTGCCTGTCGTGATCCATTTTGGCTCCTTCTAAAAGAGGCAGGGCTTGGGGAACTTCGTGTATTTTGGCGATGATAATTTCACCGTCAAAATGACTGGCCAAGGCGAAGGATATTTCTACTAAGTTTTTAAGCTCTTCAACATTAAGACTGGATTCAATTGGCAATAAAATTCTTTTTCCGGCTTTCGGTCCGACGCGCAAAGCTTCTTCATATACGATTTCATTTTCAAATTTCTCGCGGCTTTGAGCCATGGAATAAGCATAATAATTCACAAGTCCGATCAATGTCCAAATAAAAGTAACAATCCAAGCAGTGGCATTTATTTTAAGCATAGTGAAGGCCAAAAGAATATATATAAGCGAAGCTAATATTGGTGTAATTGGAAAGAATGGCACTTTATATACCCATTTAATGTTCGGCCATTTAAAGTGAATATATATGCCGGCGATATTCAATTGAAGGAAGAGAATTATAAAGAGCAAGCTGGCGGCGCTGGCCACGTCAAAAAGCGGCAGGGTCAAGATCATTATTTCTATTAAAACAATAGAAACAGCGACTGCCATATAGGGCGTGAAATTTTTTGCGTGTATTTTTGAGATATTTGAAAAAATATTTTTGTCTCTGGCTAAGGCGAAAGAAACGTGGCTGGATGAATAAATAGTCGCATTTAAAGCCGCCAGGTTTGCCAAAACTCCGGCAATGAGCATTGCTATTTTTCCAAACGGCAGAACAGCTTGAGCCGATTTTACAATGGCGCCTTCGCCGAAAGATTTCAGGGTTTCTCCGATCAATGTTCCTTCTCCTGACGGCGTAGCTCCTATGACCACAAAACTTAATAAAAGATATACGAATGAAACTACAGCCCAAGAAGTAATGAGTCCGATCTTAAGATCTCGCGCCGGATTTTTTGTTTCTTCTCCTGCTTGAACCTGGATCTCTGACCCTTCAAAAGCTATATAGAAAAAGCTGGCCGCAGCTATGACGCCCAAAAGACCGGACGGCAAAAATGGCGTGAAGTTTTTAAACGGTTCTGGATTTATAGACATTTTCCAAAATCCGAAAACTAAGAAAAGGAAAAGTATTATCAATAAAATCACAGTGGTAATATTGCTGGCCTTAGCGGTCACTTTCGCGCCTTTCCAGTTTATATAGCCAAAAATCAAGACCGTAATAAAAGCGATAAATTTGGCGCTAGTGAGCCATGGATAATTATCCGAGCTGATATTTAAGATATGCAAAAGCTCTCTGCCATAAAAACCGAAACTTAAAGCATAAACACCGCAAGCCGAAGCATGAGCAAACCAGCTTAACCAGCCGGCTAGGAAACCCTGAAAATTGCCAAGCCCTTTTTTAACCCAAAGATATCCGCCTCCGGCTTCGGGAAAGGTGGTTCCCAGCGCCAGATACATTTGAAGGTTTAAAAAAGCCACGGCGGAGCCCAAAATCATGGAAAGTATGAGTCCTGGACCGGCTATGCCGGCGGCTGGGCCGAGCAAGGTAAAAATACCGCCCCCAATGAGGGAGCCGATACCCATAAATACTATAGAGGCCGGGCCAAGTGTCTTGGCTAAAGTTATATTGGTAGGCGCGGATAGGTTTACGGCGCCGGATTCAGTGTTCTTTTGCATATTCTTTTCTGTTTGAGATGTGATATCATTTTAACATCTTTTACGGGCCATAGTATAATAGATAAATAATCCTTGGCCCCGCACTAAAATTTCGGAGCGTAGTATAGTGGTAGTACGCATGCATGGGGTGTATGTAGTCCGAGTTCGATTCTCGGCGCTCCGACAGATGAAATTTAGTACGGGGTAAAGGTGGCACGACCAGGGTTTCTCCCTTCGGGAGATCTCCAGTAGGGATGACAACTCTCGGCAGTCCGACAGAACGAAGTGATGGAGGACGATTGCCTGTCCGAAGTTTTAACGAAGGAGGGCAGTCCGACGTAAAATATATACAAAAAATGTTTTTAATTCTACTTCCAATTTTCTTAATAGTTATAGCAGGCTGGTTTTTTAAGAAAATTAAAATTGCCGACGATAATTGGATCAATGTTTTGAACGGTTTTGCGTATTATATTGCGTTGCCGTCTCTTATTATTACCAGTTTCTGGGGCGTTGATTTTTTTGAAGGCGATTATTTAAAACTGATAGCTTCCAGCGTCTTGGCGATTATAGTGTTCGCCCTTTTTGTTTTTATTATGTTGAATTTTTTAAAACTGCATAATAAAACCAAAGCTTCAATATTTTTAGCGGCCATAGTAGGGAACACGGTTTATATGGGTTTTCCGGTAATAGAGTTGAGTTTGGGGAAAAGTTCAATTTCGGCCGGATCCGGAGTTGTTTACCTTATTTTGCCGCTTTTAATTTCCATTTTTGCTATTACATATTGGCTGGGCAAAGAAACCAGCATAAAGTCGCAAATTTTAGATTTTATCAAAAACCCATTAGTTATTTCTTTTGTGATAGCGATTTTTATAAATTTTATTAAAATTGACAGCCCAATTTTCAGCGGAATAAAAACATCGCTTTTAATGCTGGGCGCCACAGCTTCGCCGCTGGCTCTGTTTATGCTGGGCGGTTTTCTTTACGGCAAATTTCTTAAAAGAGATATCGGCTTGGTTTTATTTTCATCCTTTTTAAAACTTCTAATTTTTCCATTCGCTATGCTTGGCGCGTATTCGGCTATAATAGTTTGGTTTTTTAACAAAAGCATTGATTTGAATTCTTTTGATCCCGCGATAATTCTTTCGTCTATGCCGGTGGCCGTCACCACTTTTCTTATTGCCCAAAAATTTAATCTGGATAAAGATCTAGTTGCGAATTCAATAATTGTTTCTACGATAGCTTCGTTTTTTTTACTGCCGGTTATAATTTCGTTTATTGTGTAAAATTGAGGAATTATGGCAATATAATCTCTAACGGTATGAATAATTACGAATCACACAGGCAAGAAAAACTTGCGAAAGAACACATAGCGAGAAAAAAGAGATTTATCTACCAGATAGCGCTTTGGTTTTCTATTATTGCCGGTATCGGCCTTATCGTTGGAGGTATGATTTATTTTGTTGCGCGCCAGAATCTAGTCCCAACAAATAGTTTGGCAACAATTGAAAGCGCTCTTGCTTCAGATGACTGGGTTAAGGGGAATAAAGATGCAAAGATGGTTTTTATAGAATATAGTGACTTTCAGTGTCCGGCTTGCGCTTTTTATTATCCTCTTCTTAAAAAAATCTCGGAAGAATTTGGCGATAATCTGGCGATTGTTTATCGGCATTTTCCGCTGCCAAAACATCAAGGCGCCAAACCAATGGCTTATGCCGCCGAGGCCGCCGGCAAACAAGGAAAGTTTTGGGAAATGCACGATATGATTTTTGATAATCAAAATAAATGGGCGGTTCAAAGTCAAAGCAAGATAAAAGATATTGTTGTGGAATATGCAAAGTCGTTGGAACTTAATATTGAGCAATTTGAGAAAGATTTTGGATCCAAAGAAATAGAGCAAAAAGTGGAGGGGCATTATCGGGAAGGCGTAAAAGCGGGAATAAGTTCTACGCCAACTTTCTTTTTAAACGGACGGATATTACAAAATCCTAAAAATTATGATGAATTAAGAAATATCATTAACCAAGCGATTGATGAAAATCTCTAAAACACTGATTATTATATTTTTGGCGGCAAGTTTTATCGGATTTCTTGATGCGGCCTATTTAACTGTTCAACATTATCTTGGCACAGTTCCGCCCTGCGCGATTACGGGGGGATGCGCGACAGTGCTCACAAGCGGGTATCAAAAAATATTCGGCATACAGGTGGCTTTGCTCGGGGCCATTTATTATTTGACTTTATTTCTTTTAGCCGTCGCTTATCTTACGAGTAGCCGAAAAATATTTATTCTTTTAGCCGCCCTTGCCACGCCTATCGGATTTATTGCTTCGCTTTGGTTTGTTTGCCTTCAACTTTTTGTTATTAAAGCAATTTGTTTTTATTGTATGATTTCGGCGCTCACCTCGACCACTCTCTTTGCCACTGGTATAATGATTATTATCAATTACAGAAAGCAGATGTTAAGCAAGGTCAAAGAATAAAACAAAATAACATAACAAAATAACATAACAAAATAATAATATGGAAAAAATAAATTATATCTGGGGATTATTGAGACTGTCTATGGGCTGGATTTTTTTCTGGGCCTTTATTGATAAATTATTCGGTTTGGGATTTGCCACTTGCCGCGACGCGAGCACAAATTTAGTTGGCATCTTATGCGAGAAGGCCTGGCTTAGTGGCGGTTCTCCTGCGTTTGGCTTTCTTAAGTTTGCCGCCAAGGGGCCGTTTGCCGAGTTTTATCAAGGTCTTGCTGGCAACCCTATAGTTGATTGGTTTTTTATGTTGGGGCTTTTTGGCGTTGGAATGGCTTTTCTTTTGGGTATAGGAGTAAAAATTGCCAGTTATTCAGGCGTACTTATGATGTTATTCATGTATACCGCCGGATTTATACCGCCTCAAAACAACCCATTTTTAGATGAACATTTTATTTATGCGGTGATTATGATCGGCTTGTCGTTATCTCATTCAGGTCGTTGGTTAGGTTTTGGCGGATGGTGGAAAAATACTCAATTGGTACAAAAATTTCCTATTTTGGAATAAGATTAAAATTATCAAATTAGCATATATGAAACAAACAATCCTAACCGGCGACAGACCAACTGGCAGATTGCACTTGGGGCACTATGTCGGTTCGCTGCAAAACAGAATAAAGATGCAGGATGAATACAGGCAATTCATTATGATAGCCGATGGACAGGCTTTGACCGATAATGCCGAAAATCCGGAAAAAATTCGCGAGTCGGTTTTTGACGTGGTTTTGGATTATTTGGCCGTAGGCATAGACCCAAATAAAAGCGTTATTTTAATTCAGTCCCAAATTCCGGAACTTTCCGAATTGGCTATGTATTTTATGAATTTAGTTTCTTTGGCGCGAGTAGAGCAAAATCCAACCGTTAAAACAGAAATTAAGCAGAAAAAATTTGGTCGCGGGGTGCCGGCCGGTTTTGTGATGTATCCGATCAGCCAGGCCGCCGATATTTTGGGCTTTAAGGCGACCGTGGTGCCTGTTGGCGAAGATCAATTGCCGATGATAGAACAGACCAATGAAATCGTGGATAGATTTAACGCGGTTTATGGAAAAGTTTTTGACAGGGTAAAAGCAGTTGTTCCTGAAAATGCCAGGTTGCCGGGCATAGACGGCGCCGCCAAGATGGGTAAGTCTTTGGGCAATGCTATTTATCTTTCAGATCCTTTAAAAGTAATTAGTGAAAAAGTAATGACGATGTACACGGATCCAACGCATTTGAAAGTGAGCGATCCCGGACACGTGAAGGGGAATATGGTTTTTACTTACTTGGATGTTTTTGATCCGAATAAAGATGAAGTTGAAGAACTCAAAAAACAATACAAAAAAGGCGGGCTTGGCGATGTGGTTGTAAAGAAAAGATTGATTGGAGTTTTGGAAAATTTAATTAAGCCAATCAGAGAAAGGCGGGAAGAATTGGCCAAAGACCAAAATAATATTATAAAAATTTTAGAAAAGGGAACTTTAGTGGCGCAAGAAGTTGTTCAGGAAACTTTGGAAGAAGTGAGAAGGGCAATGAGGTTGGACTATTTCGGATAAAGAAATGGCGCCCACTATCTGTTTTCCCGACTGTAGTCTCGCAGATAGAGACGCGCAGAAAGCGCGACGATCGTTTCACTAAGTCGCGCAAACAAAGAGCGCGTCTCAAGAGCGAAACACACATCTAAGTAGCCATATAGTAGGCTTGGACGTAAAATTAGTGAAGGGCGTTGGAATAATAAAAAAATCCCCCGAATTGCGAGGGATTTTTATTATTTATTTTTTGACAACTTTCTTTGGCGCTGAATTCTTTTTAATCCTTTTTAGGCACTTAGTGCAGACTTTAATTCTGCCTGGTTTTCCGGGAATTGTGCCCCATTGTAAATTTGGTTTTTTTCTTGAGTCGCTTGTCGGATTATAATGTCCGCGAAGCAGTTTTCGAGTGCCTCCGACGTAATATCCTTTTTCGCAAATAGAACAGGTTTTCATAGTTTTATTATTATATATTCAAAGCCCATTTCAGTCAATAATGTTGACCAATAATTACTTGTTTGGTTAATAACTTTTTGAATTTTTTCATTTTAAGTTTAGAATAAGAATATATGTTAGACGTTGCCCAACAAGTAAAAGAAAAAATTGATGTAGTGGATTTTTTGAGCAAGTATCTCAAATTAACTCCGGCCGGAAAAAATTTCCGCGCCGTTTGCCCTTTTCATAAAGAAAAAACTCCTTCGCTTATGGTTTCGCCGGATAAGCAGATTTGGCATTGTTTCGGCTGTGGCAGCGGCGGGGATGTGATCAAGTTTTTGATGCTTTTTGAAAATCTGGAGTTTTTTGACGCCTTGAAAGTATTGGCGGAAAAAGCCGGAATGAATCTGGATGTTTTGGGCGGCAGAGATTTTAAAACATACGATGTCATTTATAAAGCAATGGAAGCGGCCAAGGAGTTTTATAGGACTAATCTTTATAAGTCTGACGAGGTTAAGGATTATCTGAAAGATCGTGGGCTTAAAGGCGAGACGGTCAAAGAATTTGAGCTCGGCGTGGCATTGGACGAGCCAGACGCTATATCTAGACATCTGCTCAAAAAAGGTTTTAGTATTACTGATATTGAAAAGGCCGGCTTGGTTTTTAAAACAGAACGGGGAACTTATTGGGATCGTTTCCGCGGAAGGCTGATGTTTCCTTTATATAATCACGTTGGCAAGGTGGTGGCTTTTACGGGTAGATTGTTGCCGGGACGGGACGATACAAAAACAGGCAAATATGTAAACAGCCCGGAAACTCCAATTTTCCAAAAATCTAAAATTCTTTACGGGTTTCATAAAACCAAAAATGATATCCGCGAAGCCAGAAGCGCTATTTTGGTGGAGGGCCAGATGGATTTTTTGATGATGTGGCAGGACGGAGTGAGGAATGTGGTGGCCACTTCCGGCACGGCTTTGACTCCGGAACACCTTAAAACTTTGAAAAAATTAACCGATGACCTGGTTTTAAGTTTTGATTCCGATGCCGCCGGTCAGGCAGCAGCGGAAAAAAGTATTGATTTGGCTTCAAGTTTGGATTTTATGGTAAAGCTCTTGATTATTGAGGACCCGAAACTGAAAGATCCGGCAGATGTGGTGAAAGAAAAACCTGGAGCAATCGCTGAATTATTAAAAAATGCAAAACCGGCCATGGAATATTATTTTTATAAATATATTACAAAAAATGGCGAGGTTTTGGACTTGAAGAAAAACAAACAAAATTTAAAAATTGTTTTGTCTAAAATTAAAAATCTGGCGAGCTCCATTGAAAAGAACCATTGGGTAAAGAAGCTTTCCGACATTTCTAAAATAAGCGAAAGTGTTCTAATGGAAGAAATGGAAAACATAAAAGAAACGCAAGCTTTAAATTCTACAAAAGAAGATCCGTTGGAAGAATCAGAAACCGAATTTTCCAGGCGAGATTTAATTTGCCAGCGGCTCATCGGACTGGCTATGAATGATAAAGATGTAAAAGAAAAATTAGGTGGCTATCTAGAGTATTTTTCGGAGTTTTACAAAGATTTGTATAGCGGTAAAAAACTAGAGGGTTCTTTGGAAAAAGTTGCCGAACTCATAAGTCTGAGATTTAGTTTTGAAAATACCAACTTGAAAGAGGATGATCTGAAAAAGGAGTTTGAGCAATTGGTTCACGAGCTTAAACTGAACTATTTAAAGGAAAAACAAGCTCAATTAGGCCGGGAAGCGGATGAATTGGAGGCGGCCGATAAGGAAAGTGAGTGGGAGGCGAAAGCCAGAGAGCATAAGGCGGTAACGGAGGAAATTCACGCTTTAAAGGGCAAAAACGCATAGATTTAGCCTATTTTAGGGTATCGGTGGATTTGCTTTGACACTATTAATAAAGAAAGGTATAATATGAAGGCAGGAATGAAAAGGGCTTGTTTGTGAGGGCGGAAATGGATAACCTGTCTCCCTACGGGAGATGTCCCGAAGGGACACAAATCAACTAAGTAATTTTGTTTTTATATAAATAAAATTTAATATCCAAAGTCGTTAAAAGGCGGTTTTTAGTATTCCTTATAATGAAAAAACATAAAAAGGCTAAAAAAATTAAAAAAGCTATTAAGAAGACTGTGAAACAAGCGACCAAGAAAAAAATCGTAAAAAAGGCTGTTAAGAAAGCCAAGAAAGTTTTGCGTATAAAAAAATCTGTCAAAAAAGCCAAGAAAACCGTTGCCGTTAAAAAACATAAGAAGATTTTAAAAAGATCGGTTAGGCCAGCCCCTTCGGCTAAGCTCAGGGCAAGTAAAAAGCCGGCCGTTAAAAAACTTTCCAAGAAAGAAAAAAAGGCGGAGTTTTTAACTTGCCATCTTAGCGAATTAATCGCCCGTGGAAAGGGCAGGGGCTTTGTCACAGACTCCGAAGTTTTAAATTGCTTTCCTAGGATTGAAGACGATGTTAAATTTTTAGAAAAAGTTTATAACGATCTGGAAAAAGCCGATATTAAAGTTGTTGAAACAAGCCAGCTTATTCAGCTTCCGAAGGAAGAAGTTATTTCAGAAAGAGAGCTTAGCCAGGCCACTACTATTGAAGGAGAGATGCCGGACTCAGTCCAGATATATCTTAAAGAGATTGGCAGAACTCCGCTTTTAACTTCGGCGCAAGAAAAGGAACTGGCAAAAAGACTGGAAAAAGGAGACAAGGAGGCAAAGAATGAATTCATCAGAGCCAACTTAAGGCTAGTTGTTTCAATCGCAAAACGTTATGTGAACAGGACGCCGAATTTGGGTATTTTGGATTTGGTTCAAGAGGGAAATATCGGCCTTGCTCGCGCGGTAGACAAGTTTGATTATCGCAGAGGTTTTAAGTTTTCCACTTATGCCACTTGGTGGATCAGGCAGGCGATCACCAGAGCATTAGCCGATCAATCCAGGACTATCAGAATTCCAGTTCATATGGTGGAAACTATTTCCAAATATTCACAGGCAAAAAGAAGGTTGACCCAGGAATTAGGCCGTGATCCTTTGCCTGAAGAAATTGCCATTGAAATGAATTTGCCTATTGAAAAAGTGCATCACATCCAAAAGATTTCGCAAGACGTTGTTTCTTTGGAATCTCCGGTTGGCGATGACGATGAAGACTCAACTCTTTCTGAATTTATTCCAGACGATAAAAATCTCAGTCCATCCCAGTCCGCCTCCCAAGTTTTACTAAAAGAACAGATACAGGAAATTTTAATTGATCTGACCCCTCGCGAGCAAAAGATTCTTCAGATGCGTTTTGGATTGGAGGACGGAGTGACGCATACACTGGAAGAGGTTGGTAAGGAATTTGGCGTAACCCGCGAAAGAATCAGGCAGATTGAAGCCAAGGCCTTAGCTCGTATTAAGGGACATGATAAAGCCAAGATGATAGAAGGATACTAAGCTAAAACAATTTATAAATCCCAATTTTCAATTTAGAAACCAAAGAATCTGTCATTCCCGCGAAGGCGGGAATCCAGAGGGTATAGATTCCGGGTCAAGCCCGGAATGACAGAAACAAAAAAATGAAAAATAATAACAAAATCTTTTTAATACTGGCTTTAGGAATGCTTTTAACGGCGGGTCCGATTTTTGCGCAGGAGGATGCCATAAAAATAGTTAAAAGCCAAGAAGTGACCACAAAAGATTTGGGTGTTTCTGATCCGGGTATGTTACCAGGTAACCCCTTTTATTTTTTAAAGGAGTGGAGCAGGGAAGTAAAAAAATCTTTTTCTTTTAATGCTGTTAAAAAAGCTGAAACCCAGCTTCAGATCGTAAATGAAAGAGCGGCCGAGATCAAAAAATTGAAAGATCTACTGCCTTCCAGCGCCAAGACTTTTACTAGGGCACTGGATAATTATGACAAAAGCATTGATACCTTGAACGACAAAATTGGATCCTTAAGGGGCCTGCCTAGTTCTGATGTCAATACATTTTTAAATCAATTGGCGGATAGCGTCATTAAACATATTAAGCTTTTTTCTGAAATAAAGGATGGGTCCGGCGATAAAAATATAAGCAAGATATCCAGCCTTCAGGAAAAAATTACGCAGATCATTGCCGACATTTCGTTAAAAATGGAAACCCCGAATGATTTTAAGTGCCGTTTGGAAAAAGTTATAGAAAATCAAAGCGACAACTCATTAAAAGAAATTACCGTTTCCGAGATTTTGGACAGATTAAACGAAAAGGCATCAAAAGAGGTGCGTTTGGAATTACTGAAAATAAAAGAAAATCTTCTTATTAAGTTTCAGAGCCGATTGCAATCAGAAGATTTTAGTCAGGCTTTGTCTGAAATTATGAATGAAATGTCGGGTGATTCGGTAAGCAAGATAAAAGTCCTTGATGAAATTAAAGAGGCGGCTTCTGATAGTGAAACTAAAAATAAATTAAATTTAGTAAGACAGAATATTTTAGATGAAGCTGTAATTAATAAGCAAATTAGATTGGGCGAAGCGGAAAAAATGATTGCAGACGCGTCTGTTTTATTGAAAGATTTTCAAGATAGCATCGGCGCCACTTCTACGCCGAAAAGCGTGATAATAAGGAGTTTGTTTGATAAAGCTAAATTTAATTTGGAGCAAGCAAGACAAGCATTAGAATTAAATAATTATGGCCAAGCTTTCGGCCAGGCTTCGGCCTCATCGGCGTCTGCGAGCACCGGCTTGAATTACATTTCAAAATTTAATTTGAACAATGGCCCTTGCGCCCAGGACGATCTGACTGTCCTAAAAGAATATTATGATAAAATTGTTTTAAAAATGAAGGAGCTGGGTATAGATAAAAAAACCTCTCCGGAAGCATTTGATCTTTTTGAAAAATCAGAAAAATCCATTGCTAAAATTTCTGATTTGATCAAGAAAAATACAAAAGCAGACACACTCATCCCGCTTTTAAAGGATGCAAAATTAGCTATTTCCAAATTAGACAATATTTTGGCCGATATGTTGAATTTGAAAAAATAGCATTTTATATTTCAAAATGAGATCCGCGCCTCAAAGCGCGGATTTTTTATGGCAATTATCCTATAATTAGAGCAATGAAAGATTTTATTGACTTTCCGCCGAAGGCGGATCCGTTTATTGCGGAAAAATGGAATAGACTTTTGCGTCAGGCGAAGTTTTTTGCTTTTATTCCCTTTATTGAAATTGTTTTTGTCGCCGGGTCTATGGCTATGGGCAGCGCCGATGAGAATTCAGATTTTGATCTCATCGTCGGTGTGAAGTCCGGGCGTATATTTACGGCAAGGTTTTTTTGTTGGTTTATTTTTGGAATTTTTGGTTGGCGAAGGACTGCATCCGCCGAAGCTTTAGCGAAGGCGGATAAATTTTGTTTTAGCCATTTTGTTACGCCGGGGAGCTATTGTTTAGCAGAACCGCGTAATGAATATTGGAAAAAACTATACGCGTCTTTAGTGCCTATTTATGGAGATAAAGATATGATCCAAAAATTTTATGACGCCAATGCTGATTGGATTGGTTCTGCTCGTCATCGCGAGGATGAGATCCCTTCGCTACGTTCGGGACAGGCTCCGCAATCTCTATCACAAAGATTGCCACGCTCCGTTCAGTCGCTCGCAATGACAGAAAGGAGGCAGGTTAAGAGTGTTGTTGAAAAGATGCTGTCCGGTAAATTAGGCGTTGTCTTGGAAAAGTATCTTAAAAAAATTCAAATTAAAAAAATAGAAAAGAGTCTGAAGACCGTAAAACAATATAAGCCAAGGATCATTTTTAATGACAGTGAGCTGGAGTTTCATCCGGATACAAAACGGATAGAAGAATATTGCAGTCAAAAGAACGGATTTTAAAAAAAAATATTTCTGGAGTTATTCACTTGGATGGTTTATGACTTGGGGTGTATGCTATAGATAGACCTTAAAATTTTAATGCGCAGAGCTTAGGGAGGCGGTGGTTATGGAATCAGATGAGAGAGGGAAAGGAGCTGAGAATGCCGTGAGGCAAGCTTTGATCATCATGGAGAAAGAAAAGATAGTGGCCGGGTTTTATCAAAATAAACAACACGGCGAAATAGATGGACTCGGAATAGATTTCCTTGTTTATTTAAAGGGTGGATTGATTTTGCCATTACAGGTAAAAGTTTCTTGTAAGGACAATGAAAATCGCCGCCAGAAGCATATGAAAAAACATCCCAATATACCATTCATGATCTTTGTAGATATGGAATTGCTGAAAAAGTGCCCTGAAAAAGCGCTAGACTGCATTGTGGAAGGAATAAAGAGTTTTTTAAAGCGTTAGTATTAAATCCCGTCGAGAAATTGGCGGGATTTTGTTTTAATTGTTTGAACTGATAAAATTACCTATATGAAAAAAATTCTTGTTGCTACGCATAATCCGGGGAAGATCGCGGAATATAAAGAAATTTTAGGCGGCCACGCGCTTGAGTTTTTGTTGTTGAGCGATTTAGGCATATCCGATGAACCGGAAGAAAATGAAAAAACTTTTGAAGCGAATGCAATTAAAAAGGCTAAGTTTTATTCGCAATTTACGGATTTGCCTATTTTGGCGGAGGATTCGGGATTGGAAATAGACTATTTAAACGGCGAGCCGGGAGTGTATTCTCGCCGATGGCCGGGACACAAAGCCACGGATCAGGAATTGATCGATATGGCCTTGTCCAAATTAAAAGGCGTTCCTTTTGAAAAACGTGGAGCGCAATTCCGGGTTGTGATAGCTTTTAAGAAAAATTCTAATGATAAAGTTGTAACAGCTGAAGGTGTTTTGCGGGGAATTATTTTAGATAAGCCTGGCGCGAAGATTATTCCAGGATTTCCTTTCCGTTCCCTTTTTTATTTGCCGGAAATTGATAAGGTGCTTGGAGAAGCGACAATGGAAGACGAGGCAAAAATCGCGCATAGACGAATAGCTATACAAAAGCTTTTGCCGTTTTTGACGGATTAGCACTCTTGATTTTAGACTGCTAACAAACTAAAATAATGAAGTCGCAAATAATAGTTGATTAGCGACTAGTGTTTAGCAATTAGATAGGGATAGTTATTAATGGTTAGTGTTTTTCCCAATTTCTAGTGGCTAATACCTAGTGGCTAGTACCTAATCTTATGAAACTAAATCTAAAACCTTTAAATGACCATCTCTTTATAGAGCCGGTCGCTGAAGAAAAAATGACAAAATCTGGCATAGTCTTGCCGGAATCGGCCGAAAAAGAAAAACCGATAAAGGGCAGAGTTGTTGCCGCTGGTCCGGGAAAATTAAATGAAAAAGGCAGTAGGGTAAAAATGTCTGTGAAAGTTGGCGATATGGTGCTTTTTAAAAAATACGGTCCGGATGAGATACAAATTGACGGCAAGAAATATCTGGTCGGAGAAGAGGCCGATATATTAGCAATAATTAATTAAAATAGGTATGGCTCCCCGCACTAATTTTGCGGGACATATTCATGGCGATCCGCTTCGCCCATAAGGAATGTGCCTATCCGGCACGCGCGGTTCGCATTATACTTAAAAAGTCGTAAATTAAACTAAACATAATTATTGAGAGAAGTAAGTGCAAAATTAGAGCGGGATGCTCATTTTTGTAGCTAATCGCTTCGCTCTTAGACAAAAATGGCAAAACAAATTTTATTCAACGAAAAGGCCAGAATGGCTTTAAAAAAGGGAATAGATAAATTGGCGGAAGCTGTGAAAATGACTCTTGGCCCGAGAGGCCGCGCGGTTGTGATTGAAAAGGGTTATGGCGCTCCACAAGTCACTTTTGATGGTGTGACTGTCGCTAAAGAAGTTGAGCTTGAAGACAAGTTTGAGAATCTTGGCGCTGAGTTTTTAAAACAGGCGGCAAATAAAACCAATGACAATGTCGGCGATGGCACAACTACAGCCGTAGTTTTAGCGCATGCTTTAATTGACGCCGGAGAAAAATCCATTAAAGAAAAAGGATTTAATGTTATTCAATTAGCCGAAGAATTAAAGAAAGGCGCGGAAGAAGTTATAAAAGCTTTGGAATCTCAAAAAGAGCTTATCAATGATAATAAAAAGATTGGCGAGGTGGCCACGCTGTCTGCTAAGGACAGAGCGATTGGCGCCCTGATTGCCGAGGTTATGGGCAAGATTGGAAAGGAAGGAGTGGTAACAATTGAAGATTCCAATACCGTCGGCAATTCTTATGATCTGGTGGAAGGAATGCAATTTGACAGAGGTTTTGTTTCTCAATATATGATCTCCAATCAGGAAAGAATGGAAGCCATTTTGGAAAAGCCGTATATTTTAGTGACTGATAAAAAGATCTCAGCTGTCAGCGAACTATTGCCGCTTTTGGAAAAATTAATTCAGTCCGGCAAAAAAGAACTTGTGATTATTGCGGATGATCTTGAGGGTGAAGCTTTGGCCACTTTAATAGTAAACAAGCTCCGCGGGATCTTTAATGTTTTGGCGGTTAAGGCTCCGGGTTTTGGCGATAGGAGAAAAGAAATGCTTCAGGATATTGCCATTGTGACCGGCGCCGCGTTTATTTCCGAGGATCTGGGAAAGAAAATTGAAAGCGTGGAAATTGCTGATTTGGGCCAGGCTCATCGCGTGGTATCCAACAAAGACAATACGATCATTGTTGCCGGAAAAGGCAGTAAAAAAGAAATTACAGAAAGAGCCAGTCAACTGAAAGCCCAGCTCAAGAAAACCGATTCTGAATTTGATAAAGAAAAACTGCAGGAACGCCTTGGAAAATTATCCGGAGGCGTGGCCGTTATAAAAGTTGGCGCTCCAACAGAATCTGCTCAAAAAGAATTAAAACAAAGAGTTGAAGACGCTGTTTCCGCCACTCGCGCGGCTATGGAAGAGGGCATTGTGCCCGGAGGGGGCGTAGCGTTGTTCAATGTAAATCTGTCTTTAAATAAATTATCAAAGAAAGCAGATAGTCCCGCGGCTAAAGAGGCATGGTCAATTTTATCCGAAGCTTTGAGAGCCCCGATTGAAGCCATTATTGAAAATAGCGGAGAATCCGTAAATAAAATTGTTGCTAGCTTATCGTCTAAAAAGATTAAGGGTAATGTTTGGCTTGGTTTTAACGCGCTTCAAAATAAAATAAGCGATCTGAAAGAGGCGGGAATAGTTGATCCGCTTAAAGTTACCAAGACCGCTTTTATAAATGCTATTTCGGTCGCCGCAAATTATTTAACCATTGGCGCGGCTATGTCCGAAAAGCCCGAACCGAAAGAAAAGCATAATCACGGGGGAATGCCGGGCGGAATGGATTACTAATAATTTAAAAGTAGAAAATTGCCCTGGTTTGATCCGGGGCAATTTTTATTTGCGTATTTTTAAAATCGTATTAATATATAAAGACGTAGTACATTTATAATAGAAAAAGGAGATAGATTTATGAAGATACCCTACAGCTTGTGTGAGCTGCGCATTGCACTGCTGACCTTATCTGAAGATAAGTTCACGGAAAAGAAAATGAATGAATTACAGAATGAATTAGCGGTTCCGCCCGTGGAACAGAAAGATCGGATCAAAGCTATCGCTGAATATCACGGCTTAATCGTTGAAAAGCTCGTGAATAGCCCGAACTATAAAGTTCTGTGCCAGGAGTATGATGAAAATATCGTCTTTCAGCTGGTCAAAAAGATGGTAGAAAAATTTGGTATTTCCGAAAAAGAAGCGTGGGCCTTGGTGGCTTACGTATCAGGATGGCTGAAATGATTTGCGTAAAAAATAAATTCCCCGTTAAGTAACGGGGAATTTTTATTTTTGGGGTTGACTTAGTTTATTAGAGGAGTCTAATTAAGGTAGAAACATTGAAAATTATTATTGAGATATATCTCAAAGGGGGTGAGGGAAATGAAGGCTCTAATAATCAGCAGTTACGACAAAAGCATTTTTCCTCATCTGGATGCTGCCAAATTTTTTAAATATTTGGTGGATGAGGTCGGAATGATCAAGGATAATATATTTTTTTATGGGCGCGCTGAATATGAGGCTAAGATCGGTTTTTACAACGTTCTTCTCAGGGTGTCTGAATTGAGCGCGAACGAACCGCTTATCGTTTACTATTCAGGACATGGCCTAAAGACAGGCTGGGACTTCAAAGACGACGTGGATATTTCCTATGAAATTATTTTTAATTTCCTGGGAAAAAGAAAGGCCCCGCTCATTTTCATAAATGACTGCTGTTACGGAATGGTAGCTGCTGATTTTATGGAAAAAATTAATCATCCCAAAATGCTTATCGGGCTCTCGCCGAAAGATTGCGCTGGAGAATCTTCCAGAAAAAGCATTTTACTGACAGAGATCTTCAGGTATTGGCGGAGAGGTCTTCCGGCAAATCCGAGGTTCTGCGTTAGGGAAAATGTATATTGCAGATATTTGGTGAAAAAGAAGGTAAAGACCAAGGTAAATCTGAGATGGGGGAATAAGTTGGATCGTTTTGTATTCCCTTCGAAGTTTAGAAAGAGAAAGAAGAAATAATCAAAGCCGGACACCTAAAGTGACCGGCTTTTTTATTCGGCTATTGATTTTTTTATTGTAAGACGTATAACTAAGTTAGAATCTTGAAATCTAGAATCTATCTCAAAAAGAAGGAGGTGAATAAAATGAAAGCCATCTTGATATCCGGTTTGGAAAAAAAGACCAATAAACAAGTCCAATATTTTGCCAAAGACTGCAAAAGGCTTCGCCGATATTTATTAAAAAAAGTTGGATTAAAACAGAAAGATATTTCTTTTTTTAGTCCAAAACGCATTTTAAATATCAAGCTCAAGGGCTTGCTTAGCAAGGTCGGCAAAATTGTTTCTAAGAATTCAAGCGAGCCGCTTCTTGTTTATTACAGCGGGCACGGCTTGAGTAAAATGTGGAGTTTGTATGAAATAAATGACAGGCGTGTAAAAAGCTATTCTCTTTGTTTCACCCGTTTGATGAAAGTTTTGAAAAATCACAATGCTCCGCTGATAGTGGTGGCGGATACGTGTTTTGCGATGTCTTTAAAGCGCCATATGGAAGAGCTTCGGTGTCAGTGGATGCTCATTGGTCTGGCTCCCGAGGGTCAGTATGGGGATGAGGCTGGTGTTCTTGGTCAAGTTATAGAAAGTTGGTTAAAACGCCGTCCCGCTGATCCGAAATACAACACAGGAAAAAGATTAGTCAGATTTTTTAAAGTGAAAAAATATAATCAGACAAAATATTGCCTTCTTTATGGGAGCGACAAACGCTTTCATAAATTCTTTCCTATTTATTCTTTCAAAAGAATAGAAGCGGTTTTACGGGAAGGTTCTAGTTTGGATTACTTTGTGTATCCGAAAAAATAATCCCTTCACTCTGCCAGAGTGAGGGGATTTTATTTTTTGTCTTGTCCTAAGTTTGTCGAAGAGTTATAATAAACAATATGAAAAAAACATTATTAATAGTATTAGCAGTAGTTGGTTTAGTTTTTGTATATGGACTCAGCGTATACAACGGTTTGGTTAGCGCAAATGAAAGCGCCGACGGCCAGTGGGCGCAAGTGGAGTCGCAATATCAGCGCAGATTCGATTTAATTCCGAATCTCGTTTCTTCCGTGCAGGGCGCTATGAAGCAGGAGCAGGGTATTTTTACGGCATTAGCTGATGCTCGTTCCAAATATGCCGGTTCAGTGACTATTAACGACAAAGCAAAAGCGGCCTCTGAGGTTGAGAGTTCTTTGGGCAGATTGCTGGCTATTATGGAAAATTATCCGCAATTGAAATCTGTTGAAACCGTACAGACCCTTATGTCTCAGCTAGAAGGAGCGGAAAATCGCATTAGCGTTGAAAGGATGAGATTTAACGACACGATTAAGGGCTACAATTTGAAAGTAAAAGTTTTCCCAAGCAGTATTGTGGCTTCTATGTTTGGTTTTGGTGAAAGAAATTATTTTGAAGCTGCGGCTGGGACCGAAGTTGCGCCGAAGGTTAACTTGTAAAGTAAAATATGTTTTCATTTTTCAGAAAGATTCTTTTATTAGGATTGGTATTTTTACCTATCGCGGTTTT
Organism: bacterium; assembly: GCA_030646555.1. Lineage (GTDB taxonomy): Bacteria > Patescibacteriota > Minisyncoccia > UBA6257 > 02-FULL-45-10c > JAHILT01. Next base: position 23,092 of record JAUSKP010000057.1, read on the forward strand.
CGCGTATGTAAGTCCCGGCCAGCCGGCAGGCTTTGTTAATGATTTTGCCGGAGTTTTTAATGTTGGGCAAAGATCGGCGCTGGAAGAAAAGCTTTCTAATTTTTCCAAGACATACGGAAATGAAATTGCCGTGGCAATTGTAAATGATCTTGGCGGTGATTATATAGAAAATTATGCCGTAAAACTTTTTCAAGAATGGGGGATAGGCATGAAGGGCTTAGACAACGGAGCTCTGATATTGGTGGCTGTAAATGACAGGGAGATGAGAATAGAGGCGGGGTATGGGCTGGAAGGATCTTTGACCGATGCTCAAAGCAATTACATTGTAAATAATATAATGAAGCCGGCGTTTCAGGCGGGTAATTATTATGCCGGCATAGATGGAGCCGCTGATAAGATAATTTCCGCGACGCAGGGAGAAAAAATTCCCTCAGAGAAAAGTTCCGTTAATGGATCCGGTTTGCCCTTAGAGGATTTATTTTTCTTCGCTATTTTTATTATTATGATTGTGGCCAGCGTGCTTGGGCAATCTAAGTCTTGGTGGGCGGGCGGCGTATTAGGTGGGATTATCGGCGTAATCATCGGATTTGTAAAAGGATTTTTATTTTTTGGCTTATTTTCAATATTGGCGCTTATTCCACTGGGCTTATTTTTTGATTTTTTGGTTTCAAGGTCTCATGCCAAGCATAAGCTTTTAGGAACTGTGCCTTGGTGGATAGGAAGAGGCCGCGGTCCTGGCGGCGGAGGCGGTTTTGGCGGTTTTGGCGGAGGCAGATCCGGAGGCGGAGGATTTAGCGGGCGTTGGTAGAATAATTGGCTGTCATTGCGAGCGGAGCGAAGCAATCTATTTGTTATTTGAGATTGCCGCGTCGCAGATTCCTCGCAATGATATTTTTATACAATGATTGACTTTTTAATGTAAATTTGGTATAATTCCAACCTAAGAAATATGATAAGAAGATTTACTAATCAAAAGCGTTTTAGCAGTAATAGCGCTTCGGGCAACCGGGGCGGTTTTTTTGGCGGCGGCGGATCAAGGACAAGGAATAGGCCTCCGAAAAAGATGAGGGGTGAATATATTGATATCGCTAAATTCGTTAAAAAGGCGTCGGTAGATACGGTGCTTATGCCGACAGCTATTGAGCATAAATTCTCTGATTTTGGACTTTGTCCGCAACTGCAGAAGAATTTGGAAACCAGAAAATATTTGATCCCTACGCCTATTCAGGACCAATCTATTATGCATACTATGGCAGGCAAAGATATGATCGGCCTTGCCAATACCGGAACCGGTAAAACGGCGGCATTTTTGTTGCCCCTAATCAATAAGTGTTTTCATGACAGAAGCCAGAATGTTCTGATTGTTGCTCCAACACGAGAATTGGCTATTCAAATTGAAGAAGAATTCAAGAAATTTACCCCATCGCTCAATCTTGGTTCCGTTGTTTGCGTTGGCGGAGCGCCGATATATAAGCAATTAAACGGATTAAGGCGCCATCCGAATTTTGTCATAGGAACGCCGGGCAGGCTTCAGGATTTCAACAAAAGAGGGCTTCTTCCTTTTTCAGCTTTTCAAAATGTTGTTTTGGATGAGATAGACCGGATGCTGGATATGGGTTTTATAGACGAGATCAGGAAAATGCTCGCAGATATGCCAAAGAAAAGGCAGTCTTTGTTTTTCTCGGCAACGATGCCTCCAAAAATAAAAGAACTGACAAAGCAATTTTTAATTGATCCGATAACAGTTAAGGTTTCAAGCGAAGGAGCTTCCGAGAATGTTGATCAGGACATTGTCCGATTTGTCGGCAGGCAAGTGAAGTTTGATAAATTGAAAGACTTGCTTATTAAGGCCGATCTTAAAAAAGTTTTAATTTTTTCGGAAACAAAAAGAGATGTGGAGAGGCTCACCGAGGGCTTGATAAGAGACGGATTTAAAGCCGATTCAATCCATGGAGACAGAAAGCATAATCAAAGACAGAAAGCGCTTGCTAAATTTAAGGAGGGCGAAGTACAGATTCTTGTCGCAACAGACGTTGCCGCCAGGGGCTTGGACATCAAAGATATCACCCATGTGATCAACTTTACCGTTCCGCAGACTTACGACGATTATATTCACAGAATAGGCAGAACCGGCAGAGAGAATAAAAAGGGTTTTGCTCTAACGTTTGTAGAAACTAATTAAAAAATCCCGATAGTCTCGGGATTTTTTAATTGCTGTAGTTTTTATTTTTCTTTTTCGTTCTTATATAAAACGTAAGAATAAATAACTATCCACGGCATTAGAATTATTGCTTCTACGAAGAGGATCAGAAAACCAATGACCGGCGCAAGCCAAGGAATTAAGATAAAACTTAAACCTAAAAATATAAATAACTTGCTACCCAAGAGATGTGTTTTGTTCCAAACATTTTCCGAAGACATAGTCCAAGGAGTGCGAATGCCAACAAACCAGTTTCGTTTTAATTTTTTAAAGTAGTTGCTAAGGACGATCATTATAAAACCAATGGCTCCGGCGACGATTTCGCAGATATTAACTATATAGCCAAGGTTGGCAAAACTTGCGGCGGCAAAAACTATAAATAGAACCAGCAATATTGAATTGCGTATGGCCAGATAGGCTCCGGCAAATTCCTTGTAACGGTCGCTGTTCGGGTCAAATTTGGGCAAGACCCTGAATAGGGCATATATAACGGCTAAAAGCGCCGGAAAAAAGATCGCATAAAATTCACGGCTGGTCCAGCCATTTGCCTTGCCGTTGAAATCCCAATGCGAAATGACTTTTTCGGGTAATTGCGGATAGACCCAAAAACTTAAGCCAACGGTGGCTAAAAATATAAGAAGCGGCCAAACCTCAGTTTTTAATGAATATTTAATTGGATTTTTCATATTGTTATTAATTTAATTATACAACATTATGAATTATTGTTTTTTTTGACAGACTCTCCTTCGCGGCGATCTGCTAGCGGACGTTGTCCGCCGTAGCTCGCCGCTTCGGCGAGCGAAGGCGGAGGGGAAGAGATTCGAACTCTTGATACCCTTTCAGGTATGCCACCTTTCCAAGGTGGTGCACTAGACCGCTATGCGACCCCTCCGTGTTTAAATATTCTAAAACAAAATTGATTTTATTTCAATTTAGACCCGCATCTTTTGTTTGTTCCGAACATCGTTAAAGGAGTATACTTAATTATATCGGATAAATTATTGATAAAATATTAGAGTGGATAAATTTATATTGACTTAATATGGTGAAAAAGCAAAAGACAAATGACAAGGACACATCGGAGCTTATCAGACTTTTTTCTGATACCTGGCTTGTTTTGGATGCTTATGACAAAGAAACGCTTGCTACAAAAGGGAAGACAAAAAAGGCGATAAAATTAACGGCTAGCGGACTTGCCGGCGCGGTTGAAAAATTCGCAAAATATCTGGCAAAAAAAGAAGAGAAGGGTGGAATGTTTGGAGTGGAGCGTGGTAAAGATATTTTTGAAGGAATCGTGGGCGGCGTGATGCAGTCTTTTGGCGGCAAAGAAGTTTATCCCACGGTTGAAGAAAAAGCCGCGAATCTTTTTTATTTTATTGTGAAAAATCATCCCTTTGTTGACGGCAATAAGCGAGGCGGCGCTTTTTCTTTTGTCTGGCTTTTGCATAAGGCGGGTATTTTGGATATCAAGCGAATTCCTCCGTCAACTCTTACCGCTCTGACACTTCTTGTTGCCGAGAGCGGTTCAAAAGAGAAAGATAAAATTATTCAGTTGGTTTTGACATTGCTTGTAAAAAAATAAAAAATGGAGAATGGGACTCACAATCATTATTTCAGACGCAAACTGATTATTTTTCTGGTTATTATCGTCTTGGCTATTTTGTTTTGGTCATCCGCAGAGCTTCAAAAATTCCTTTCAGATTCCACTTTTTTTGCCGGTCAATATTTGGAACGGTACCCATTCACGGGAATAATGGTGTTTTGGGCGATATCCACGCTGTCGGCCATTCTGTCTCCCTTTAGCAGCATACCTTTTGTGCCTGTTGCCATTGCCGTTTGGGGCAATATTACAACGGCACTTATTCTTTTGTCGGGCTGGATTTCGGGAGCTATGGTTTCTTATTTTTTGGGATCGTCCACCGGTTATGTTTTGGCTCAAAAAATATTTTCTCTGGAAAAAGCGAAATATTACAAACAAAAACTTTCCGCGCAAGCCAAATTTCTGACCGTACTTGTGTTCCGGCTGGCAATACCCACGGAAATCGCCGGCTATGTGCTTGGCACTATTAAATATGACTTAGTTAAATATTTTATCGCCACGGTCATTGCGGAAATACCTTTCGCCCTCATAGTTGTATATTCAGGTGAGGCCTTTATGGAAGCTAACAAGATTAGATTTGTTTTTTTAATCTTTTTGGCATTAGTTCTTATGAGCGCGATGTTTTTTCTTTTTAAAAAACTTCAGAAAAATAATTCCAAAAACAGCAATGAATATTAAAAAGATCAGCAAAATAATAGCCCTTGTTTTTGTGATTGGCGGGTTTGTCCTTATTCTGGGAAAACGCGCCTGGTTTCCCGATTTTTATAATCCGATATATAACGGAATAATGGCATTTGTTTCGACTTTTTTAATTATTTTGCCGCGTTTGATTTTCAAGCCCAAGGATTCGGAGCAGGAAAAGATCTTGGATTTGGTTCAAGCCGGAGCCTTAATTGTTTTGTCGTTAAGCGCTTTGGGCGGTTTGGGACTTTTCCAGCTTTATAAATTCGGTTTTCAATATGATAAATTAGTTCATTTTGTTGCCTCTGCTATTTTTACAATCGCGGCAATGAAATTATGCCAGCAATGGTATAAAATGAGTTTTAAAAAATCCATTATTTTATCAATAATAATTATTTTTCTTGCCGGCATTGCATGGGAGTTATATGAGTTTTTGGCGGATGTTTTATTTGGGACTCAAATGTTCGGCGTTTATGGACAATATATTATCAAAGACACAACTTGGGATATAATAATGAATTGTTTGGGTATTGTTGCCGCGGTGGCGGGCTTAAGCATTTTTAAAAACCGCAACACGGAAATTAAATAAAAATTATAGAACGGCATCATTCTCATGTTCTTGAGAACATGAGAATGATATAATAAAAACACTATGTTAAAACCAAGGCAGCTGGAAAGGATAGTAAAAGGATTTTCAAATCATCGTCGGATTGAGATCTTAAAATTGCTTGCAGAAAAGCCGGAGTTGTCGGTTTTTGAAGTTTCTGATGAATTGAAAACCAATTTTAAAACCATTGCCGAACATATCAGGCGATTGCATATTGCGGGGATAGTTATGAAGAGAAGCGCCGGTCAAGCTGTTCGGCATGCGTTGACCGATCAAGGCAAGGTCATTCTCGTGTTCTTGAGAACATTGGAATGAAAAATAAATAAAAAATAAATAAAAAATATGCAAACGTATAACTGGTATCAGGAATTGATAAAACCGTTTTGGGCGCCGCCGGCATATCTTTTTGGGCCGGTGTGGACTTTTCTTTATATTTTGATCGCCATTTCTTTTGGCAAGGTGTTTTTGATGACGTGGCAAAAGCAAATTGGGCTTTTGGTTGCCTTGCCGTTTATTTTAAACCTTATTTTTAACTTTGCCTTTACACCAATTCAATTTGGTTTACAAAACAATTTTTTGGCAGCCATTGATATTCTTTTGGTTCTTGGCACGCTTATTTGGGCGATGATCGCGATTTTTCCGTTTGCAAGCTGGATTACCTATATTCAAATCCCATATCTTCTTTGGGTTAGTTTTGCCACCGCGCTTCAATTAACCATTACATATTTAAACCGGTAGGGTATTCCCTTTTTTGTTTATCATGAGCTTGCTTGTAGTGAGCTTAGTCGAACTGCCGAATGGCTTGCCTTTGCCTACCCGCAGGCAGGGAATTATCATTCTTATGTTCTCAAGAACATAAGAATGAAAAGAGGGGGTGAGAATTTTGAATTATTAAACGCCCCACGGTTCGTGAGGCGTTTAGGTTTTATTCTAAAATCTTGATTTTTTATGCTATCTTTAATCAAACTATGCAAACCTTTCTCCCTTATTCTGATTTTAAAAAATCTGCTTTAGTGCTGGACAACAAGCGGCTCGGCAAACAGCGCGTGGAAACTTTACAGCTCTTGAAAGCGCTGGCAATACCTGGGTATGGCTGGCGGAATCATCCTGCTTGTAAAATGTGGCATGGTTGTGCGCCCGCACTTGCCGAATATGGTCTTGCTGTTTGCGCGGAGTGGAAACACCGTGGTTTTCGGGATACTTGTGAGGAAAAAATTCAGGCGCTTTGCCCTCAACAGCCGTTACGATATCCAGCTTGGTTAGGAAATTATGCCTTCCACCGAAGTCACCGTTCAAATTTGCTCCGGAAAAATTCTTCTTATTATCGAACATTTTGGCCGAAACTCACCCCAGCGCTTCCTTATATCTGGCCAATATAAATTTAAACGCCTCACGAGTCGTGAGGCGTTTAGGTTTATCAATTTAGGGCTAAAACAATCCGTCAGCTGACGGATGTCTTAGGGAATTTATTTAAAATTTTGTTTGCAATAAGCGCCGGCTCAATCTTTGAATCGCTAAATACTTGTTCGTCGGCAACCTTATGTAATACCCTCCAATATTTTTCAATGTTTTTGCGGCTTATTTTGTACGCAACGTCCGGAATATTCCTTAGCCTATTTCTTTCAATACAAGTATTTAACGGGGGATAGAGCAAAAAAGAATGCAAAGTATAATTATATTTGTCTGCCAGCTTTTTATATTGGACATAACGATCTTTTTTGGAAGAATGAACATCTGCGATAATCGTTCTTTTTCTTCGCATTAGTTTTTCGGCAAGGAAAAGAGCTGTCTCAAAGGCAAGACTACTTCTCCATTTTGGCGTCTTTGTCCTTTCTATGGTTCTTTTGAGAACATCCTCGTCAATTAAACTGGAATTGTTATTTCTTTCAAATAGTAATTTGGCGACAGTGCTTTTGCCGGAACAAATGGGCCCCCTGATTAAAATAATTTTCTTCATATCTTTGTTATAAATAAAACAAAGCTCAAGGTGTAAAGGTTTTAGGCTTGTTTGAAGGGAATTGTCATTCTTACGTTCTCAAGAACGTAGGAATGAAAAGGGAGGGAGGGGTAAGAAGGATGCTTCGACAGGGGCTTCGACTGAGCTCGCCCGAACGTCCTCAGCGCAAGATAAAAAAAGGTGGGCGCTGTTGGAGTTTTTGGAGATGGGAGTTTTTTGAATTATTAAACGCCTCATGAGTCGTGAGGCGTTTAGGGGTGGTCGGATTTGGTTTTTTGCTTTGCCCGTCCATAGCTCCGTCCTCGGAGGCGACGGAGGGTTTGTCCCGAGCATTGTCGAGGGGGTATAATATTAAGCGATATGATCCAATCGCAAGCGCTTTCAATACTTAAAACCGGCGCCAATGTTTTTTTGACCGGCGAGCCGGGATCCGGTAAAACACATGTGATAAATGAATATGTGGCATATTTGCGCGAGCGGGGTATTGAGCCGGCAATCACGGCCTCTACAGGCATTGCTGCGACCCATATAGGCGGCGCGACTGTCCATTCTTGGAGCGGTATTGGCATTAAAACAAAATTAGACAAACACGATCTTAATAAAATAATTTCAAAAGATTATATCGCAAAACGAGTTCGGCGCGCGAAAGTTCTTATAATAGACGAGGTATCCATGCTTCTTCCCGAAACATTTTCCGCAGTTGATGCTGTTTGCCGTGAAATTAAACAAGATCAGAAACCGTTCGGCGGTATGCAGGTGGTGCTTGTCGGAGATTTTTTTCAATTGCCGCCAATTAAAAGAATGAATCCGGAGAACGACGAGCAGGGCGAGCTTCTTGCCGAATCGTCAGCGCTTTTTGTTTATGACTCTTCTGTGTGGAAGCGTCTGGATCCGACCGTTTGTTATCTTACCGAGCAATATAGACAGGATGATAAAGATTTTCTTTCAGTGCTTTCGGCGATTCGAAATAATACTTTTTGCGAAGATCATTTGTGCCATCTTGAAACTAGAAAAATTGAAATTGAAACTGTGCCCAAAGGAGCCCCTAAATTATTTTCACACAACGTCGATGTAGACCGCGTTAATAACGATATGCTTGCCAAGCTTCCTGGCGAGTCTAAATTATTTACTATGTCTTTTCATGGCTTGGATAAACTCGTCCCTGTGCTTATAAAGGGCTGTTTGTCGCCGGAAAATCTTTGTCTCAAAATTGGCGCAGCGGTGATGTTTACAAAAAATGATCAAAAAGGAAAATTTGTAAATGGCACGCTTGGTATAGTTGAAGGATTTGATGGGTATAGCAAGCATCCGATTGTAAAAATACGAAATGGAAGGCGAATTGAAGTGGAGCCGACGGATTGGATGGTAGAGGAAAACGGCCAAGTGCGCGCGAGGATCACACAATTTCCATTGCGTCTTGCTTGGGCTATTACGGTGCATAAAAGCCAGGGGATGAGTCTAGACGAGGCAGTGATGGATCTGAGCAGTGTTTTTGAGTTTGGGCAGGGCTATGTCGCGCTTTCACGCGTTCGGAGACTTTCGGGATTGTATTTGCTTGGATGGAACAAGCGCGCATTTCAGGTGCATCCGGAAATTTTAGAAAAAGACAAAGATTTTCGCGCGGCATCGGAAAGTATCCAAGATGAATTTTCCGAAATTTCTCAGATCAAACTTCAAAAAATGCAGGAAGATTTTATTACGGTTAATGGCGGAAACAATATTGTTGGCCAAACAATTCCCAAAACATTCAGCAAAAAGGGGGATGGAGCCGACGTAAATCTGGAAAAGATGAGAGAAACACATCCTAACGCCTATCGGCCGTGGAGCGAGGCGTTAGATAAAAAATTGAAAGAAGATTTT
>JAUSKP010000058.1 GCA_030646555.1 bacterium
GGCAATGGCCATATCATCGGGATTAACCCCGTATCGGACGATTAAGCGCCCTGGAATAGTCCCCCTGAGGCGCTGGATATTACCGTCATCCATCAGTGGTATCAGAGCCTGCGGGTGACCATCCCTCATGGCTGACGGCAAATATACCGCCTTCCCGGTAAGCCCAAGCTCTTCCAGTAAGGACGCCGTATTTTCCATACCGGTTTTGAGTATGAGCTGGCAGGCTTCGGGGGAAATATAGGGCCGGGCATTAGCCAGGGCAAGACAGGTGAAACCGATGATGATTGCCGACATCCCCACGGCAGCGATTGGCACTGAGCTTAGAATAAAGTAGGCTACAGGGGCAAACAGGGCACCTGCCACACATAGTCCCAAACCTAACAAGCGATACGGATTACTCGTAATGTCACCCCCGCTGTGTTTCTAAACCGGTAGAAATTTCTCTGTCCCTATCTTATCCTTTAGCATATCTGAGGTCAATGTTGGTGCTTCGCCCCATCTCATGCCTAACTATAGTAGATGATGTCATTGCGAGGAGCGCAGCGACGTGGCAATCCGTAATGGGTGGGGTTTCTTTTCCCCACCCGGATTGCTTCGCCTTCTACGAATGGCTCGCAATGACATAGTTGATTCGTAGAGATTACTTCGCCCACGGGCTGAACTCTCGCGCCGAAGCATTCGGCTAGCAATGACAGCTGGGAAAAGCAGAAACGGGTATCTTTGGCCTATATCTGATGATAAAGGTGGCAGGCACTACCTGGAATCAAGTATCCAGAGTAATGAATCCTCGCCGCAGGGCATACTTAACCAGCGCAGTAGGACCACGCAGATCTAATTTCGCCATTATGTGAGCGCGGTGTGTTTGCACGGTAGCGACACTGAGAACCAAAAGGTCGGCAATTGCCTGATTGGTATACCCCTCGGCAATGAGCTTCACAATCTCCCGCTCCCGGGGGGTCAGCCCATCGTAGCTTTCTTTGGCATCTCCCATATTGACCCGTTGCATGTAATCACCCAGGAGCTTTTTAGCCATAGTGGGATAGAGGAATACATCACCATGCCCGACGACTCTCAGAGCGGAAACCAATTCCGCAGAAGAGCCCCCCTTAATAAAATAGCCCGAGGCTCCGAGATCAAGAAACTTAAAGAAGTATTCGTCACCCTCGTGCATCGTCAGCACCAGGATTTTGACATCGGGATTATCTTTCTTAATCTTCTGAGTAGCCTCCAAACCATTCATAACGGGCATAGTTATGTCCATCAGGACGATATCAGGCCGTAGCTCATTCGTCTTGTTGACCGCCTCCTCACCATTCATCGCTTCACCCACAACTTCGATATCGGGTTGGGCTTCGAGGAGGGTGCGCAGACCTTCACGCACTAAAGCATGATCATCGGCTATTAATATTTTCATTTTGCTCAACTAACTCACCTCTTTCAACAAATATCAACAGGTTTAGCTTCGCCCGGCTTCATCTCGCCTTGTTGCAGCCAGCTCAAGGTCTGCCGGCACGCTGGCTAGAGGAATCTCTACCGTAAGGATAGTCCCTCGCCCAACCTTAGATTTGATACTAAAAGTACCACCAAGGAGGGTAGCCCTCTCCTTAATGCCCAGCAGACCCAGCGAGTGCGACCCGATTTTATAGCGAAAGGTAGACTCCACATCAAAACCTTTGCCATCATCCTCGACAATAGCCGTGATTTTGCCGGCTCCGGCTTCAAGGTGTATCCTGACATTATGTGCCTCGGCATGCCTGATAATGTTACGGATAGCCTCCTGAATAATCCGAAATAAAGTAGTTTCTACCGCCGGCTCCAGACGCCTGCCCAGTCCCTTACTATCAAAACTGACCTTAATTCCGACCGGTTCGAGGTGAGAGTGCACATATGAGCGGGTAGTCGCCACCAAGCCCAAATCATCCAGTGTCGAGGGACGCAGGTCAAGAGTCAACCTCCGCATATCTTCAAGTGCCCGAACCAGAAGAGACTTGGCATTCGCCAGTTTTTCATTGAGTTGTGAGTGTTGGGGTAAGGCCATACTCTCTATCGATTCAATGCTCATTATCAGTCCGGTCAGCGTTTGTCCGTATTCATCGTGGAGTTCCCGGGCAATCCGCCGGCGCTCATCCTCCTGGGCATTAATGACACGACCTAAAAGGTCGCCTCGTAGTTTCTCCTTTTGTCTTGCCTCCTCATAAAGGACAGAGTTTTCAATAGCCAGACCTATATGATAGCCGATGGAGTCTAAAATCTTGAAGTCGTTCTCGGTAAATGAGCGTTCATCGGAGCCAGCTATATTCATAATGCCCAGAGTCCTCTCCTTGGATTTAAGGGGTACGCTGACAAAGCAACCAATATCATCTTTCAACACTGTATCCTCGCCCAGCATAGGACATTGAGAAACATCCTTGACCATTAGCGTCTGACCATTATGTAGCACCTGGTGGCAGGCGCAGGTAGCCACCGCAGAGCCAGCTTCCCGGCATTGGAAAGGACTTAATGAACCCAGATAACTCTTCATCTCAAGACTAGTGCCATCATCACTCCGCAGGAAAACACTGCCGGCCGTTTTTTTAGTAACTTCCAAAACCTTTTGTATCGCATTTTCCAGGACATCAGTAAGATTAAGGGACTGGCTAACTGTAACCGCCATGGAGTTAAGGGCCGACAGTTCTTCGTTACGTAGCACGAGCTCAGCCCTGGAGTCGGCTAGCTTCCGGGTCATAGTGTA
>JAUSKP010000001.1 GCA_030646555.1 bacterium
ATTAGCTTGATAAAAATGCGTGGAAAGTGGTCAATTCACTTGAGAGTCTACAAAGAGTTGGCTAAAACAGAAAAGGGGTTAGTTAATTCTGGCCTGGCCTCTGTAAAAGTGCCAGCCGTTAAGTCGTTATCGCAGTCGATATAGCCCCTGGTCCTGGTGGTCTATAATTCAGGGGGATATGTGGATGTATTTGATTATGTTCCCGCTTGACCTTTCCCCATTACATTGACATAGTTCATCAGTTGACAGGATAGCCGGCAGAAACTTTGTTGTAAGTCAGAAAGATGGACGAGAAGTACTTCCGATAATAACACCGATAATAAAACCTACTGCCGTGAACACAATTCCCCAATTACGCCACTTCCGTTGAGTTCTCTTGAAGTGCCCAATACTGTCCCATTTCTTACTCTTCCAAGCCCATTCGCTTCCCTTTACTCCCAGAAAAACAGATATTACACCCTGGCAAATAATACTTACCCAGATGGCCTTGTTATTCGGACTGGGTACAAAGGCTATTGCGTATGCGGCCAATCCGATTATTAGCCATACCCAAAGTTTATTTCCAATCGCCCATATCCAGGTCAGAAAGAATGCTCCCCAGTTCCACCTCATAATTTCCTTTTCAATCACAGCTGGAGCATCCTGGAGAGAAACAGCAGTTGCTCGCGTGGGGCCAGCTTCGGTTTTATATAACAACAGCTTATTGACGCATGGATTACAGTATACTTTCTCTTGAAGCACCACCTTGCATTCTGAACACACTGGCTTCCCACAAGAAAAACATACACCAACTGATTCACGTTCGGAATGATAATCGCAATTCATTTTATTCTCCCCGATGTCTTTAACAACCTATCACCTTTAGCTGTTTCATTTGAGACGCTCCATTCTACCAGATAGTACTTCTGCTGAGTATACTGACTTAACACTCTAGAAAAGTCAATCAGGCATCAACGTATGTTTTCAAATTAACCCACTACCGCCCTTGGGAGGCTTTTGGATATATCGAAGACACTCTATTTGGGACTGTTGCCGAAGTGGTCAGTTGGCTGTAGTAAAGGAAAAATAGAGTGGCGCGGTTGTAATGGCGATAGCAGATGGCGGATTGTCGGTTTGCGTTGGGGCAACTCCTTCCAATCGAGCGGTCAAGGCCTTAACGGCTCGCTTCAGATTGATGACGGTGGCAGTCAGCCAAAGCTGAATCTGCACCTTCCATATGCCCATTAGCCGAGTACGTCGGAGTCCATGCAACTCCTTACCCAAAGCGAATATGCCCTCAATGCGTGTTTTCCTCTGCCTGATGAGCTCTTTACCAACCGGATTCTCAATCCTAGCTTTGACTTCTTCTATTAGGCTTTGATCAAAAAATCGCGTAACGGTCCGGAGATTTCCGTAGGGCGTGCACTCTTTTCTTAACTGGCAAGTCTGACAGGTACCAGGTTCGCAGCGATAGATTACTCGTTTCTTGCCAGGCCATGTGCCGGCGCGTTTCATTGGCATCCCCGCCGGACAGAAATAGATGTCTTGCTCCGGTACGTAGCGAAAGTGGTCTTTCCCCCAGAACCCGTTAACTCCATTTGTTCTTTCATGAGGGGGAATGAATGCAGTTACCCCTGCCTGATCGAGCGAAACGTAATTTGCCAGGGTGCCGTACTTGGTGTCTGCCACCACCTCTTTTACTAGTATTCCCGTATGCTGCGTATGGCTCTTAAGGACGTCATTTAGCAAATGCTCTTCCCCAGCAATGCCAGTAGTTGCTATGGCTGCCGTAACCACCAGCCCCCGCTTTCCTGCGACGGCCATATGGGCCTTGTAAGCCAGCCTGAGGCCATCTCTGATTCTGTGGATAATCGTCGCTTCGGGATCGGTGCGGCTGACATACTCCTGATTCGTCTTACCGCGAGACCGTTTTCTGGTCTCAGGGTGGCTATGGACTTCAGGTCCATATTCAGGGGCAGTTTTATCATCAACCGGCAGGGATTTCAAACTTGTGGCACCATCTTCCTCTTGGGGCTCAGGATTATCCTTGTACACCTTCTGTATGTAATCCTTCACCGACAAAGGCGGACTGACGGTTTCTTCTCTCTGCACTAATGATTCCAGAGACGCTGCAGCGCCAACATGAGTGGCATCGACGTAGACGGGTCCTTCACCAAGCAAACCAGCCTCAGCGCAGATATGAATGGAGCGCTCAAAGAATTTCTCGAAAACTGCCACGCCGAACCGGCTCCTGACTTTGGTAAGTACACTGTGGTCGGGGATAGCTTCATCAAAGTCGTAGCCCAGGAACCAACGATAGGCTAGATTAACCTGGATTTCACTCATGAGCCGGCGTTCGGAGGTTATGCCATAGAGATAGCCGATGAGCATGCTCTTGAAGATAACTACCGGATCGATGGAGGGCTGACCGGTGTGGCTGTAATGGGACTTCGCAAGAGGATAAACGAACGAGAAATCTACGGCGGTGGCTATTTGACGAAGAAGGTGATTCTGGGGGACAAGTTGATCGAGAGAGAGTTGGTAATAGAGTTTTGGTGCGAACACCCGCTTACCCATCATATGGCTTGTGTCTCCTCCCTTCTGGGGCACTGCCCGGCACTATAATATCAGATGGGCTCACCTTGGTCGAGTTCGGCAACAGTCCCTGATAGAGTGTCTACGATATATCGAAGCAGCCTCATCCCAGGTATTGTGTTAAAATTCGGATACAGTAGAGGTCAAGGAGGATTTTTATGAGTAATGGTAAAACAATTCTTGGTCTGGTAGGAAGTCCGAGAACCAACGGATTGACTAACCAACTGGTAATCAGCGCCCTTGAAGGCGCGGTCAGAGCCGGAACCACAACGGAACTGGTGCAGATGTCCGAATACGTCGTGGATGCTTGCAAAGACTGCCTGCCTTGGATTTGTATCGATAAACTGAAATGCACCTATAAGCTGAAGGATGGAAAGTGGCTGAGAAACCAAACATTGCAAAAATCATCAAGGAGCAAAGGAAGAGTGTAGCCTTAACTCTGGACCAACTCTCAAAACTGTCAGGGGTATCTGTATCGCATCTGGGTAGAATAGAACAAGGACTGCGGAGACCTTCACCTCGCAA
>JAUSKP010000018.1 GCA_030646555.1 bacterium
CTTATTCTTGCCGCCCAGTTGGCCAAAGAAACTGCGCCCGGCAGAACATATCCGTATATAGTCATATGCCTGCCAGAATACCTTCCTTTTCTATTCATATCCATTCATGCCTAACTGGAGGGTATCATATGAACCAGTACAGGGGGTTGACTCTCAAATTACACTTGCTATCATTAATTTAATGATTTCAAACGTCGTTTTTACAACTACAACTACAACAACTAGCTCCTAGCCGAGGTTGTAGTTAAAGTATTTACAAAAACTAACTAAACCCCGGCCGAAAGTCGGGGTTTTTGGTACAACCCTGTTAAATAAAATCTTTGAGATTTTAATTTACGAAGTAAATTATTTAACAGGGTAAATAAGAATTTATGATAACAAAAATATTAAAATTCGGTGGTTCGTCGGTTGGAACGCCAAAAATGATTAATGAGGCGTCAAAAATTATAGTAGCGACGGCAAAAAAAGACGGAGTTGCTGTAGTGGTTTCGGCTTTTCAGGGCGTGACTGACGAACTTTTATCATTCCAACGTTCTCAAGAACATTGGAATGATAAATTACAAAAGTTGAAAAAGCGGCACTTGGATGCAGTGAATAAATTAGTCAAAAGTAAAAAGTTGAAATTTGAAAGCTTAAACTACGTTGAAAAATTATTTAATGAATTAAACGGTGTTTTAGAAAAAATATATGGTAAAAAAGAAGCATCGCCCAAAGAATTGGATTTGGTTGCGAGTTTTGGAGAGAGACTCTCGGCGTTCATAGTATCTGCCCATATTCAGGATGGCTTTTCTAAAAAAAGTTATTTCGCGGACGCGCGGGAATTCGTGAAAACAGATGACAACTTTGTAAATGCGGCAGTGGATTTTAATGCTACGAACCGGCTTACCAAAAAATATTTCAAAGACAGATCCGGCATTCCTGTAATAACCGGATTTTTGGGCTCTACAAGAAAAGGCGAGACGACCACCCTGGGCAGAGGCGGTTCGGATTATTCAGCTGCTATAATCGGTTCAGCGTTAGGCGTTAAAATTGTTGAAATTTGGACTGATGTTGACGGCATATTAAGCGCAGATCCTAAACTGGTAAAAAATGCTAAGGTTTTGGATGAAGTGAGCTATGAAGAGGCGGTGGAATTGGCTTATTTTGGCGCCAAAGTCATACATCCGGCGACGATGCTGCCGGCAGTAAAAAAGAATATTCCCATAATTATAAAAAACACTTTTAATCCGGGCGCAAAAGGAACATTGATCTTGAAAAATCCATCAGATGGCGGTCCGGCGGTTAAGGGAATTACTTCTATTGATGACATTTCGTTGGTAATTGTGGGCGGAGTGAGCCTGATAGGCATTCCCGGCAGCGCGGCAAGGATTTTTGAAGCGACTAGGCGGGCAAAGGCGAATGTTATCTTGATTTCTCAGGCATCCTCCGAACATACCGTGTGCTTGGCAATAAAAACAAGTGAATTGAAGGTTGCGCTGGATTATTTAAAAAAAGAATTTAAAAAAGAGATCAAAAATGGAAGCGTCAATTTAAGCTTTATATCCGATCAGGCGATCATTGCTGTTGTGGGCGACAGAATGCGCGGCACTCCGGGAATTTCCGGACAACTTTTCAGGGCGCTTGGCGATAATAAAATTAATATTACAGCTATTGCGCAGGGAGGATCTGAAAGAAATATTTCTTTAACAGTTGGATCCAAAGACAAGGCGAGGGCCCTTAATTTAATACATGATCAGTATGTGTATAGTGGAATTAAAAATATATTCTTGATTGGTACGGGAAATATCGGTGGGACACTGCTTAAGCAAATTAAAGACTTGGGCGGCAGTTCTTTGCGTGTGTGCGGCATTATTAATGATAAAAAAATGATGATGGCTGAAACCGGAATTAATTTGTCTAAATGGCAAAAACTTTTGGAAAAAGGCGAGAACGCCGAACTGGAAAAATGGCTAGAATCGGCAAAGAAAATGCATCTTGCCAACAAAATATTTGTGGACTGCACCGCCAGCGAGTTTGTCGCCAAAAAATATATTGAAATGGCGGAGGCGGGATTTAATATCGTCACGCCGAATAAAAAATTCAATGTTCTGGGAATTAAAGAATATAAAAAAATGCGCGAAGTTTTGGCTGCAAACGGTAAAAAGTTTATGTATGAAACCAATGTTGGCGCCGGCCTGCCGGTCATTTCCACTATTCATGATTTGATCGCCAGCGGAGATAAAATAACAAAAATTGAGGGCATTTTTTCGGGGACTTTGAGCTATATTTTTAACAATTTTAATCTGCAAGAAAGTTTTAGCGGAATTGTTGCCGGCGCTAAAAAATTGGGCTATACCGAGCCGGATCCGAGAGAGGATCTGAACGGCCAAGATGTGGGCAGGAAGCTTTTGATACTAGCGAGAGAAATAGGCCTAGAAATAGATTTTAAGGATGTAAAAATAGAAAGTCTGGTTCCTACGGCACTACAACGCGTTATAGCGTCGGAAGAATTTCTGAATAAATTAGTGAGACACGACGATCTTTTTAAAAAGTTATCGGAAAAAGCGGAAAAAAATAATAAGGTTTTGCGCTATGTTGCCAAGCTTGAAAGGGGAAGGGCTTCGGCAAAATTGGAAATGATTTCTAATGACAGTCCATTGGCGCATACCAGCGGGGCAGACAATATTTTTGCTTTTTATACTAAGAGATATAAAGTAAGACCCTTAGTCGTACAGGGCCCCGGCGCCGGCGCTGAAGTGACAGCTGGCGGAGTATTGGCGGATATACTTAAGATCTAGAACAATTTCTAATTACTAATTTCTAATGTCAAATCAAACCCCAAGTTCAAATGTCAAAAATTTTAAACATTTAGATTTTAGTCATTGATTTAAAATTTGTAATTTGGATTTTGAAATTTTTTAAATGTTATAAAAAAGATAATCCGAGGGTTAAAATTATTAAAAATAATAAATAATATGAATAAAAAATTAAGAGTAGGTATCTTGGGGGCAACAGGAATGGTTGGCCAGAGATTTATTTCTCTTTTAGAAAATCATCCCTGGTTCAATGTGGTAGTTTTGGCTGCTTCGCCGCAGTCTGCCGGGAAAAAATATGAGGAAGCCGTTGCCGGCCGTTGGGCAATGAGTAGTCCAATCCCGAAAAATATTAAAAACTTGAAAGTATTATCAGTTGAGGATGATTTTAATAAAATTATTAAAGAGGTGGATTTGGTTTTCTCGGCAATAGATCTAGACAAAGAAAAAATCAAGGAGTTGGAAGAAAAATATGCGGCTGCCGGTATAGCCGTGGTTTCCAATAATTCTGCGCACAGGTGGACTGATGACGTGCCGATGATAATGCCGGAATTGAACGCAGACCATTTAGATATTATTAATATTCAAAGAAAAAACCGGGGCTGGAAAAAAGGATTACTAGTTGTTAAGCCAAATTGTTCCCTTCAGTCATACTTACCGGTAATTTACGCTCTTAAAAAATTTGGCCCGAAAATTGTTTCAGTAACAACGTTGCAGGCTATTTCCGGAGCCGGAAAAACTTTTGAAACTTGGCCGGAAATGGTGGATAACTGCATTCCATTCATAGGCGGAGAGGAAGAAAAAACCGAGAAAGAACCGCTCAAAATTTTAGGTTCAATAAAGGGCAAAAAGATAGTGCCGGATAAAAATTTGAATATCTCGGCCACTTGTGTCCGCGTGGCGTGTTCTAATGGCCATATGGCGAGTGTGGCGGTGAAATTCAAGAAGAGGCCGACCAAAGAACAAATAATTGATGTAATAGAGAATTTCAAGAATCCGCTTGCTGGATTAGGTTTGCCATCTGCGCCCAAGCAATTTATTAAATATTTTACGGAAGATAACCGTCCGCAGACCAAGCTGGACAGGGACTATGAGAATGGAATGGGCATTACCTGTGGCAGATTTCGCGAGGACTCGGCTTTGGACTGGAAGTTCATTGCTTTGTCCCATAATACGATCAGAGGAGCGGCCGGGGGCGCTATTTTGATAGCTGAACTGTTATATAAAAAAGGATACTTAGATTAATTTATAATTTTTAATTTACAATTTACAAACAAAGAAATCATAACTTTTTTTCTGTCATTCCAGGCTCCCGCCCGTACCAAACCGGTACGTTTGGGCGGGTGATGCGGAATCTAGTCCGTCATTGCGAGAAGTCTGCGACGCGGCAATCTCAAGATAAGATAAATAGATTGCTTCGCTTCGCTCGCAATGACAGGAATAAGTGAAATAAATTTACTAAATGAAAAATATTTCCAAAGCTATAACTTTAATAGGGATGCCGGCTTCAGGGAAGTCTACGATCGGAAAAATTTTAGCCAAAAAATTGGGCTGGGATTTTGTTGATCTAGACGATTTGATAAAAGAAAAAACCGGCAAAAGCTATGATGAGATCTTGGAGAAAGAAGGCGAGAAAAAACTATTATATTTAGAAAACCAACTTACTTTTGAACTAGATTTTTCCGCCTACGGCGGATCTCCCGCAGGGAGAGAAAATTTTAAGGGAATTGTTTTTGCTCCTGGCGGGAGCATTATTTATTCGTTCAAAGCTATGAAAAAAATAAAAAATGAAAACAGAGTGATTTATATAGAGTTGTCCTTGAAAGAAATTAAAAAAAGATTAGATAAAAGGCCGGCAAAACGAGGAATAGTTGGCCTGAAAGAAAAGGGATTAAAGAAGCTTTTTGAAGAAAGAGATTTGATTTATAAAAAATTTGCAGACGATATTGTCAAAGCCGATGGTTTAAGCGAGAGTGAATTAGTAAAAGAAATATCTAATCTAATATTTAGGAAGCTCGACTCCCTAAGACCCCTCCGAGAACTTTTATGAAATACTATAGCACCAATAAAGAAATTAAGAATAAAAGTTTTAAAGACATTCTTTTTGAAGGACTAGCTTCCGATGGCGGTTTGTATATGCCGGAATCTTTTCCAGCTATCAGTAAAGAATTTTTACAAGAACTTCCGAATAAAAGTTTTACCGATATTGCTTTAGAAATAAGTAAATTATTTATAAGCGATATACCAGAGATCGAATTAAAAAAAATAATAGAGGATGCTTTTAATTCTAATGCTTTTGGCGGTTTGGACGACGGGCTTCCGACGCCTTTGATTAAAATTAGTGAAAAACTTTATGTGGAAGAACTTTGGCATGGCCCGACTCTGGCTTTTAAAGATTTTGGCGCGAGATTTATGTCCAGGACCATGGGTTATTTTTTAAGACAAAGCGGACGTGAGTTAAAGATTATAGTTGCCACTTCCGGCGATACCGGTAGCGCCGTGGCGGCCGGGTTTTATAATGTTCCAAATATAAAGGTTTATATTCTTTATCCGTCCGGTAAAGTGAGCGATCTTCAGGAAAAACAGCTTACTACTTTTGGGGGAAATATCACGGCTATAGAAGTGAGGGGCGCTTTTGATGATTGCCAAAAACTTGCTAAGCAAATTTTAAATGACAAGGAGCTAAACGGAAAAGGGGAATTTTCTTCCGCTAATTCCATAAACTTCGGCAGACTGCTTCCGCAGATGTTTTATTATTTTTTTGGATACGGACAATTATTAAAAAACTTAAAACTTACTTGCCCGTCCGAAGCCAGGCGAAGGAGGGAA
>JAUSKP010000019.1 GCA_030646555.1 bacterium
CACAAAACAAAAACTAAATTTAGCGTGGTGAGATATGGCAACGTTATTGGAAGCAGGGGGAGCCTTATTGAGATGATAGAAAAACAAAAGAATACGGGCGTTATCAAACTGACCGATGCTCGGATGACCCGTTTTTGGATATCTATTGATAAAGTATTGAACATTATTTTGGAAGCAGTGGGAAATATGGGCGGAGGGGAGATATTTGTTCCCAAAATGAAGAGTTTAAAAGTTTCTGATGTTATAAAATATTTGGCTCCAAAATGCAGAATGGAAGTGATTGGCATCAGGCCGGGAGAAAAACTGCATGAAACTTTAATAACTGAATATGAGATTCCACGAACGAAAGACGCGGGCAGCGCTTTTGTCGTTAAGCCTGAATTCGGATGGGAATTGAACTGGCTGGATAAAAAGCCGCCGGTCAAGACCAATTTTTCTTATTCCAGCGACAACGCTGATTTTCTGGCATCTCCTAAGAACGCAAAGGATATTTTAAGTTAAAAATGATTCCTTATTCCCATCAGTTCATAGATGAAGAAGATATTGAAGCGGTCGGAAGCGTGTCTGGATCGGATTGGCTTACACAAGGTCCGAAAGTCAGCGAATTTGAATTAGCGCTGGCAAAATACTGTGGCGCTAAATATGTTGTGGCGGTTTCCAATGGCACAGCCGCTTTACAGGCGGCTTATTTTGCTGCCGGGATCGGCAGTGGCGACGAAGTTATAACGTCCCCGATGACTTTTGCCGCGACAACTAATGCCGCTATTTGGCAAGGCGCCAAGCCGGTGTTCGTTGATATTGATGAAGTCGGAAATATAGATCCGGATCTCGTAGAAGAAAAAATTACCCCTAGAACCAAAGCTATAGTCGCGATTGATTACGCTGGTTTGCCTTGCGATTTTGATAGGTTAAAAAACATAGCTAAAAAACACGATTTATTTTTAATTGAAGACGCCGCTCATTCTTTGGGGGCTGAATATAAAGGTAGAAAAGTCGGGAGTATTGCCGATATGACGACATTCAGTTTTCATCCGGTAAAATCCATAACTACGGGAGAGGGCGGAGCTATTGCGACTGACAACAAAGAATTTTATGAAAAACTTCTGCTTTTCAGGAGCCATGGAATAACAAAGGATCAGGCAAAATTTGTGAATAAGAACGAAGGTCCTTGGTACCACGAAATGCAGGAATTGGGTTTAAATTACAGACTCACCGATATTCAGGCCGCTTTAGGAATTTCTCAGCTTAAAAAATTGCCGATGTTTTTGGAAAAGCGCGAAAAATTGGCGGAGCGATATTCAAAAGAATTGGTAGGCATTAAAAACTTGATTCTGCCGGTTTATCCAGACGACAAGAGATCTAGTCTTCATCTTTATCCAATCAGACTGGCGGGCGCTTTACAGCCTTTAAGAGGAGAAGTTTTTAAAAAATTACAGGAAGCCGGGATTGGAGTTCAGGTCCACTACATTCCGGTTTATTGGCATCCTTATTATCAAAAACTCGGTTATAAAAGAGGAATTTGTCCAAAGGCGGAGGAGTGGTATGAGTCTGAAATTTCAATTCCAATTTATCCGTCTTTAAAAAAAGAAGATCAGGAAAAGGTGATCGGCGATCTGAAAGCCATCATCGCCTCTTTGCGGGGCTAGAAACCATTGCGTTTTTGATATGGTTTTATATGGCGTGCGGCAATTGTGATATTAATTATAAAATTTATGAAAAAAGTTATTTGCGAAGTTTCCAATAAACATTGCCATCTGACCAAGGAGACTTTATTGGAATCTAAAATACAACCGACCAAATTAAAGGATCTGTCTCAGCCGGGGCAATGGGTGACGAATGAATATTATAGCGACGGAACGGATAAATTCAGGATAATAATGCCCTGCCGCGGCCAAGATCAATTTGAATTGTCTTTGACCGATTGGATCAAAAGATTTGGCAAGAGCAAAGAACCGGTCTGGAAAAAAGACAAAGAGGCCGGCTATGTGGTTATTTTGCGCCATTTGCATATTTCCGATAAACAAGCGGGTGAATTGGGATTAAAGAATGGAGGCTATGTTTCAATAAGGAAAGGCGGAATGCGCGCTGGTCAACTGGATAATGTACTGGTGCGTGTTTCTCCGGATTTTGATCTTAGGGTGCATTTAGATACAGATGAAGCCAATGCGTTGAATATTCAAAATGGTGAAGAGGTAGATTTAATAATATGACTACTCTAATTATTCAGGCTCGCATGGGCTCTACCCGCTTGCCGGGGAAAGTTTTAAAAAAGATTGGCGGAAAAACTTTGCTGGAAATTTTAATTGAAAGGGTAGGGCGTGCGGATTCAATAGATAAGATTGTTATTGCCACAACCGATAAGGCGGAGGATAAAAAAATTGTTGATTTGGCCAAAAAATTAGGACTGGATTATTTTCAAGGATCAGAAAATGATGTTTTGGACAGGTATTATCAGGCTGCTAAAAAATTCAAAGCCGATATCGTTATCAGAATAACCGGAGATTGTCCATTAATGGATTCGGAAGTTATTGATCGGGTGGTGGGATATTATAAACAGAATTCAGATAAATTTGATTACGTGAGCAATGTTCATCCGCCGACTTTTCCCGATGGAATGGATGTGGAAGTTTTCCCATTCATTACTTTGGAAAATGCCTGGAAGAATGCAAAATTGCCCTCAGAACGGGAACATGTTACGGCTTATATTGCTAATCACCCGGAAATTTTCAGAATTGGTAATATTAAATATGAATATGATGCTTCATCCGTGCGTTCGCCCGTGCGTTTGACAGTGGATAGACAAGAGGACTTTGAGGTGGTTAAAAGAGTTCTTGAAAATTTTTCTGATAAAAAAGATTTTGGACTGGAAGATATTATGGATCTTGCAAGAAAAGATCCGGAAATATTTTTATATAATGGCAGACACGAAAGAAACGAGGGGATGAAAAAATCGCTTGAAGAAGATAGGAGGTTCCTGTCTGATGGACAATATGGCGTTTAATATGAAAAATAATTAAGTTTGCTAATAAATAAATTTTGTTATATTCTTTTTAAAATGAAAATACTTTTAATAAATGTAAGTTTAAGGCCAAAGAGCGAGAAAATAATTTTTCCGATTGGAATAGCCTATATTGCTACAGCCATTAAAAATGCCGGTTTTGACCTAATTTTTTATGATATTGACGCTTTGCGTCCGACGGATGAGGAGATTGAAAAATATATAAAAAATACTGAATGCGATGTTGTAGCGATGGGATGTATTGTTACGGGATATAAATATATTAAAAAGTTATGTGAAGTGGTAAGGAAATATAAAAAAGTTCCTATCATTGTAGGTAATTCTGTTGCAACTTCTATACCGGAAATGTTAATGAAGAATACGAAAGCAGATATAGGCGTTATGAGAGAGGGGGATATTACTATAGTGGAGTTATTGAGAGCTATTGAAAATAAAACGTCTCTGGAGGAAGTTAAAGGAATATTTTTCAAAAAAGACGGTAAAGTATTTTTTACAGAAGAAAGAGAATTAATATCTGATTTGAGCACGTTGCCGATGATTCAACATGATATTTTTGATATGAGTGTATATTTACAAAAATGCAAACATAGTGTTACTGAACCGTATCCGATGGAATTTGATAAAATAAAAGCTTTGCCGATAAATACGGCAAGGGGGTGTATATTTAATTGCACTTTTTGTTACCATGTTTTTAAAAATAAAAAATACAGGACTAGGCCAATAAAGGATATATGCGCAGAAGTGAAAAGTTTGCAGGATAAATATGGAATAAATTATATCCAATTTCTTGATGAATTGACTTTATATTCAAGAGAACAAGCGCTGGAATTTGCGAATGGTATTATTCAGAGCGGATTGAAGTTTTGGTGGGTCGCTGATTGTAGGGCGGGCTTATTTGGTGAGGGTGATTTAGATTTAGCGTTAAAGTTAAAAGAAACTGGGTGTGTTGCATTGTGTTATTCATTGGAATCAGCAGATAAGGATATTTTAAAGGATATGAACAAACATATTACTGTAGAGCAATTTATAATACAGACGAAAATATTACAGAAAGTTGGGATATTGCCTACGACCGGTATAGTTATCGGATATCCTAAGGAAACTTTAGAAACAATACAAAAAACATTTGATGTTTGTTATGATTTGGGAATCTATCCAAGCACTGGCTATCTGCTTCCGCAGCCGGGAACGATAATGTATGAATACGCAAAAGAAAAAGGAATTATAAAAGACGAAGAAGATTATTTGCTAAAAATGGGAGATAGACAAGATTTTACGATCAATTTGACAGATAACTTAAAGAAGGATCAGATAGAAAAAACGGTTGTCGACAATTTAAAAAGAATTGCGGATAAATTGAAGTTGGGCTTAGATAAAGAACACTTGCTTAAGACGGGTCATTATAGACAAAAGATATAAATCTTTGAAATATAATTTATATTTTAGGAATTAATTAGTCAAATTGAATTGGGCAATCAGACAAATTAATGAAAATAATAATAATTATTTATGAATAACTCAAAAAATATTAAATTAGTAGGAAAGAACATTTATTTAAGACCCGTGCAAGTTTCTGACGCCACCAAAGAATATGTGAGCTGGTTGAATGATCCGGAGATCAATCAATATCTGGAAAGCCGGTTTGCGCGCCATACTTTAAAGGGTCTTAAAAAGCACATAAAAAAAGTTTCCCGGGATAAGAAATTTGTATTTCTGGCTATAGTTCGGAAAGATTCGGATAAACATATCGGCAATATAAAATTGAGCATACTTGATAAGAATCATAAATTGGCCGAGATCGGAATTATGATCGGCGATAAAGGATCTTGGGGGCACGGATTTGCCGGGGAAGTGATAGATCTTCTGACTGATTTTGCGTTCAAAAAGCTGAAATTGCACAAGATAATAGCCGGGGCATATGAAGGCAATATTGGTTCTATAAAAACGTTCGTAAAAAGAGGCTATATTATTGAGGGCGCGCAAAAGAAACATTACTTTTGCAATGGAAGGTGGATGGACAAAATTTTGATGGCGAAATTTAACAAAGCATAGATGGCAAGCAACTTTATTGTAATCTAGCGGGTTTTATGATTATAATTACCCGCTATTTGAAAATTTAAAATAAGGAGCATTAAATTATGCCTAAAAGATCAATTGTCATAGCTACGATAAAACCTTGGAATATTTCTAACTTTCGCTCATGGATCGTTCCGCGGGGCTTCAAGAAGTATTTAATTGTTTCTCCTAAAAAATTGACTTTGGAATATCTTCGCAAATTGAATCCGCGTTATGTTTTTTTTCCGCATTGGTCGTGGATGATCCCTAAGGAAATATATGACAATTTTGAATGTGTGGTCTTTCATTCCGCAAATTTGCCTTTTGGCCGTGGAGGAAGCCCTATTCAAAATCATATTGTTCGGGGGATCTATAATATTAAAGTTTGCGCTCTTAAAGTTGTCGCCGATGTTGATGCTGGTCCGGTTTATATGCACGAGCCTATAAATATCAAGACTGGTTCCGCGGAAGAAATTTTGAAAAAAATCAGTGTGATCTCTTTCAAGATGATGAAAAAGATCATCAGGCTTCAGCCGGTTCCGAAATCGCAGTGCGGAAAAGTTGTGATTTGGAAAAGAAGAAGGCCGGAAGAAAGTTCGATTCCAGATCTTCTTAGCGGCAGAAAGTTGTATGATTTTATCAGAATGCTGGATGCCGATGGTTATCCTCCGGCGTTCATTGAATGGAAGGGGTGGCGATATGAATTCCGTGATGCTATCCTAAATAGCAAAGGAGAGGTGGTCGCTAGGGTTAGTATTAGTAAAATAAAAACCCTCCGTCGCTTCCTCCGCCACTAAAGTTTTGGCGGACAAGAAAGCTATGGCGGGCAAAGTAAAAAAATGGAAAAAGAAAAAAATAAGGTTTTGGTGGTAGCCGCTCATCCCGATGATGAAGTTTTGGG
>JAUSKP010000025.1 GCA_030646555.1 bacterium
GGCTATCTTCAAGAAATATTCGTCTGATGCTATTCGTTCTAGTTTTTTTATGTTTTTTTTCATTCGTTTATCCGTGAGATTGTTTTTTTCACTGCCTTCTTCAAGTTTACCAGAGAAGCTTCGTTGAGAATAGTAAAATCAGCCATCGCAATCGGTCCGCCCTTATTCACCTTTTCAATTTCGGCTTTATCCCGGCTGGCCGCCTCTTCCCGGGTGAGACCTCTAACCAGTCTACCGGTCAGCCGGGCATACCTCGTTGCGGGCGAGGCCCAGACCGCCATCACATAAAAGTCGTCCCGGTAATGCGTCTTAAGGAAGGTATATTCTTCCCAGGAATAAAGCCCGTCGATGACCACATCCGAGCTTTTCAGGGCGGCATCAATTGCCGGCAGGTTCAGTTTAGCGTAAACTGCCATTCCATGCTCTTTACGGAGAAGCTCTCTAACAGTGCGCTCGTTCTCCTCGTTAAGCGCTAGCCCCCTTTTCCTGACCTCCTGGTCGGTGATGTCGCCGAATCTTATACGGCTAAAGCCGTTCTCGACAAACAACCTGGCGACCTCAGACTTACCCGAACCCGCCATACCGACAATTGCCACTACTTTCATAATCACCCTTAAGTTTCATTATAAGGGAGTGCCCGTAAAACAGCAATGCTTAACAATATGCCTTATTACTCAATCTTCGTTGCACCTACTCTTTAGCTTTGCTATACTTCCCTCAAATAGCCTTAGTAGAGGTGAACCATGCTTAGATGGTTAACTCCTAGATTGAGGCTGTTAAAACGGAGGGTAAAAAGAATGTCCTCTTATTTGACTGCTGTTGGGTCAATAATTGTGTCCGTTGGGGTTCTTTTGGTTGGAGCATCCCAGACGAAGTTAGGTTCGGTAGTTGTTGTTCTTGGTCTTATTGTGGCTTCGGTTGGTTTAGTGGTCGTGGTAAGAGAGGAGAAAAGAAAACAGGAAGAGCATGATTTGCACGTTCGGAGGGAAAAGTCATCAATTATTATTCTTGCTCACATAGCAGAGGGGTTGGGAGTGGATATGGACAAAGTGCGCAAGATGATGGAGGATAAATTAGATGATAAGTGATGTGGTCTGTAAATACTGTCAATCTGAAAACGTTCGCAAATACGGCAAATATAAAGACACTCAATACTACTACTGCAACGATTGCAAGCGGAAGTTTGCTAACCCCGATGCCATCCCCAAGATGCAATACACTACGTCCAAAGTCGCAGACGCTATCTCTATGTACTTTGAGGGAATGAGCCTTAAGGAGATACGCCGTAACTTTATACAGCAACACAATGACTATATCTCGGACGTGACTGTACTGAACTGGGTTAACCGCTTTACTGACCTAGCCGTGGATGAAGCGGAGAAGTATAAGCCCAACGTAGGCTCAATTTGGATAGCCGATGAGACTATGCTGGATATAGACGGGAAAAACATCTGGCTATGGGATATTATAGACGCTGATACCCGATTCCTGATAGCTACCCATATGTCATTCACTCGTACGTCTAATGATGCAGAACAGTTAATGAGGCGGGCTTATGAGCGAACAGGTAAGATTCCTCGTGTGATATACACGGACAAACTTCGGGCATACCTAGAGGGTATAGAGCGAGTATTTGGGGCAGATACGGAACACACTCACGGAAGCCCTTTTGATATTGAGAACAACACAAATTATATTGAGCGGTTTCACAGCACACTCAAGTCCCGAACTAAGGTCATGCGCGGTCTGCATACAGTAGAATCGGCGCGGAAGTACCTTGATGGCTGGCTGGTACACTACAACTTTTTCCGTCCTCACATGAGCTTGAATGACCAGACTCCCGCAAGTGTAGCTGGTATCAAATTCCCATTCCGTAATTGGAAGGACATCTGCGAACAGCCATTTGAGGTTACAGCCAGAATACCGATTAGGGACTATGTGCCTGAAACTGAGGCTGAGACTGCGTTACCGAGTGTGGCTACCAAGACTGTTACCCGACGTAAAAGGCTGATTAAACGTGGGATTCATAGTCGGGAAAAGCCCGAAACTAGCCTGTCTCAAATGAGGCTGAAATGAAGCAAGAACAACTAAGATTCAGTAGAACCCAATATGCTACAATATGGCAACAGATTTAGTTAAGCATCTGCACTATAAAAAAACTGCGGTATGACTATGGATATGTTCGAGCAGAGGGCGGAGGAACAGAAAAAGCAGGAGGCACCGCTATCGGCCCGCATGAGACCGGCTA
This sequence comes from bacterium, assembly GCA_030646555.1. Classification (GTDB taxonomy): domain Bacteria; phylum Patescibacteriota; class Minisyncoccia; order UBA6257; family 02-FULL-45-10c; genus JAHILT01. The sequence continues at coordinate 2,249 of JAUSKP010000025.1, forward strand.
CCCTCCAGGAGTTTGTCGGGCAGGAGCACCTGGTCGGCCAGGGGCGGGTGCTGAGAAAGGCGATTGAATCTGGCAAGCTGCCCTCGATTATCCTCTGGGGTCCGCCGGGCAGCGGTAAAACCACACTGGCTTATGTCATTGCCAATACCACCGCTTCCCACTTTAGTGCCGTCAGTGCCGTCAGTGCCGGTGTGGCTGACCTGCGCCGGATAATAGAGGAAGCTAAAGAACGCCACCGGCTTTACCAGCAGAAAACTATTCTCTTCATCGATGAGATTCATCGTTTCAACAAGGCACAGCAGGATGCCATCCTGCCCTTTGTCGAGGATGGCACGGTTACCCTGGTCGGCGCCACCACCGAAAACCCCTCCTTTGAGGTTACCTCCCCTCTCCTCTCCCGGTGCCAGGTTCTTACCCTGAACCCACTTACTGACGACGAAATTCGTAGCATAATTCTGAGAGCGCTAGAAGATAAGGAGAAGGGACTTGGCGGGTTTGATGCAGAGTTGTCCCCCGATGCTATGAACCATCTCGTCGCGATGGCTAAGGGTGATGCTCGTATTGTCCTCAATGCCCTGGAGATGGCAGCCCTGACGACGCCACTCGATGCTCAGGGTAAGAGGCAGATTTCACTGGCAATCGTTGAAGATGCCATCCAGCACCCGGCTCTGCGTTATGACAAGGCTGGCGACCAGCACTACGACCTCATTTCTGCCCTGCACAAGTCGCTGAGAGGCTCCGACCCGGATGCCTCTTTATACTGGCTGGCAAGGATGCTGGAGGCAGGGGAAGACCCCCTCTATGTTGCCCGCCGTATGGTGCGCTTCGCCTCAGAGGATGTGGGTATGGCTGACCC
>JAUSKP010000031.1 GCA_030646555.1 bacterium
CGGGCCCGCTGCTATTTCCCTTGCGGTCGCCATGGCTCGCCCGGCCATAGACCGGACAAACGCCATCATAGACGTGGAGGCCTCAGGCGGCGGCATGTTCACCGACCACTTGACATGGCTGCCATACATGCGCGTCTGGTCGATTGTCTGGAGCGCGCCCCAGTCCTGCAGCTCCGGAGGCCGGTCTGCCGTGAGCACTACTAGAGGCGCCAGGGAGTAGCGGGCCTCGACGATGGCGGGCAGGAAGTTAGCCGTAGCCGTTCCGGAACTGCATACCACTGCCACGGGCTCACGCAGGTATCTGGCGATTCCCAGCGCGAAGAAGGACGCCGACCGTTCGTCCAGGTGCGCCCACTTGCGGACATGCGAATTACGAGCGAAGGAGATAGCCAGAGGCGACGACCGGGAGCCGGGGCAGATACAGACATGTCTCAGTCCGCATCTGGCGAGCTCATCCACAAAGGCGCCGGCGAAGGCATAATTCTTGTTCTCGAATGACATGCTCACCCGCCTCCCAACGCGGCAAGCATGGGCTGGAACTTCATCTCTGTCTCCCTGAACTCCTGCTCCGGATCGGAACCATCGATGATGCCGGCCCCGGCATAGAGCACAGCCCTGTCACCGCGCAACAAAGCAGACCTGATGGCCACCACGAACTCGCCGCTCAATGTGTGGTCAAGCCACCCAACCGGCGCCGCGTACCAGCCGCGGTCTCCTTCAGTGTCCCGAATCAACCGCAGAGCACGATCGGTAGGGACGCCTGCGACGGCAGGCGTGGGGTGCAGCCTTCTCACGATATCGAGAACGCCATAGCAATCGCCGAGGTTACCCGTAAAAGGGGTGAGCAGATGCTGAACATTTCTCAGTTTCCAGACCTGGGGTCTGCTTTCCCACTTTAGGTCCGTGCAGACATCTCTGAGGGAAGCGGCCAGCATGGCTACAACTGCTTCGTGCTCCCGTTGCTCCTTGGAGCTAGCCACAAGTTGCTTTTCCAGATTGCAGTCCTCTTCAGGATTGCTGCCCCGCGCGGCGCTGCTGGCCAGGCAAGTGAGGCTCAGTCTGCGTCCTGCAACATGGGCCAGGGTTTCGGGTGACGCACCGACAAAGCTGGCCTGCCCGTTGTCTATGGCAAATACCGTGCAACCTGGGTATGTGCGGCAGAGCAGTTCTAGAGCGTTTTCCAGAGAATAACGGCCGCCTGCATGCAGCACCTTCTTCCGCGCCAGCACCACCTTGGTAAGCAGGCCGCTTTCGACGGCTTTCAGGGCATTCCGAACCCGGGACGCCCATTCTTCATACGAGAGATCGGTCACGTCTCGTGTTGCAGGTTGCTGCGCCTGTTCCGCCGGCCTTGTATCCAGCGACTGCAACTCATCCATCAAAGCTTCACCCTGACGCACAGGGTCTGTCTCAGGCGCCACCATGACGTTAGTGGTCAGCCATCCAGCGCCCTTCGACCATGTGAAGAGAAAACGTGGCAATACCATGAGGGCATCCGGGAAACCCTTCCAGATGACGTCTCTGGCGGTGTGCGGGTCGTATCGAAAGCCGCCCATGAACAACGGTCCCACACCGCGCACGGCTGGCGCCTCGATCACACCCGTCTGCACCAGCGCGCGGTGCTCTTCCGCTATGCGGTCAATGGAACCAGCTTCATCCGACCCTAATACGCAAGCCTGGCCGTGACCGACCAGCCAGAAGTCCTGCTCCGGCCTTCCCCAGAACGTCCGCAAGGGATATGCCCTGTGTCTGGCTGCGAACGCGGCCAAGGGGGTCAGCCCGCAGGAAATCGGTTGAGCCAGGCTCACCAGCACGGGTCGCCTGGACAGCCTGGCCCGTTGCTGGCCCCTGACGAGAAGGTCTGTCAGGGTTTTTCGTGCAGGAGCTATGTGTGCAATGGATATCATTGTGTTCTTGCCATGCCGGGCCCGGCTTCGATGGTCGCCGGGTCCGCTCCGACGCTCAGAAGCAGTGTCCTGCGGAGAGCCGGGCTGGCCGAGGTCAGAGGGTTCGGTTGCCCGGTCATCAGCCAGTGCAGTATCACTTCGTGCAGGCCCCCAACCCATATCCGAGCCACGAGCTGCGTGTCCATCGGTTCTATCTGACCCGCCTCTATCGCCGCATCGAGCTCTTCCCGAATGAGCCCCGAAAACCTCTCCCTTATGGGCAGGAACTTCTTGTCCACCGCCTTGCCGTTTCCCACGATGCTGAGGAGCAACACCTGGGCCACCTTGTGCTGGCGGGCAAACGTGGTCATCAGGACATCGATGCTGCCCGCCACCCGGTGCAGGGGAGTGGGCTGGTTCTTCACGGTATCACGTACCTTGTTGATCAGCTTCTCGCTCATGCGCTCCACAAGCGCCATGACCATCTGCTCTTTGCTGGGGAAGTGGAAGTAGAAGCTGCCCTTGGAAGTGGCGGATAAATCCACGATCTCCTGGACGCCGGCTGCAGAATAGCCCCGTCGGGCGATCACCTCCAAAGCAGCATCCAGGATACGCTCCCGTCCGCTGGGCTCTTCGGCTTGAGGCCCGTTGGCAGTCGACGGCCTGATAGGAAACCGACTGGTTGGTCTAGTCACGCGTCTATGATAGATTGGCCGGAATGGCTTGTCAAGACCCCGCATGGCGTCATAACAAGTGCTGCCGAAAGCGGTGTGGTTATACCGGGGAGATATTGCGGGCCGCCCTCACGGGAAGCAAAGAGGCTACCTGCGAACGA
>JAUSKP010000032.1 GCA_030646555.1 bacterium
CTCCATTGAAGATGTTAATTATTTTATTTTGAACCAAACTGAAACTAGCGGGACAATGGGTCTGTCGGATAGGATATTTAAACCCCTGGCTACAGGAGTCATTGATTTAATGGCTTTTAATGTTGGCGTTTCTTATAATCAAAATATTCCCGGTACCAGTAGCGACGTGTATATAGACTTATACGAGTGGAATAGTGCCACTCAAAACAAGGGGATTCTTTTGGCAAAAAGCGGAGCAATTACGGTTTATTCTCACACTTCCGGTCTTACTTTGTATTTTTCCGGTGAAAATAGTGTAGTTTTAGACAGCAGCAAATATTATTATTTTGAGATTAATACTACTAGTAGCGGGCTAAGTATAAATTGGCGTCCGTATATTGTTATTAAAGCCGCATCAACTGGAATTATTGGAATATCCAGCCCGGCCAGCAACTATGTTTACGGAGATCCGAATGTTGATTTTAGTTTTAAGTATTTAGAGCCGTCTAGTAATAAATATAATGCCGTTGTTGTGGAGACTAGGGATTTTTATACTGACGTGATTGTTGATAATTATCGTGTTGATTTGGAGACTAGCCAAAAAACTATTGGTTGGCACGAAATCAGCGGAAACTTAGGTATAAATCGCCCTGGCTATTTTAAGATAAAAGCATCTTTGTCCGATTCAATAAAATCAGAAGCATATTTTTCTGTTTTTGGCGCCGAACCGGCGGAAGGAAAATTATTAGATCAAAATAGTTTTTCAACCGGTCTTTCTGGATCTCAGTTCTCGGGTCAAGTTTTCAGGCCCGTTGTTTCCGGGCAAGTTGATAGTCTCACTTTGCGGGTGAATTCAACCGGATCCGATAGTTCATCGCAAAGTGATTCTTATTGGAATATTTATGAATGGGATGGAACCGGCAATGATTTGAATGGATCTAGGGGCGCGCTTTTGGCCACTACCACTCCTAAATTTTTAGTTCCGAGAACTTATTATCCCGGTCCAGTGGAAGAAACTTGGGATTTTGATAGTAATAATGAAATTTATCTGGATTCTAGCAAATATTATTTTCTAACATTGAGCATAGTATCTAGAAATCCTCAAAATCCGCTCACTCCGCAGCTGTCTATGAATATATCCACTAACGGTTCTTTAATCGATGGCAGGTTAATTGGTCAATATATAAATCAAGGGGACTTATATTTGATTATCAATAAAAAAGCAGAAAACCCTAGTTTGTAATTTTTGTTTTAAGAAAGCATAATATAGGTATGTTTGAATTTTTAAACGATTGGAAAAAATCTGAAAAAGAGCTTATTGATGAGCAGATGAGGAAGTCTAAAAACGCAGTTGAAACCCAAAGAAAATTGGATGAATTAGATAGGGAATATGATGCTGTGCGGGACATTGTTGATGAACTTTCTAAAGAGCAAAAAGAAATGCTCAAAAATGTTCCCAGGACAAAGGAGGGGTGGGATGAACTTGGCGCGCTAGGAGATGATATAGAAAAAAGGGAAGAAAAACTATCAGAGATTGTCAATGAAATATGGGGAGTGATAGATGAGATGCCGCTTAGCGATGATGATTTTCTTAAGCGCTGGGAGAAAGTGGCTATGGAGGTGATGAAAAGGCACCATTTGAATAACTAGAGGTGTTTTTTTGCTGCATTTGACAAAGTGCTATGAATATGGTATCCTAAACTAATGAAAGTGTAGTTCTTTAATTTTTCGGAAAATATAGATCCGCCTTCGCATCCCGCCGTCGTTAAAACTATGACGGGCGAGGAAAGCTATGGCGGACAAAGGGAGGGCTTATGCCTGACGGATGGGTTTATACACACATGGAGTATAACCGCATAACCGGCGCCACCAAGCACCCGGTTACGCTCTTAAAAGCCAAGTGCTTAGCCGATGCCCTTGAGGAGGGTAAGGGGCTGTGGCATGAACGGCTTAAAGGGTCGGAGGATGCCGAGGGCGCCAAAAGGCTCGAGGGGTGCGATGGTCTTTTCTGGCCAAGCAAACCCAGGGTAAAACTGGATGTTCCTATTCCGGTGGAACCCTTCGAGGCTATATACTCGGCCGACCCCTATGAGGCCAAGTAAAGTTCTATTGGTCGTACTTTGAACGATCAAAGCCCCCCGATCCTAATCGGGGGGCTTTTGTTTTTAATAATAGGCGGATAGTTTATAATAAAGAGAACTTCTTATGATAATTGTTTTGGACAACATCCGCAGTCTTTTCAATGTCGGTTCTATTTTTAGAACAGCTGATGCCGTTGGCGCGGAAAAAATATATCTTTGCGGAATAACTCCGACTCCGGAGGACAGATTCGGAAGGATCAGACCGCAACTTGCCAAGGTTTCTTTAGGCGCGGAAAAAACAGTTGAATGGGAGTATGTAAAATCTACAAGTAAGTTGATTGATATGCTGAAAAAGTCGAAGTCCCGTAGCGAGCTTCGCTCTGCTACTGGGGAGAAGTATAAAATATTTGTGGTGGAACAGGACAAAAAATCTATCCCATATTACAAGCTTAAATTGTCTCCCTCCGGGAGATCTCCCAAAGGGAGAAAAAAAATGGATTTAGAAAAAGTTGTTTTGGTTTTCGGAAATGAAGTGGATGGGATCTCAAAAAATGTTTTGAAGAAAGCCGATAAGATATTAGAAATACCCATGGTGGGCATGAAAGAGTCTTTGAATGTTTCGGTGTCGGCGGGAATTGTAATGTTTGGAATAAAATATAAATAAAAATGAAACACATCAAGAAAATAATTTTAGGAGCAGTAGTTTTTATAATAGTGGTCATTTTGGGTTTGGCGTATGCTTTTGTCGGCAATAAAAACAAAATAATTTCAGTGAAAGTGGGCGAGAATGTTTTTAGAGCTGAAGTGGCGGAAACGATGGCTCAAAAAGCTAAAGGACTTTCTTTCAGGGATAGCTTAGATAAAGATAGCGCGATGTATTTTGATTTTGGCAAAGAGGGCAATCAAGTCTTTTGGATGATGGGAATGAGGTTTCCCATAGATATTATTTGGATAAAAAATAATGTGGTTGTGGGCATAGAAAAAAATGTGCCGGCGCCAGAAAAAGGAACTCCGGAAAATGCTTTAAAAAGGTATTATTCGCCGGAACCAGTTGACCCCGTTAGAAGCCGCCCTGCCGAAGGCAGTGCTACGGCCACCTCGGGGCGACCTGCTTCTAACGGGGTTGATAAGGTTTTGGAAATAAATGCCGGTTTAAGCGATGAACTAGGCATAAAAGTTGGAGATAATTTCACTATTATTGACTAATGGAAATAGAAACAGAAAATAAAAGCAAAAAAATATTAGGTTTGAGGAAAAATGTTTTTTGGCTGGGCATTGTGAGTCTATTCAATGATTTTTCCGGAGAAATGATCTATTCGGTGATGCCGGGATTTTTGACCACGGTTCTTGGCGCGCCCCCGATATTCGTCGGTTTTATTGATGGATTTGCGGATGCTTTGGCGAGTTTTCTTAAAATATATTCTGGCTGGCTCTCGGATAAGATAAAAAAGAGGAAATTTTTATCGGTCATCGGCTATTCGCTTTCAACGTCCACACGCTGTTTTTTGGCTTTAGCCGGAAATTTTGGGCAGGTTTTCTTCTTAAGGGCGATTGATAGGGTTGGAAAAGGTTTGCGGGATTCTCCGCGCGACGCCTTGATTTCTGAATCTGTTGAGCCGGGCGAACTGGGAAAGTCTTTTGGATACCATCGCGCTATGGATACAGTGGGCAAGGTTTTGGGCCCCTTGGCCGCCATAATTATTCTGCCCCTGATATTAAACGATTATAGATTGCTTTTTAAGATCGCTTTTGTTCTTGGTATTTTTGCGGTAGCCGCTTTCTTTTTTGTGAAAGAAATGAATCCGCCAGCTGGCGGAGAAAAGTTTGGGAATACAAAATTGAAGGATGATGGCATAAAGGCGAGCGATCTTAAAAAGATTTTTTCTCTTAGCGAGTATTCAAAAGAATTTAAACTTTTCATTCTTTCTATTTTTATTTTTGGCCTAGGAGAAATGCCTATGGCGCTTACTTTATTAAAATCTAAAGAAATCGGTTTGGATGGATTTTCAATTCCCTTGATGTATTTCGTCAGTAATTTGGCATTTGTATTATTTGCCATTCCTGCCGGCCGCATATCCGATAAAATAGGCGAAAAGAAAATATTAATACTTGGTTTTTTGGCGGCCATAATCGCTTATGTGAATCTGGCGGTATTTAAAAATGTCTATTTTGTAGTTTTAGGATTTATTTTCATCGGGCTTTATTCGGCTATGACGGACGGAGTGGAAAGGGCTTTAGCCAGTAAATTAGTGGCTCATGAAAAGTTGGCTGCCGGACAGGGTTTTTTGAATGCCGCTATCGGTATTTCCACATTGCTTTCCAGTATTATCGGCGGAGGAATTTGGACCTTGTTTGGATCAGGCCCTGCTTTTGTTTATGGCATTTTTATGATGATTATTGGTTTGTTTTCTTTTGTTGTTTTAAACCCCGCACCTTTTAAGAATAACTAATCTTTAAAATATTCTGAGTTCTGAGTTATATTAAACCCCGCACCTTTTGGCGTGTGAGTTGCAAATAGCGATTAGATAACATTGCCATTGCGTCAATTCGTACCAAAAGGTGCGGGGTAAAAAGTGAAAAATGGAGCTTGGACGTATAAATTATTAAATAATTAAAATTGAGAAACCCAATTCTTAAAAGGTGCGGGGTAAATAAAAATAGAAGAGAGGCTTAAATACATTTCACAGCCATGGCTTAAAGGGTAAAAAAGTCATAATTTTGCTATAATAAATGTATTAAATCCCGTCGTCGCTTCCTCCTTCGCCAAGGCTATGGCGGACAAAGAAAGCTATGGCGGGCAAAGTAAAAATATGAATCCCGCACATAACAAAGACAAATGAGTCTGGTGCGTGGATAATAATAAGTAATTAACGTCGTAGTAAATTAATATATAAAAACAAAGTCAGAGAAAGCTATGCTTTCCAGTCTTTGTTATGTGCGGGATGAAAACAAAAATTGCAATAAATGGTTTTGGACGCATTGGACGATTATTATTCAGGGAAATGTGGAAAAACAAAAATTTTGAAATTGTCGCCGTAAATGATCTGGGCAATATTGAAAACCTCGCCTATTTGTTGAAATATGACACGGTCTATAGGCAATTTGGCGAGGAAGTGAAAGTTGGGAACGGGGAATTGATAATCAGCGGAAAAAAGATAAAAGTTTTGCAGGAAAAAGATCCGGTTTTGTTGCCTTGGAAGAAAATGGATATAGATGTAGTTGTTGAATCTACCGGAGCTTTTGAATCTTTTGAAAAAGCAGAAATGCATTTGAAGGCAGGCGCCAAGAAAGTGGTTATCACTGCTCCGGCAAAAGATGGAGAAAGAGCCGATGCTAAAACTGTTTTGATGGGCGTGAATGAAAAAGAATTTAAAGTCTGCAAAATAACTTCCAATGGATCCTGCACGACCAATGCGGTTTCGCCAGTTGCGGCAATTATGGCGGAAACTGTCGGTATAAAAAAAGCGGTAATAAGCACGAATCATGCTTATACAGCCACCCAAAGCGTTGTAGATAGTCCGACTAAGGGAAAAGATTTTAGGCGGGGCAGAGCAGCGGCCCAAAATCTTATTCCTTCTTCGACTGGCGCTGCGGTTTCGGTGGTTAGGGCCTTTCCGGAACTTCAAGGAAAATTTGACGGCGTAGCAATTCGCGTGCCAGTCATTTCAGGATCGATCGCGGACTTTACTTTTATATCAAATAGAAAAACTTCAGTGGAAGAGATAAATAATATATTTAGAAAAGCCGAGAAAGAAAAGCGCTGGGAGGGAATATTGAAAACAACAGAAGACCAAATCGTTTCTTCCGATGTGATCGGCGAGCCGTATGGCGCGATAATTGATCTTAAATTTACGCAGGTGGTTGACGGCGACTTGGTGAAGATATTTTCCTGGTATGACAATGAGGCCGGCTATGTTTCCATATTGGTAAAACATATTCAGAAAGCGGCTGAAAGTTTGTAGATGGGCTTGCTCCGCCGATTATTTTCTCGGAAACAGCATAATTTTTGGGTTGGCAGAGCAAGTATTTAATTTTGAGTTATTATTAAGATGGATTGCATATGAGAAATTATCTTGTTTTAACTGGTTTTTTAATAGGAATTATGGTTGGTGTTATTTTGGTTGGCAGGGAAATGGTTGTTGCCTATGAGGAGTCTATTCACGCTGATTTAGAGGCTAAATTATTAGAATTAAAAGCATCTGAAGCTGAAATATGGAAAAAAGCCGAAGAAGCTAAAAAAGCCAATCTTAATGCCGCGGCGATAACTTCTGGAGAGTAAAGACCGGTTTATTGAGTTATAATGTAAGAACAGGCTTTGTTAATTGTCATTGCGAGCGCAGCCGAAGCAATCTCATGGATAACTAGATTGCCACGTCGCGGACTCCTCGCAATGACGGACATTAGAAATTTTTCGTATGGTTATTTATATAGGAGCAGATCATAGAGGGTTTAATCACAAAGAAGCTATAAAAGAATATTTAGCCGGATTGGGCTACACGGTTTCCGATATGGGCAATGAAAAATACGACGAGCTTGACGATTATCCTGATTTTGCGGAGAAAGTGGCGGAGAAGGTTTCCGTAGAAGGAGGTTTGGGTATTTTGATCTGTGGATCCGGCGTTGGCATGGATATTGTGGCAAATAAATTTCCCGGCATTCGTTCGGCCTTAGTTTCAAATTCTGAACAGGCCATGGATGCCAAAACTGACGACGATATAAATATTTTAAACTTAGCCGCTGATTATACTTCCGTAGAAGACAGCAAAAAAATAATTTCTCTTTGGATTGGCACAAAATTTTCCGGAGGAGAAAAATACAAAAGAAGGATTAAAAAGATTACAGAGATTGAAGAAAGATTGAGAAATAGATAAATTATGCTATTCCGTCATTGCGAGGCAGCCGAAGCAATCCATTTATCATTCGAGATTGCCGCGTCGCAGACTCCTCGCAATGACAATGCAAGTTTAGAAAAAAGTTTAAAATAATTTTATGAAAGTTATTCCTTGTATAAATGAACCGACTTTTGAGAAAGTAAAAGAAAAAATTTTTGCTACTCGCGACGTACTTGGGGCTTTGAGGGTTCATATAGACGTTACCGACGGCAAATTTACTCCTCATCAAACCTGGAATAATGCTAAAGACTTGATTAATTTAAGATTTATAACTAACAATTTTGATTTTAATTTGGGCGTGCATTTGATGGTTGAAAATCCCGATGAAATGATTGATGAATGGTTCAAGGCGGGGATGCATGCCATCGTGGTTCATTTTGAAAGAGCGAAAAACCTTAATTTAATTATAAAAAAATGCGCCAAGGCCGGCGTTGATTTTGTTTTAGCCGTTAATCCGAATACAGGCATTGAAGCGCTTGGCGACTTAAAAAGGTTTAAAAATATATTGCTTTTGGCTGTTGATCCCGGTTCGGCTGGCCAGGAATTTCAGGAAATTACCATTGATAAAATAAAACAACTGCGGGAAAAAGGATTTGGTGGTAAAATTATTATTGACGGAGGAATTAATTTGGAAACAGCTAAAAAAGTTAAAACAGCCGGAGCCGATGTGATAGTTTCCGCCTCCTATATTTGGAATAATATAAATCCTAAAAAGGGTTTTGAAAAATTAAAAGCGATTTAATTGTTATGTCTTAGGCATGGGAAGTTTGATTGGGTTATAATATAAATATATTTAAAATAGTCCGCCTTCGCATAAAGCTACGGCAGGATGCTCATGTTTGTGGCTAAATTTTAAAGTCGCATTGCATGAGTTTAAAAATTTAGACAAACATGGCAGAGATACACGAGAAAAAAATGGAATTTTTGGAAGAGATGGCCAATACTCTCCGCGAGGATGTGATTGAGATGCTTTTGGAAGCCGGTTCGGGGCATAGCGCCGGGCCTTTGGGAATGGCTGATATTTTTTCGGCTTTGTATTTTCATGTTTTAAATCATGATCCAAAAAAACCAGATTTGGCGGATAGAGATAGGCTGATTTTATCCAATGGGCACATCTGTCCTATTCGTTATGCGGCTATGGCGCGAGCCGGATATTTTCCCATTGAAGAGCTTTTGACTTTAAGAAAAATAAATTCGCGTCTTCAGGGGCATCCGCATCGTAAAGCATTGCCCGGCGTGGAAACAACTTCCGGCCCTTTGGGCTCGGGCTTATCGCAATCAATCGGCGTTGCTTTGGCCGGAAAGCTTGATAATAAAAAGTATAGAGTTTTTTGCGCCATGTCTGATGGTGAATTACAGGAGGGCAATACTTGGGAAGCGTTTATGTTTGCCGGAAAAAATAAATTAAGCAATTTAACAGCAATTATTGATAGGAATAATATTCAAATTGATGGAAGCACCGAGGACGTGATGTCGCTTGAACCGCTTAAAGAAAAGTTTGAGTCTTTCAAATGGCACGTAATAGAAATAGACGGGCACAACATTGAACAATTTATTGATGCTACTAATGAAGCTAAAGCAATTCATGAAAAACCGACAGTGATCATTGCTCATACCATTCCGGGAAAAGGCGTGAGTTTTATGGAAAATGATTACACCTGGCACGGCAAACCGCCGACAAAAGAGGAGGCCGTTAAAGCTTTGAATGAGCTTAGAACTTTGGGCGGAAAAATTAAAAGTGAGCACGAATAATATGCTTAACCCAGATCTAAAACTTAATCCTAAAATTTTTGATAAAGATGTTGAACAGGCGCCAACCAGGAATGGCTACGGCGAGGGCTTGGTGTTGGCCGGGGATCAGGACGAAAATGTGGTTGTTTTATGCGCGGACCTGACAGAGTCAACTAGAGCGGATGCTTTTGCTAAAAAATACCCAAAAAGATTTTTTCAAGTTGGAGTAGCCGAACAAAATTTAGCAACTATTGCCGCGGGCCTGGGCATTAGCGGCAAGATTCCGTTTATTTCTTCTTATGCTACTTTTTCCCCGGGCAGAAATTGGGAACAAATCAGAACGACAATTACTTATAATGATTCCAATGTAAAAATTGCCGGAGCTCATACCGGGGTTTCGGTTGGTCCGGACGGAGCTACTCATCAAGCCATAGAAGATATTGCTACGATGCGTGTTTTAGCCAATATGAAAGTTTTTGCGCCCTGCGATGCTATAGAGGCTAGAAAAGCTACGATGGCCGCGGCTAAGATCTGGGGTCCGGTCTATTTGAGATTTGCCAGAGAAAAAAGCCCTGTTATGACCACGGAAAAAACTCATTTTGCTCCGGGCGTGGCTGAAATTTTTTGGGAATCAAAAAAACCGGAAGTTTTGATCATTGGTTGCGGGCCAATTTTGCACAATGCATTAGTGGCCGCTAAAGAACTAGAGGAAGAAGGAACCGGTTCCGTGGTTTTGAATTGCCACACTATAAAACCCTTGGATGAAAAACAGATTATTGAACTAACTAAAAAATATAAAGCTGTTGTGACCGTGGAAGAACACCAAGTTGCTGGGGGTTTAGGCGGAGCAGTGGCTGAATGTCTGGCTAAACATTATCCTGCGCCAATTGAATTTATTGGAATGCAGGATGTTTATGGCGAATCTGGAAAGCCAGCCGAATTGATTGAAAAATATGGAATGGGGGTAAAAGATATAAAAGCTGCGGTCAAAAAGGCATTAAAACGTAAAAAGTAATATGAAAGATATTATAACCATCGGCTCCATAACCAAAGATATTTTTTTGGAATTAGATTGCGAGATTATTGATTGGCCAAAAACGCCTTCAAGAAAAGCAATCGTTCTGCCATTTGGAGAAAAATTGGAAGTTAGAGATACTCATTCTGTTTTGGGCGGCAATTCAGCCAACGCCAGTGTGACGTTTAGCCGGCTTGGTTTTAAAACGGCTTGTTTTGGAAAAATTGGCGATGACATTGCGGGACAGGAAATAAAAAATTGGCTGAAGGAAGAGGGCGTGAATCCGATCTTTGTGGTAGCTAAAAATAAAAAAACAGCCCAGTCTACGCTTTTATTGAATAATGGCGAAAGAACTATTTTGGGCTATCACGGCGCTTCCAATGAGTGGGTCAAGGAAGATATTCCATGGCTAAACGCCCGAGGGGCGTCGCCCGATTCCGCAAAGCGGAATTTAGGGAGTAAATTAAAAGCCAAGTGGTGGTATCTTTCTTTGGCCGGAAGTTCTTCTGATTTTTTTGCGCCGCTGGTAAAATTTGCCAAAGAAAATGGAATTAGAGTGGCTTTTAATCCGAGCGGATATCAGATAAAACATAAGCGCCGGGAAATTTTGGAAAATTTAAAAAATATCGATTTTTTGGTTGTAAATGAAGGGGAAGCGGCCGATCTGGTCGGAATCTCTTTTTCAAAAGAAAAAGAAGTATTTAAGAAATTAGATGATTTGATGCCGGGTATCGTGGCGGTGACTGATGGCCAAAATGGAGTAACGGTTTCCGATGGAAAGAATATTTATAAAGCGGGAATTTTCAAAGAAAAATTAGTGGCTGATAGGACGGGGGCGGGCGATGCTTTTGGCAGCGGATTTACGGCAGGCTTGATGGAAACCGGAGATATAAAATATGCAATCCGGCTGGCAAGCGCTAATGCCACTTCGGTAGTGGAGCATATTGGAGCTACGCCTGGTATAATTAATGGAAAGGATTTCAAAAACAAAAGATTTAAACGTCTTGAAATTAAAGTAGAAAAAATATAATGGAAAATCTAGATTATTTAGCGAAAATTTTAGGCGTAGATAAAATGATGCTGGAGCAGTTGGACAAAACTATGGCTGAAAAAACCGGCAAGGTTGGAATTTTGGAAAAAGTGGAGCAGGAAAATATGGCGGTCATAGAAAATATTTTAGGACTTCTCAATTCTAATAATAGGGAAGCATCTCATGTAAAGAGTGTCTTGCGGCAGACAATTTTAAATCACGAAAAGCAGCTTCTGTCTTTTTTAGAAATAATTGAAGGAAAAAATGAATTTGAAAAAGCCGCGGTTTTGGCTAAAAAGATAATTAGCAATTCACATGGCCTTTTTTTAAAAAAAGAGAAGGCGATAGAAATCTTAAAAAAGCGCCCCTCGCAAAACCTGCTGAATTTTTTAAAAGCTTCCAGTATTGATGAGGTTTTAAAAAATTACGATGTAATGGAGATTTTTTCTTCATTGCGTTTTATAGAAACCGATCAGTGGATGCACCAAACTTTTGAAGAAGCTTATGGCGGTTTTACTCCTGAAGATTTTGAAAAAAGAGAAATTGAGATAAGGGTTTTAAGCGAGACATGGAAAGATGTTGCGGTAAAATTCGTAGCTAAAAAACATCATAATGTGAGCCATCTTAAAGAATTCGGTGTTATTTTTATTAATCCGATAAGAGAAAATATTCCAGGCAAGTTTTTGAGGGATTTTGCCCTGCTTATGCATTATTGCCATGAAATAAAATTTTATTCAAAGCTTTTTGAGCATTATTTCAGCAGTGAAAATTTTGCCGAAAAATTCAAGTCTCTTTTAAGGGGAGATGTAAAAGATATTTATAAAATTGATGACAGCGAATGGCTTATTGTCCAAAGGTATCTGGCAAAAGACTGCCCGAAAGACCCGCGTCTTTTTCTGCCCCATGTGAATCCGGAATCATTGCATTGGCTGAGGGGCGAGCGGGATCTGAGCCTTTTTAGCGTGAATAGCCCCGGTGTGAAAGTGGACTTGAAGATTTGGCATAATTTAGATTGGGTTGGAGGAATTTTTCAAAACGGCAACGAGCATGTGATTAGCTTTGATCTGGAAGACAATGCTATGTCGCTTGTGTCGTTCATGGAGGGCAAGGATGAGGCTTTTAATTATCATCAAAGAGAAGCCATGTGGACCAAGATTTTTTCTGAATATGCCGGCGGAGAAGAAAAAATGGAACAGCTTCTTATAGAAAATTTTGATAAGGGGCTTATTAAATTCTAGAGGCCACTTTTATGAATTTAGTTTTTAATTATTTAATCAATCCATTTCTGATTTGGGGGACGTCGTTTTTTGGCCTTACGGTCATTTTTATTGCGGCGCTGAAAAGATTTTATGATTTTAAGTTTATTTCAAAGATAATCCCCACACCCAATTGTTGGGTGAGGGGACTTAGCTATAAATTTTTAATTTGGCTGGTTCTGGGGTTTAAAGTTTTATACGCTTCCATAGAAACTTTCAGCCAATATTATATCTGGTCTAACAATGGTTTTACAAAATTATTTTTAGATCAAAACATAATAGATTTTGACATTGTGAAAGATTTACCTAGAGGGATGACTTGGATCTTTGATAATCGTTTTGGTTATTTTTTGTTTTATTCCTGGGGCAGGTTTTGGATGGAGATAGCAGTTTCTTTAGTGGCAGCTTTAGCCTTTTATTTGTTTTTAAGATTTTTAAAGAAACACAAAGAAAGATTTTTTGAAGAGGGCGAGGTAGAACTGGGCTTTCTTTTGGCTTTAGTGGTTGGCTGGTCAAACTTTATTATTTTTTTGCCTTTGGTTTTTTTGAGCGTGGTATTGGTTTCTATTTTCAGGACGTTGGCGTTCAAAGAGGCGCATACTACTCTCGGCGCGCCATTTTTATTGGCTGCCTTGATTGTTTTGCTGTTTGGCAAGTATATTGTAGATATTTTAGGATTAACGATGCTTAGAGTATAATTAACATTGTGAGCATATGAAAAATCTTCACGAACTTATAAAGCAAGCAGAAAAAAATAAAGTGGCCATAGGCCATTTTAATGTTTCGGATTCAATGGCTTTGAAGGCGATATTTGAATCCGCCCAAGAATTAGAAGTTCCGGTGATCATTGGAACTTCCGAAGGTGAAGCTGATTTTTTGGAAAGAAATTTAGCTTCGGCTATGGTTCAACGATTGAGAGCTGACAATAAATTTCCTATATTTTTAAATTCCGACCACACGCATTCCTTAGAAGAAGTTAAGAAAGCGGTGGCGGCAGGATACGATGCCATTATTTTTGACGGCAGCAAGCTTTCCTTTGAAGAAAATATAAAACAAACTAAGAAGGCGGTTGAATATATAAGATCAAAATCTAAAACTATTTTAGTTGAAGGCGAGCTTGGATATATCGGCGGATCATCTCAGGTCTTAAGATCTATGCCGGCCGGCATAGCAATCAAGCCGGAAGATCTTACTAAGCCGGAAGACGCGGTTAGGTTTGTAAAAGAAACGGGCGTGGATTTATTAGCTCCGGCTGTTGGAAATATCCACGGCATTGTTATGGGCATCGGCAGTGATGGAAAAATGCAGTCAATCAATCCAAGACTGGACATTGAAAGGATAACGGCTATTAAAAAAGCCCTTCAGCAAGCTCAGGGCAAGCTAATCCCATTGGTTCTTCACGGGGGATCGGGAATATCCGATAAAGATTTTACGGCCGCGATTAACGCCGGAATAAGCATTATTCATATCAATACCGAAATAAGACTAGCTTGGAAAAATGCTTTGGAGAAATCATTACTGCAAAACAAGGACGAGATAGCTCCGTATAAAATTTTAAAACCTTCGTTTGAAGCGGTGAAATTGGTAGTCAAATCTCGCTTGCAATTATTCAATAAATTGATATAATAAATCCCACACATAATCTATGTGGTGGGATAAACAAACTAAATTACTAAGCTTTAAATTATGGAATTACAAGTTCAAAAAAGAGTGCAAGTAGGAAAATCAGCCGCCCTAAGAAGGACGGGACTTATTCCGCTTGAACTTTACGGAAAGGGAGTGGAAAATTTGCATTTAACTGCGCCAGTCAAAGAATTTAAAAAAGTTTTAAAAGAAGCCGGAGAAAACACTATCGTAAACGCAATTTTTGACGGCAAGAAATATCCGGTCATTATTCACGAAGTTGTCCGAGACGGAGTCAGCGGGGATATTTTGAATGTTGACCTGTATCAGATCAGAATGGATGAAAAAATTAAGCTTATGGTTCCATTGGAATTCATTGGTATTTCTTTAGCTATTAAAGAAAAAAATGGACTCTTGGTTAAATCCTTGCAGGAAGTTGAGGTTGAGGCATTGCCGATGGATGTTCCGCATACCTTGCAAGTTGATATTTCTAAAATTACTGAAATTGGGCAGAGTTTGTATGTTAAAGATCTAGATATGCCAAAAGCAGTTAGGGCGGTATTTGCTCCGGAAACTGTGGTTGCCACAGTGACTGCGAAGGTTACCGAAGAAGAGGAATTGGCCAAACAGCAGGAAGCTGGCGCCGGACTTGATACTGTAAAAGTTGAAACCGAGGAAAAGAAAGCTGAAAGGGATGCTGCTAAGGTTGTTGCCGAGGCTGGCGCAGCTACAGGCGAAGCTCCTAAAGCGGAAAAGAAAGCAGAAAAGAAATAAATTACAGCTATATAAAAAGTCCGTTTCTCTAATAAAAGACGGGCTTTTTTGTTATAATTGAGATAGTGGACTAGGAATTAGCCCTGCCTACCGGTAGGCAGGCACTAGCGACTAGGGCGAAAAAGAAAAAAGTCTATCTTGATTCTTAAACTCCCTTCTAGTGGCTAACTACTAATGACTAGTCGCTGTTTTATATGGAGATAAAACCAAAGCATTTAATTGACCTAAAAAAATCAGACAATAGCGTTTTCTCTAAGCAAAAAATGAGGCTGGATTTACGTGAAATCAAATTGATTAAAGTTCCTATTTTTAAAATACTTAAATTCGGCGCTTTATTTGCGATCGGTTCTTATCTGGTTTTTGGTTCAGCTCTAGCCCCGATAGACAAGGGCCGTTTTTCTATGGCGGCGCAGAATGAGGAGGAGAGGAAACAGCTTGAAGAACAATTAACTTCTTTAGAGGATCAAATAAGCCAATATCAGGATACGATCGTCCAATATCAAGGTCAGGGCAAGAGTTTGGAGGGCGAAATTAAAAAAATAAATGCTAAGATCGCTTCTTTAAATTTGCAGGTTAAAGCCACTACGCTGTCTTTAAAAAAATTAAACGTTGAAATCGCGGATAATAAGGCTCAAATAAAAACAACAGAAAGCGATATAGAAAAAAATAAAAGAGTTTTATCTTATACTTTGCAGAGTTTGTATTCCAGCGGGAATACCAGCTTGGTGGAGGTATTTTTAAAAAATTTTGAAATATCAGACTTTTTTGATGATATGAAAAGCCTTACTGATGTGCAGGATAATTTAAGGACAGCTCTCCAAAAAGTGACGGATCTAAGGGGGCAATTAATGGACGAGCAAGAACAGCTGGCTCTGCAAAAAAAGGATGCCGATGAATTAAAAGCTTATCAGCTTAGCCAGGCGCAGGTTGTGGCTAGCACAAAAAAAGAAAAAGCCGATCTATTGACGGCGACGAAGGGTCAGGAATCAAAATTCCAGGATCTTTTAAAACAGACTCAACTTACCGCGGCGCAAATTAGAAGCCAAATTTTTAAATTGCTCGGCGGAGGTGAATTGCCTTTTGGCGAGGCTGTAAAAATAGCCCAACTTGCCGAAAAGGCGACCGGAGTTCGCGCCGCTTTTATACTTTCCGTACTCACTCAAGAATCTTCTATTAATAGCGTGATTGGCGCTAATTTAGGGAGGTGTTTTTACAATACATCAAGAAATAATTCTAGCGGTATGGTGATGAGCAACACGCAAAAACCGGCATTTTTAGCTTTGATGTCTGAATTGGGTATGGATCCGAATAAAACTCAGGTATCTTGTCCAATTGCTTCTGACGGGGCGTATGGCGGGGCTATGGGACCGGCTCAATTTATGCCTACAACTTGGGATTTATATAAAAATAGAGTTGGCAATATTACCGGCAATAAACCAGCTTCTCCATTTAATAATGCTGACGCCTTTACAGCTACAGCGCTTTATCTGCAGGACGGGCTTGCCAGCTGTAAAACAATATATAAAACTATTTTTTCTCAAGAAAATTGCGCGGCCGCGAAGTATTACGCCGGCGGAAAATGGAGATCATATATGAGTGTTGGAAGGTACGGATACCGTGTGGCTGAGCGGGCTGCAGATTTTGCCGATGAAATTGATATTCTAAATGCGAATTAATCAACGAATAACGAATTAGTACGAATATACGAATTTCGTCATTGCGAGTGCCGCCAAAGCAATCTCACGGATAGATTGCCACGCTTCGCCCGTCCGAAGCTTTACGCGAAGGAGGGTCGCAGACTCCTCGCAATGACAGATGATAAATAAATATTATTTCTGTTCCGGAGTTTTATTTATTTTCTTCAGAAGCATATCCAAATCTCCTTCCAAAACCTTCTCTATATTGTGAACTTTAACGTTGTATCGGTGGTCGGTAATTCTGTCGTCCGGGAAATTATAAGTTCTTATTTTTTCTGATCTGTCTGCGGTACCTACTAATTCTTTTCTGTTCGCTCCAATGGCTTGGGATTCTTTTTGTTGCTGCATTTCGAAAAGTTTGGCGCGCAAAATTGAAAGCGCGGCTTCGCGGTTAGCGTGTTGGGCGCGCTCAACTCTGGAACTCACTACAATACCAGTCGGTTTATGAAGTATTCTTACGGCTGATTCTACTTTGTTTACGTTTTGTCCGCCCGGTCCGCCGGCTCGGCAAAAAGTGACTTCAAGATCATTTGGATTTATTAAAACTTCTTTGGCTTCTACTTCCGGCATAACAGCTACTGTGGCGGTAGAAGTATGGACGCGTCCGGCTTTTTCGGTTTTTGGGACTCTCTGGACGCGGTGTGTTCCTGATTCCTGTTTGAGCTCGTTATAAACTCCCGCGCCTCCTATTCTGGCCACAAAAGTTTTGGAACTGCCGAGGTCGTCTGCCATCACAAAATTCCAGCCTTTTTTAGCGGCAAATTTTTGATACATTCTGGCGAGGTCGCCGGCAAAAATAGTGGCCTCATCGCCACCGGCGCCGGGCCTGATCTCCATAATAATTTTAGTGATGCTGTTTATGTCCATAGTTTTATTTTTATATTGTACTTTAAGTTACGAAGCATTCTATCTTGTCATCCTCGGGCTTGACCCGGGGATCCAGATTCCTGGATTCCGC
>JAUSKP010000041.1 GCA_030646555.1 bacterium
GATCAGAGAAGTGGCGGAAGAGATACTGGCTAATATAAGATCAAAATATGCCCACAGTTTCGTTCATCCTGTTTTTGAGGAACAGGAAGAATATAGGGAATTTTTAGGCAAAAAATATAATTATTTTTCTGAAAAAAATTATGAAGGAGATTTTAGTTCTAAAACTAATATCAAAAATGCTGATTTGGAAAAATATTCAGATGTTCTGGAAAAACGGCCGACGAAAACAGGTTTGCCGCATTTTCTCACAGAGCTTGGCAACATAACCTTTGATTTTTTACTTGATTTTGGATCTTTTAGAGACATTCAAAGACATAGGAACGGCGTTTGCAGAATGCCCTTGCTTACGACAAAATTCGGCTTCAATAATTGGTATCTGGAACAGTTGCCGGCAGATCTCAAAGCCGAAGCGGAAAAATTGATAAAAGAACAGGCCACTGAAATTTCAAAATTAAAAAGCAGTCCGGAAGATCTGCAATATTACATCGCTATGGGATTTAATGTTTCCTGCCGGGTATCTTACGCCCTTCCAGCCTGTGTTTATGTTGTTGAATTAAGATCGGGAATAATGGTCCATCCGACTTTAAGAAAAGTAGCGCACCAAATGAACGCGGCTTTACACGCTATGTTTCCAAAACTTTTGCTTCACTGTGATTTGAATCCTGATGATTGGGACGTAAGAAGAGGAATGCAGGATATAAAACAAAAATAAATAACCTCTGCTTATTGTCATTGCGAGGAGTCTACGACGCGGCAATCTCAAAGCAGATAGATTGCTTCGGCAGCACTCGCAATGACAGAAAAAGTAAAAAAATAATATGAAAGACAAAGAAATAGAAAAGTTAATTAAAGAAGAGGAAAAACGGCAGAAAAGCGTGATAAATTTGATCGCTTCGGAAAATTATGTTTCAGACGATGTGTTAAAAACGCTTGGTTCAAAATTGACCAACAAATACGCAGAAGGCTATCCCGGTAAAAGATATTATGGCGGAAACAAAGTGATAGATAAAATTGAGAATCTTTGCATTAAAAGAGCTTTGAAGGCGTTTAAACTTTCACCTGAAGCGTGGCATGTGAACGTCCAGCCGCTTTCCGGATCTCCGGCAAATCTGGCTGTTTATTTGGCATTGGTTCCGCCGGGTGGCCCAGCCTCCGCCCCCCGACTTCGCCAAGGCTTCGACGGGCAAGAAGGCTATGGCGGGCAAAGCAAAATAATGGGAATGAGTTTGGCGCACGGCGGACATCTTACTCACGGACATTTTGTTTCCGCTTCCGGAAAATTTTGGACCCAGGTTCCGTATGGCGTGGACAAGGAAACCGAAGTTTTGAATTATAAAAAAATAAAAGAATTGGCAATTAAAGAAAAACCGGCGATCATCGTTGCCGGATTTACAGCCTATCCGAGAATTATAGATTTTAAAAAATTCAGGGAAATTGCCGATGCCTGCGGAGCGTATCTGATGGTGGATATGTCTCACTTTGCCGGTTTGGTTGCCGGAGGAGTTTATCCATCGCCGTTTGTTTATGCTGACGTTGTGACAACTACAATCCATAAAACTTTGCGGGGCCCTCGTTCGGCTATGATATTTTCAAAAATAGACGAAAGGGAAATTTATAAAAAAATAGACAAGGCGGTTTTTCCGGGTTTGCAGGGCGGTCCGCATATGAATCAAATTGCCGCAGTTGCCGTTGCCTTGAAAGAAGCGGTTTCACCGGCGTTCAAAAAATACGCCAAACAAGTTGTTAAAAATGCTAAAGTTTTGGCGGAAGAGCTGAAAAAATACGGTTGGAGAATAATATCGGGAGGCACTGACAGCCACCTTATTTTGGTTGACGTTTGGATGGACGGAAAGGGAATCACGGGAAGCGAGGCGGGCGACAAGCTCGAAAAAGCTGGCATTATTGTAAATAAGAATGCGATTCCGTTTGATACCAGAAAACCTTTTGATCCATCGGGCATCAGATTGGGGACTGCTGGAGAAACAACGAGGGGCGCTAAAGAAAAAGATATGAAGAAGATTGCTGGAAGGATTAATAAGATATTAAGAACATAAAAAATCCCCGTAATACGGGGATTTTATTCTAAGCGGTTACCACGCTCACTATTTTTATATATCTGATGTTTCCATCAAATTTTGTTTTTTTGGAAGATCGGAATTTTACTTTTCCGTTAACGGCGGCATAAAGAGTGTCGTCGGATCCGATCTTCACATTTTTTCCCGGGATATACCTTGTTCCTCTCTGGCGGATTATAATCTGGCCGGCATTGATCGGTTCGCCATCTTGTTTTTTAACTCCAAGTCTTTGTGCCGCGGATTCACGTAAGTTTTTACTGGTTCCTAGCGATTTGGTATGTGCCATATGTCAGTTTTATTTGAATGTTATTAGTGAATAGTTTATAGTTTTATCATAAATATGTCAAATAAATTATCCGAAATTATTTTTAGTGCCGAAACCGTTTTGTCCGCAAAAAAACGCGAGATTGTTTTATTTTTAATATTTTTCTTTATTGCTTCATTATCTTTTGGTTTAGGGTATTTATACGCTAAAGATCAGGGTGTCGCTCCGATCATAATTGAAAAGAAATGTTAAAATCAACGAATAACGAATAGATTACGAATATACGAATAATGAAAAATAAGTCTTTAAAATTCGCTCATTCGCACAGATTCGTAATTCGCTGATAATTTTTTTATGAAACGTTATTATTTTGACTATGCCGCCACAACTCCGGTTGATAAGCGGGTCGTGAAAGCGATGCAGCCATATTATTCTGAAATTTTTGGGAATCCGGGATCCTTGCATAAATTCGGACAAGAGGCTTCAGCGGCTGTTTTTAAGGCGCGCAATAAAATATCAAAGCTGATAAATTGCGACTACAGAGAAATTATTTTTACCGGTTCGGCGACGGAAGCGAATAATCTCGCTTTAAGAGGGACTCTTAAAGCTTTAATTTCAAATTACAAATTTCAAATTACAAAAACAGATAATAGACCCAGGATTATTATTTCTGCCATTGAGCATGAGTCTGTTTTAGAAACTTGCCGAGACCTCGAAAAAACCGGACTAGCCGAAATCATCTATTTGCCGGTATCTAAAGAGGGAATCGTTGATCTAAAAAAACTTAAAGAATTTTTAAATGAAAGGACGGTTTTGGTTTCTATTATGTATGCGAATAATGAGATGGGAGCGATACAGCCAATTTCTGAAATTGCGAATATTATCCATGATTTTAAAAACTCGAAACTCGAAACAATAGCTCGTCATTCCCGCGAAGGCGGGAATCCAGAAATCTGGATTCCGCATCAAGTGCGGAATGACAGATCGGATTTTGAAACAGTATATCCGCTGTTTCATTGTGATGCCGCTCAAGCCTTTAATTATTTAAATTGCGATGTTAAGGATCTTGGTGTGGATTTATTGACTTTATCTTCCCAGAAAATATACGGGCCGAAAGGCGTAGGGCTTCTCTATGCGCGCAGAATTATGAATCAAGAATTAAGAATTGTGAATGGGGAACGCATAATTCATAATTCACCATTCTTTATTCATCCCCTGATCACCGGCGGAGGACAGGAAGAAGGTTTGAGATCGGGCACGGAAAACGTTGCCGGCGTTGCCGGTATGGCGGAAGCCACGCAGATATCTTTTGATTCCAGAAAAAAGGAGAGCCAAAGACTTTTTAAACTTCAAGGTTATTTTTTGAACAAACTCAAATCTATTAAAAATTCCAAATTTATTTTGAATGGTCCTAAAATTGGAGAGGCTAGGTTGCCTAACAATATAAATATATATTTTAAGAATAAAAAAGATCTGATATTTAAATTAGACTTTGTCGGATTTGCAGTTTCGGGTGGTTCTGCTTGCTCCGCCAGGATGGCCAAGCCATCGCATGTTTTAAGGGCTATGGGTTGTTCCGATCTGAAAGCCAGCGAAAGCATAAGAATTTCTTTTGGCAGACAAACGACCAAACAAGAAATAGATAAATTATTGGTGGTTTTTAAAAATATAATAAATGGTATAATAAAAAAATAAGTCGTAAAATAAAAAAATTAAAATATGAAAAAAATAATAATCAGTTTGGTCGCTGTCGCTATGTCCCTTGCTATGGTAGCCGGCGCCCAAACACAGAGTGATTTGGATTTAAAAGTAAATAGCGTTGAAGTTTCTCCCGTAAAAGAAGCTAAAGATAAAGCGGAAGCAGAAAGAGAATCCTTAAAAACAAAAGCAGAAACAGAGAGAGAGGCATTAAAGACGAGGGCGGAAAATTTAAAAGGCGAGGCAAAGGCTAAGATTGAACAAGAACGGGAAGCATTAAAATCAAAAATCACTGAATCTCGAGAAGGATTGCAGACTGAAAAATCTGCCTTAAAAGAAAATTCCGAGGCTGTAAAAGCGGCTCGCGAAGAATTAAAACAAAAAGCTGAACAGGAAAAGGAGGCTATAAAAGCATCGCGTGAAGAATTTAAGCAAAAAGCCGAGCAAGCTCGCGAAGAGATGAAAACATCGCGCGAGGAATTTAAAAATAAAATTGAAGTACAGAAAGAAGAGTTAAAAACAAAAAGAGAAGAGCAAAAAGCTGAATTAAAAACTAAATTAGAGAAAATAAAAGACGAGCGTAAAAAAGCGGCTGTGGAAAAATTGGATAAGCGCTTTGATGAAATTAATATAAAAACGACCGCGCAGTGGTCTAGCGCCCTGTTGCGGTTAGAAGATTTACTGGTCAAGGTTTCGTTGCGCGCGGATAAGGCCGCCGCAAACGGCGCCGATGTTTCCGCAGTTGGTCCCGCGTTGGAAAAGGCCAGAACTGCCATCGTGTCTGCCAGAACGGCAATTGCCGCTCAAGTAAGCAAGACCTATCCTATTGCTGTTATTTCTGAAGCCGAGCTTAAATCTGCGGTGGCGCAAACTCGCGAGAAATTAAATCAAGACTTAAAAGCAGTTCGTGAAATAATGCAATCAGCGCATCAGGCGGCTGTTGACGCGCTGACTTCTTTGAAGGGGGTTCCGAAAGTTGACGAGACGCCATCATCTGCAACTTCAACATCGGCTGCGCCAGTTCCAGGAAGCGAAATCCCGGAAACTCAAAGTAATCAATAAAATTAATTTATTAAATTTATGAAAAAATTAATGCAAAATGTCCCGATGGCAAAGCCATCGCGGATCCTCGATCAAGAGGTCGGGAAAAAGGGCGGAGCAGGGTTATGGGTGATTCTTGCTGTTGCAGTCGGCATTGCCGCATTTCTTATGTTAAGACAGCCAGCCGAACAATCTCTTGAGGTTGCGGGCCCGGCTTTAAGCGAGGAAGACACAACGACTGTAATTGAAGAAGAATTGCAGGCTACCAATCTTGGGGATTTAGACGCTGATATTAATAGTTTGGATGCTGATATCAACACGCTGTAATTGATAAGTTTGAATCAAAACGAAATTAGCACTCTAATTGACAGAGTGCTAATTTTTTTATTATGATAGAATTAAATAAAGGGTTTCTCTCTGACGCTTTGTCGGAGCTAGAAAACCTTTACCCTGTTAAATCTTTTGCTTTCAGCAAAAGAAAATCAAAGATTTTATTTAACAGGGTTCTCATTTTTGCAGCCGATCGGGCTGCGTTAACTAACTTGCCCTCTCGGGCAAAAATAGCATGAAAAATAATTTTAATCGTTTCACAATAAAAGCGCAGGAAGCTCTTCAGAACGGACAGGAGATGGCCGCTTCCAAAAACAATGGCGAATTCAAAGCTCTGCATTTGCTTTCGGCTTTAATTTCAGACGGCCAGTCCTTGGTTCAGCCTATTATTGAAAAAAGCGGAGCCAGCTTGGAACAAATAGACAAAAGCGTGGAAGAAGAGCTTAAAAAACTTCCGAAGTCTTTCTCGGCTTCGCAAACCGCAAATATTTCCCAGCTGTATCTTTCCCAAGAACTTATTCATATATTGGAAAAAGCGGCTAAGTTTGCATTAGCGCAAAAAGACGAGTTTGTTTCTTGCGAGCATTTATTTATGGGTATTTTAGACACATCTTCAACGGCTCAAATTATTTTGGAGAGAGCCGGTTTAAAACGTGATGCAGTTATGAAGGTTTTGGCGGGATTAAGAGGTTCAACTAGAGTGGTAGACGAAACTCCGGAGAGCAAGTTCCAGGTTCTGGAAAAATATGCCGTAAATCTTACCAATAAAGCCAAGGCCGGTAAGCTTGATCCGGTCATCGGCAGGGAGGATGAGCTCAGGAGAATTATTCAGGTGCTTTCCAGAAGAACCAAAAATAATCCTATTTTAATAGGCGAGCCCGGCGTTGGAAAAACTGCCGTTATTGAAGGACTGGCTCAAAGGATTGTTTCCGGCGATGTTCCGGAGCCGCTTAAAGACAAAGAGATCATCGCTTTGGATATCGGTTCGCTTGTGGCGGGCACTAAGTTCAGGGGAGAATTTGAAGACCGCTTGAAAGCTTTCATAAAAGAGATCCAGAATGCCAGCGGACGCCTGATCCTATTTATAGATGAGATACATATGATAGTGGGTGCCGGTTCAGCCGAAGGCGCCATAGACGCTTCTAATTTATTGAAGCCGGCTTTGGCTCGCGGTGAGCTTCATGCCATTGGCGCCACTACTTTAAAAGAATTCCAAAAACACATTGAAAAGGATCCGGCGCTTGAAAGGCGTTTTCAGCCGATTTTAGTGGAAGAGCCGAACATTGAAGACAGTATCAACATTTTGCGAGGCCTTAAAGAGAGGTATGAGCTTCATCATGGCTTGAGAATCAGCGACGAAGCTATTATTTCAGCCGTGAATTTGTCTGCCCGCTATATTTCCGATCGTTTTTTGCCGGATAAAGCCGTAGATCTGATTGATGAGGCCGCTGCCGCCAGAAGATTGGAAACTGAAAGCCTTCCGCGGGAAATTGATAATGTGAGGAGAAAGATTACTCAACTGGAAATAGAAAAATCAGCCATTCAAAAAGAAACTTCCGCGGTAAGCAAGGCCAGGCTTAAAACTGTAAATAAGGAGATTGCCGAGCTCAAAGAAGAGAATGAGGCTCTTTCGGGCAAGTGGCACGCTGAAAAAATGCTTTTTGAAGATCATAATAAATTGAGAAAGAAAATTGATGATCTAAAGCATGAGGCTGAAATGGCGGAAAGGGATGCCAGTTTGGATCGTGTGGCCAAGATCTTGTATGGGGAATTGCCTGCCGCCGAAAAAGAATATAAAGCTTTTGAGAAGAAGTATTTATTGAAAACTCCCGAATCCGTTAAATCCAGCAAAGACAAAGGCGTAAGATCCGCCAGCAGATTTATAAAAGAAATGGTTGATGAAAGCGATGTCGCCAGCGTGGTGGCGCGCTGGACAGGTATTCCGGTTGATAAAATGCTGGAGACTGAAAATACCAAACTGATGAAGATTGAAGAGGTTTTGGGCGGGCGAGTGGTCGGGCAAAAAGAGGCTATCACGGCTGTATCCAGCGCTTTGAGGCGTGCTAGAGCCGGACTTTCCGATGAAAATAGGCCGCTTGGTTCATTTATGTTCCTTGGTCCTACCGGTGTCGGCAAAACCGAGCTCGCCAAAGCTTTGGCTGAATTTATGTTTAATGACGAAAAGGCTTTGATCAGGGTGGATATGTCTGAATATATGGAAAAGCATGCCACTTCCAAGCTTATCGGTTCGCCTCCGGGCTATGTTGGCTATGATGAAGGGGGCCAGCTCACTGAAATTATTAGGCATAAGCCATATAGCCTTATCCTTTTTGATGAAATTGAAAAGGCTCATCCGGAAGTGTTTAATATTTTGCTTCAGGTGCTGGACAATGGCCGTTTGACGGACAGCAAGGGCAGAACCGTAAATTTTAAGAATACTATTATAATAATGACCTCAAATGTCGGAGCGCCTTACTTAAAACAGCTTTCCAGCCTTGGTTTTTCTGCCGGTTCGGAATCCGACTTGCAGGCCAAAGAAGGGGAATTTAAAGAAAAGATACAGGAAGCTTTGAAAGAAAAGTTTAAGCCGGAGTTTTTAAACCGCATAGATGAGAGCATTATATTCAATCCGCTCAGCAAGGATGACATTGAAAAGATTGTCGGCTTGCAAATAGAGATTATAAAGAAAAAAGTTGAACAAAAAGGATTTAAAGTCGCCATTGATGGGGGAGCGATAAACTATCTGGTTGAAAATGGTTTCAATCCTGAATATGGCGCCAGGCACTTGAAGAGACTCATACAAAAAACTATAGTTGATAAGTTAGCCGATAAACTAATAAAAGGTGAATTAAAAGATGGTGGAAAAATTAAGATCGGTTTGGAAAATCGTTCAATTGCGGTTAATTCTTAAAAGCCTTATTTTTGCAGGGCTTTTGCTTTGGGTCAAAACATCGGGGTTCGGCGCCTTGCCTGTTTTTGTTTTTATTTTAATGGGCTTTATTTTGTATTTCAGAAATCATAGCCAGAACAATCTTGAAAATATTCATTCTTTTTCGGCCCTGCTTTTGGTTTCTATGTTTAGTATCAGTTTGCTGAGCCATTTTCAATTTATTTTTCCGGCGATCATCTTCTTTTCAGTTTTATTTTATCTCATGCTTGGCATAAAAGAATTTTATTTTGTCCGCAGATATGAATGGAATTCTGTTAAAAACACACTTCTTATTTTTTCAATATTCCTGGTTTATTTTATGTCTAATAAATACACCTTTTTTTATCTGAAATATCTAGCGGTTTTTGTCGTTATATTTTTTTTAATAAAAGAGTGGCTTTTTTGGCTGGAACCCAATTTTCCGAAAAGGTATAATTTCATCGCTTTTGTTTTTTCTTTTTTAGTTTTACAGCTTAGCTGGGCCGTTTCCATTTTGCCTTTGGGGTTTTTAAATTCCGCGTCTTTAATGACGGTGTTTGTTTATATTATGTTTGATTCTTGCACAGACTATCTTAAAGGCGTTCTTACAAAAAAACAGATTATTAAGAATTTTATTATTTTAGCGCTTTCATTTATTGCGATTTTTATTTTTACGAAATTTTCTATTTAGTTCGTCTGTCATTTCAAACTATATCTTCTGTTATTCCGGTCAAAGTTCACCCTCGAGCTACATCAGGGGGGCCGTGATCCAGTCCGTCATTGCGAGCGCCGCCGAAGCAATCCATATGTCATTCCCGCGAAAGCGGGAATCCAGAAAAATCAAAATAATCCTAGATTCCGCATCAAGTGCGGAATGACAATGCTTTCTAGTGGCTAGTCGCTTTTTCGTTCTTGCATTCCAGTCCCTTTTGGGCTATTATAATCATTGTCGTTTTTAAGCTTTTGATTTGTTTATTTGCAGCGCATTTTTGCACATTAGAGATTCCAAATTCTTCCTGATCTATCAAGTTAATCATTGAATCTTTAAATTATTAAATCTTTAAATTACTTATTAGATGACAGTAATCACTTCGGAGTTTTTAAAAAAGAAAGCCCGTGAAATTTCATACGCTCTTAACCGAGTGTCTTTTTATATTAAAAGGGATGAATTAAGAAATAGATTGGAAAGATTGAGTTTTGAATTTTTAGAAAACGTGGCGGTGGCAGGCGAGGATACTTCGGATAAGCCGGCCTTGATAAAGGTTTTCAAAAATATCTCCGCTATGGATGTTCTGATCAGAATAGCTCATTCGCTTTACGAAATAGAAACAGTCAACTCAAACATTTTAATAAGAGAGCTGGATGCCTTTAATTCGGCAATTCGGCAATTGGCAGAGGAGAATTCGGCAATGGAGAATAATTCGGAATTCGGCAATAGTTCGGCAAATTCATCGCGAGTTAATTCGGAAAATCCATTTGCAAAGCAAGAATTAAATTTGGAAAGTATATTTTCAATGCCTCCAGCGGTAATCAAGGAGACGGTTAATAGTGCTAGTATTTCGGTTGGAGCAAAAAAAGAATCTGTAAATTCGGCAATTCATAATTCGGAAATTAGTAATCAATCGGTGGTAGAGGAAATAAAAACTTCCGAATCTAAAGATTTTGCAAACATTGATAATGAGAAAGAAATTGTAGAAAGAGCTTATTCAAAAGATGCCGGCGGTGTAGTGGGGGATGTCAGTAGCTTGAAAAGTGAAACAGCAAAGGATTCAGTTCAAGCTTGTCAGGCGATCATCAGAAAATTTCAGAACGGGATTGGGCAACAGGTCAGAGATGAGTCCGGCAATAGAACAATTCGGCAAAACCTTATATCTGAAAGAATTCGGCAATCCGGCAAAGCAAATGTGAGGACATTGATAAATCAGTTTCCTGGAGTTAGTGAAAGAACATTAAGATATGATTTGCAGAGGTTGTGCGATCAGGGAGTCGTAGAAAAGATCGGCAGTAGCGGTCCGGGAACCAGTTATGCGCCCAAAAATCCGAACCCGTAAAGCAGTCCCAAAGTTGTCAGATTCGTAGCACTTTAAATATCACTAAATAATTATATTCTGTCATTCCCGATTCTTCTCTGTCATCCCGGCCTAAGAGCTGGGATCCAGACTCTCTGGATTCCCGCTTTCGCGGGAATGACAAGTCTTCCGTCATTGCGAGGAGTCTGCGACGTGGCAATCTCGAGCACTAAATAGATTGCTTTGCGGAGTTTATACTGAGCGAAGCGAATGTGTTCGCAATAACATAAAATGACCGAATAATGACTGTAATAAAATTCCTCCAATTTCGTTATATTTAGTAAGCATTACTCATATATGGTTATCAACAATTTATGAGTTTTGCGGATTTGAAAAATAAGAGCTATAATTAGTATAAGATTTGGTGTGAGGCTGAATCTTCCAAAAGGACTTACCCAGTTATAAATAGCCCTCCGGGCTAATCCAGTTAAATAATTTCGTTGAAAACGAAATTGCCGTGAAACGGCATTTAACCAGGATATTTAACAAGGGTCAATGTTTGGTATATTCAGTCTCACTCTAAAAGTGAGATTTTTCTTTTAGTAGTAGGACGGTGGTTCATTCAAAATGTTAGTTGAAAGAATTCAAGATTTAGTGTGAGGCTGAATCTTCCGAATTAATTCTTGCGCTTGCAAAATAAGCGTGAGATAAAAACTTATTTTTAAGTTTGTAATTCGCCATATTCAGTCTCGCCCTAAAAAGCGAGATTTTTCTTTCATAGATATATTTTTTCCCCCACACCCATTGCCGTATTCTTCGTCATTGTGAGTGCCGCCGAAGCAATCTCAAACAACTAGATTGCCACGTCGCAGACTCCTCGCAATGACAGATGAGATTGTCTCCTCACAGACTTCTCGCATACTGCAATCGGCGTGGGGGTGCTAAGCGGATCTTCTGCTGACGCAAACCCACTTCACTTTTATGAAAATAAAAGTGTAAGGGTAAAGATACAGAGAAAATTATTTTGAAGCTACACAGGTCGATCTCTTATGTCTTCGGACTTGAAGAGAGTGGTCGAAAGATGATTTTTTAGAAAGAAAAGAATAAAAATAAATTAATTCTTCTTGAGCATCAAAAAATTTCGTCGACTGAAATTTGTTCAAAAAGAAAGTTAGATTAAAAATAAACATGAGTAAATTAATTAATAAAGTTTCAATTTCTGTAGTTTCTTTAGCTACAGTTTTGTCGCTTTCAGGAGTTGCTTCTTTGGTTCCTGCAATCGCGCACGGTGCTACCGCTGCCGAATTGCAAGCCCAAATTACACTTTTGTTAGCGCAAATTTCGGCCATGCAGGCCCAATTGAGCACTTCCGGAACTACTGCTACTTCTTCTGCAGTTCCAGCTTCCCTTTTGTCTTCCAGCGACCTCACCGTTGGTTCTAAAGGAGCTACTGTAAAAGCTTTGCAAATGTTCTTGAATGCCAATGGTTATGCAGTGTCCGCAAGCGGAGCCGGTTCTGCTGGTAACGAAACCGAATATTTCGGCAACGCTACTAAAGCCGCTCTCGCTAAACTCCAGGCTGCTCAGAGCGTTTCTCCTGCAGCTGGTTATTTCGGCGCCAAGACAAGAGCTAAATTAGCTACTATGTCTTCCGCCACAACTGGTGGTACAACTACTACCACGACTGGTGGTACAACTACTACTACAACTGCGACAGGAACTGGTTTGATGGTGGCTTTAGCCGCTTCTCAACCAGCTGCCACAATTGCCCCAGGAGGAGCTACTAGAATTCCGTTCACAAAAGTCGCTTTGACAGCCGGTTCTTCAGATGTCTCCGTCACTTCTCTCTTAGTTGAGAGGACTGGTTTAGGCGCTGATGCCGCTATTGAAAGCGTTATGTTGTTGGACGAAGCTGGTCAGCAATTGGGTCTCAAAAAGACTTTAAATTCTGATCACCAAGCCACAGTTGGCGAAACCTTTGTCGTAAAAGCCGGTCAAACCAGAATCGTCACAGTAGCCGCAAACCGCGCTGCTAAAGACACTGGCACTTCTGGTTATTCCGGACAATCATTGTCTTTTGCAGTCAAAGCTGTTAACACTTCTGCGACTGTAACTGGCACGTTGCCAATAACAGGCACTCTTCAGACTGTAAATGAATCATTAACAATTGGTTCTGCTACAACTGCTAGAGGTACATTAGATCCTGGCGCTAGCGTTACAAAGGAAGTTGGCTCTTCTGCCTATACCTTTGCTGCCGTTAGAGTTACCGCTGGTTCTGCCGAAAGGGTTTATTTGAAATCCGTTCGTTGGAATCAGACTGGTTCTGCCAGCGCTTCCGATTTAGCCAATCTCAAGACTGTTGTTGAAGGTACTTCCTATGACGCTACTGTTAGCGCCGATGGAAAGTATTACACTACAATTTTTGCTGATCCAGGCTTAATAATGGAAAAAGGTGGTAGTAAGGAAATCTCCGTAAAAGGTGATATCTCTGGTGGTTCGTTAAGAACTGTCAACTTTGATATCGCTAAGAGAACCGATATTTATATGGTTGGTGAAACCTATGGATATGGTATCTTGACTGCTTATGGAGCTGGTACTACAACCACTGCTAATGATTCTGAGGTTACAACTTCAGATGATCCGTTTTATGATGGTTCTTTGGTTACCGTTTCCGCTGGTACAGTTACTGCAAGTACCTGGACTGGAGTTCCGGCTGCCAATATTTCTATCAATTTAGCTGATCAGATCTTGGGCGGATGGAGTGTTGACGTCAAGGGTGAAGCGGTTTCCGTTTCAAGCTTGAAGATCACCATTACTCCAAACGGAGATACATTGGCTCACATCACCCAGATTTCCTTAGTTGACGCTTCTGGTAAGAAAATTGCCGGACCTATCGATGGTACCGGTACTACAGTGGGCGCACAGGGAATAATTACTTTCACTGACACAATGACCTTCCCAATTGGTGTTACTAACCTAACATTAAAAGGTAAGTTATCAACCGATTTCGTTTCCAATGACTATGTGTATGCTTCCACCACTCCAAGTGGATGGACAATCACTGGCCAAACTACCGGTAACACAATTACAGCCACTCCAGCCAGCGCTTTGACATCATCTCAGATGACTGTTAAGGCCGCTTCCTTGAATGTATCTGTATCTTCCCAGCCAACAGCTAGGAATGTTATCGCTGGTACAACTAAATATGAATTTGCCAGGTACATCTTAGACGGAACAAGTTCTGGAGAAGATGTCAGGGTAACTTCATTGCCTTTGTCCGTTGGTACTACCGGTACTATTGGTAATGCTACTAATTGCCAATTGTATAATGGTACCGCTGCAGGCGCTACTTCTTTGACAACCGGTTCCAATGTAAAGAACCCAACAGCTGTCAGTTCTAGTACTCAAATGATTTTTGATGGTACTGGAATTATAGTTTCTAAGGGTACTACCAAGACCTTGTCTTTGAGGTGTGATATGGCTGCTAATGCTGCCGCCAGTGGTATATTCTTCTGGGGTATTGATTCTGCAGTAGATGGAGCCAATGGTTCCTTTGCTGCCGCTACTGGCTTGACCAGTGGTCAATCTCTCGGTACTTCAGCTACGTTCACCGATGCAACCGGTCAATATATGACCGTTTCTGCCGGTGGTACTTATACTGTTGCAACCGATTCCTCAGTCCTCTATACCGCATATAGAGCTGGCACAACCGCCACTCTCGGCACATTGAGATTTACTGCTTCTACAGATGAAAACTTAACCTTAAAGCAAATTGCTTTAGCGTTAGGAAACTCTTCTGCTTCTAGCTCCCAGGCTGATTTAGTTGATGAACAAGTTACATTATGGAATGGCAATACTCAAGTTGGCTCAGCCCAATTTGGTGGAGCCAGCCCTCGTAACGCGACTTCAACTTTGTCTACCGCTGTGGTTATCTCAGCTGGTGAATCCGTAAACATCACTGTTAAGGGTTCTTTGACAGCTCAAAATGCTGTTCAGGGTACTCCTGGCGCTTTCTTGCAAGTTTTGTATGATGGCGACAACAATGGTTTGAATGGTAACTATGCTATGGGCGCTACTACAGTTAGTGGAACTTCCGCTGACCAAACTCTAGCTGGTGGCAGGATTTTCAGAAACGTCCCTTCTTTTGCTGTTACCAGCACAAGTGGTGGAACGTTCTCTGCTAATGCTGATCTTTACACCTTCAGAGTTACAAATCCGGATGCTTCCAGAGATTTAGTTTTGAAGAAACTTTCTTTCTCCATTGCTACTTCCGGAACAGCCGCTAAGTTTGCCAGCTTCATTCTTTATGGAGCCGGAGTTGCTGCTAACTCTGCTGTTGATGCAAGGGACTTGACCACTGCGGATACCGCTCTCGGTCAAGCTAATACCTTTGATACAGTTGAAATCCGCTTTGACGCTACTGCCTCTACGACAGAAGCTTCAAAGATTGCAGCTGCTTCTTCTAAAGACTATGCCTTAAGAGTTACTTCTTATACCGCCGGTACTGTTACCGACGCGATTGATTTGGCGCTTTTGGCAGATACTTCACATCCTTCTTGTGTAAGCAGGATGTGTACAGCTTTTGGAATTGACGCATTACTTACCGCTTCTTCTTCCAACAACATAGTTTGGAGTCCGTTTAGCACGACAACCCCAGTGGTTACTCCTGCTACGGAAAACAACTTAGATTGGACCAATGGATACGGTTTGCCTGGATTTACTTCCAACGCCAACTTCCCACTTCAGAGCTGGTCTAAGAAGAATAACTAATCTAGTTTCTTG
>JAUSKP010000043.1 GCA_030646555.1 bacterium
GGCGGGCAAGCATTTTGAAATTATGAAAAAACACTACAAGGCGTATGTTTCTGGATTTGATAATGCCAAAAAAATACGGATGCGACTGATGAATGTTAAAAGCTTGGATTCGGCAAAAAAGACTTTGAAAAAGCTTATTTCTGAAGTTTAAAATTTCGCTATTGACAGATTTTGGTATTAATTATATTCTCAAATTATGAATCTTATATGTAATACAACCTATTGGTATTTTAATTATACGCCAACAAAGAGGGACGCCTAATTTTTTATATAAGTTTTTAACTATAATTACGCGCCCCTCCAGGGGCTTTTTTGTTTTTAGGAAATAGTCTTCTGTTTGGAAATCGTTCTGAACAGAAAACCTGTTCCTTAAAAGGAGAATAAAGATGGAAAAGACAAAAGAAGTGCTAAGCAGAATAGTGGAAGCTCTGTTGTTTCGGTCAAGACAAAGTTTTGTTTTGGCTTACTCAACTAGCAGTCTTACTGGTGGCGGTTCTAATGGTAGTCATCGTGGCAATGATTCTTCGTCTGGCAATACGGGTAAAAATTCCCCAAAAAAGGACGAAGAGTCAAAATTGGTAAAAGCGCTTAAAAAACTTCAGGAAGCAATTTCTGAGACACTCAGCGAACTACAGGAGAAAAACAATGAAAAAAAATAAACCCATGCCCGAGTTCGCAGTTTGGGAAAGCACATTAATATGCAACATGACTTGTTATCATTGTGGATTAGGCGCTGGCCGTCCGGGTCTTTATAGCACATGTATTGAGGAGTTGCCTGGTTGGAATCTGTCGACCAATGAAGCTATGTCTATGTTTGAGGAGTTATTGAAAATGAAAGTTAGACGACTGATTATTTCGGGCGGAGAATTCATTGTCCGCCCCGATTGGAAAGGACTCTTGCAGCGCGCGTTAAATAAATTTGATAACGTGCGGCTGATAAGCAATGGCTTTGGGGGCCAGCCCTTTCTTAGGGAGTTAGAAACTCTAAAAAATCGAAATCGTCTGATATTGTCAGTCAGCCTAGACGGTCTCAGAGAAACCCATGATGAAATTAGGCGGGAGGGTTCTTTTGAAAAGACGGTGGATATTTTGCGGTGTAAATCTTCAATACTACGAACCGTTATTACCACGGTGATCAACGAAAATTTTAATGATCTGGAAGGATTGTTTAAATTATTTGTTGATTTACGGGTGAAGGTTTGGGCCATACAAATAGGGCTGCCGGCGGGACGCTTAAACAAAAAGAGCTTCATTGGATTAGGAAAAGCGCGGCTTCTTGCTGATAAGATAAAAAATTGGCAAATGAAATCGCGTGGATCAATGGAGATTGTTGCGGATGACTGTTTCGGGTATGGGCACGAAATGAGAAGCGAAATACCATGGACAGGCTGTCCGGCAGGCAAGCGGCTCATCTGTATATTGTCCAATGGCGGTGTTTGCGGATGTCCCACGGCCTCTGATGAGGTGTGCGGCAATATTCGCGAGCAAAGACTGAAAGATATTTGGGAAGGGGAGAAGATGGAGTCGTTTCGCCGTTACGTCCCTCATTGTTCCAATTGCGACAATGTCATTTGTTTAGGTGGATGTCGCGCTGTTCAAAAAACAGTTAAAAAGCAACTGTGCTTCTAGTTAATAAAAAAGCCCCACCAGTTGGTGGGGCTTTTACTATTTTGACAAAAGTAATGTTAGTGTGTTATAATAAAAAACAGAAATTTGCAAATCTATGAGTTAATCTTCTCAATAAAAAGATATAAGGAGGATGATATGGCAAACCTATGTGACGAGTGTGATAAAGACCTGCTTTATGTGGCAAAAATCATAAGGCACCGGGGCAGAAAATTTTGCTCCGAGCCGTGCAAGGAAAATCATGGTTACCCCCGCAAAGGAAATATGCGGAACAAGCAGTCCCGGGGGCCTGGATACGGCGTGTGGAGACACGACTAAGCCAATGGAATGCTATAAAAAAGAGGAGAAGAATATGCAAAAACTCCGTCCTTGCCACCAGCGCTAAGGAGCGCTGGTGGAAACATTCTGTAGGATGAGCCTACAGTTGCGGCAAAATCCGGCCGTATAAAAAAAGGTAATGCCCCCCGACTTGGGTCGGGGGGCTTTTTTATTCTTACTTATTTTTCTTCCTTGCCCGCCATAGCTTTAGCGTCGGCGGGTTTGTTTTTTATCTGAAACGCTTTTCTTTTTAGCCAACACATTCAAAAGTTTCTTGATCTTTTCAATGCTGTCAAAATCATAAATAGAGACCGGTGTTATTTTAACCTTAGGTATTTTAAGTTTTGTTGTTAAATCAACAATTTTTTCTTTAATCTCTTTCGGTTTTAAGACGTCTGTTTTGCTCAGAATCAAATACTCAGGTTTATTTAAAAGTTCTTTGTTATATTTCCCTAGTTCTTTGCGGATAGTTTTATAGTCTTTAACAGGGGATTTGGATTCCGCGGAAAGAAAGTGAAATAAAATTTTGGTTCGCTCCACGTGGCGTAAGAATTTTATGCCGAGCCCTTTTCCGGAAGAAGCGCCCTCAATGAGTCCCGGGATGTCCGCTAAAATTAAATCATAATAAACACCTAAGTTAGGTTCTAGGGTTGTGAAACGATAATTTGCCACCTTACTTTTGGCGTTAGTTAATTCATTTAACAAGCTGGACTTGCCGATGTTCGGCAAACCCACAAAGCCGATGTCGGCGATAAGTTTTAATTCCAAACGAAGATTAAAATTCTGGCCGGGCATTCCGTATTCAAATTCTTTCGGGCTAGTATTTTTTGAAGATCTAAAATGAAAATTGCCCCTGCCGCCGTCTCCGCCCCTGGCGATTCTTATCCTTTCTCCAATTTTGGTGAGTTCAACTTCTCTTTGATTGTCTAAATTATGGATCACTGTGCCCACGGGGACTTTCAGCGTCAGATCTTCTCCGTCCGGACCGTCGCAATATTGGCCTTTTCCATCGTCGCCATTTCTGGCTTTTATCTCTTTTTTAAATCTAAATTGGTTCAAAGCGCTAAGGTCTGATATGCCTTCAAAATAAATTCCGCCTCCGCGTCCACCGCTTCCGCCTGCGGGACCAAGAGCGAATTTATTCTTATCAAAAGCCACGGCGCCCCTGCCGCCGTTGCCAGCTTCTATTCTTATATTGATGTCGTCAATTAACATACTTTTAAAATATCATCTTTATGTAAAAATACCTAATTTTTGAATGTTTTTGTGGGTCTTGACAAAATTACTCAAATTTGTTATATTATCACTCTGATGTTTGAAATCTAAATAAAGAAAAGGAGACTAAGAATGACAAACCTGGTATTGTTCTGCGTGACGTTCGTGGTGTACTTTATTGTATCGTGCCTGCTTGTTCAGCCTGGCGCTACCGATGAAAAACAGCCGGTTCTTTTCACCGTAATTAATTATGCAAAAAGAGCCGGTTGGGTAATATTGCTCTGCGCCCCTTTTACTATAATGGGCAATGTGGTCACGGTGTTTGGTAATGTGGTAAGTCAAAAAAACATTATCTCGCTGTGTTCCATATATCAGAAAGCCAAGGGGGATGCGACGGCGCTTGTTTTTTCCGGTTGGCAGTCGGCTGGAGGAAATGCGGTGACCGGAGTCTTCTCAGTTGCTCAGGTTGCCGGAAAGGATTCTGTCAGCGGCATCTTTGCAATGTACCAGTCAGCGAAAAGGGATGTCGGAATTGGGATCGGTTTTTCCGGTTACCAAACGGCAAGGAGAAACGCGGTGAGCCCTCTCGCAGGTACGGCCAAGCCGGTTGTACAGTATGTTTCCGTCAAACCTACTCCCAGACCCGCTCCCAAATTATTCTTGGGGGACGGAAACGGAGCGCCTAAGTCGCGCGCTCTAAGCGAGAGAAAGGTGACGGCGCTTCAGCCTAGGCCCTATGTCTTGCCGAGACCCAGTGTTTTAGCTGGTAGACCCTAAGCACAAATGTCCCAACCCACATAAGTTTTATGGGTTGGGACATTTTTTATTGTCGTGTTTTTATATATTGACAATTTCATAATAGTATGCTATATTACTTTTACTATAGAAATGGTTCTTCGGAACTATATCTGTGGGTAGTAAATAGTAATGGAGGTTCCTAGACTAAAAAACTATGAACATGTTCTCTGACAAAAAAATTAATAATTACGACTGAACCGGCACCTGCGGCCGGCTAGCCAGGAAATATAAAGGATATTTTAATCCTGGCAGCCAAAACCAAGAAGAGAAGAAGTCCGCCACAGAAGCGTCGGCCCACGGCTACGGCTCAAATCCCATTTCTTTAATAGAGATGGGAAGGGAGCCGTTCCCTGGCCAAGCGCGATGTCCTCGCCCCGAAGTATTCCATTGGCGGGATACGCGCACAGGGCCCGCGCACGTAGCGGCGGAAAGAG
>JAUSKP010000066.1 GCA_030646555.1 bacterium
ATTATCTCGCCACTTCCACGGCCCTCATTTCCCTGATGACATTCACTTTTATCTCGCCCGGATAATTAAGGTCTGTTTCTATTTTTGAAGCGATATTTTTAGCGAGCTGTAAAGCGCCAAAGTCGTCAATTTTTTCAGGAACAACGAATACTCTGATCTCCCTGCCTGCCGAAACAGCATAAGCATTTTTTACGCCTTCAAAAGATAACGCAATTTTTTCCAAATCTTGAAGCCTCTTAATATAATTTTCAACTGTTCCCCTTCTGGCTCCCGGCCTGGCAGCGGAAAGAATATCTGCCGCGGCTACTATATAAGATTCTGGCGAAGAGAATGGATACTCCTCGTGATGCGATTGCATAGCGGCAATAATCTTTTCATCAACTCCATATTTTTTAAGCAGTTTAATTCCAATTTCCACGTGGCTCCCCTCAACTTCATGGTCTATCACTTTGCCCAAGTCGTGAAGCAAAGCGCCTTTTTTAGCGATTTCAACATTGACCCCAAGCTCGGAAGCTATCATGCCCGAAATATGCGCCATTTCTATAGAGTGGATTAAAACATTCTGGCCAAAACTGGATCTGAAATAAAGCCGTCCCAAAAGAGTGATAATTTCTTTGGGAATACCGATCACTCCGACTTCCAAAACGGCATTTTCTCCGATTTCTTCAATTCTTCTATTAAGCTCCTGCTTAGCTTCTTCAACTTTTTCTTCAATTTTAGCAGGCTGAATGCGGCCATCCTTAACTAATTTTTCCAAGGTCAGTCTCGCCACCTCCCTTCTAAGCGGATCAAACGAAGAGATTACCACTGCGTCAGGAGTTTCATCAATAATAAATTCCACGCCCGTAAGACGTTCCAAGGTTCTGATATTTCTGCCTTCCCTTCCAATAATTTTTCCTTTTAATTCCTCATCCTGCAATTGAAAAACGCTGGTTGTAATATCAGCGACATGAGAACGAGAATATCTCTGAATCGCAGAAGTGATAATATCCAAGCTCTTTTTTTCTATTTCCTCGCGTCTCTCTTTTTCCAGTTTCTGCAAAGCCTTGGCTAGTTCAATACCGCTATCTTCTTTTATTCTAGCCAAAATTTGCTTCTTGGCATCTTCCACGGAAAGCCTAGCAACTTTTTCCAATTCAACAAGAATTTCTTTTCTTAATTCTTCAATTTCTACTTTTTTCGCGCCAAGATCAGAGATGCCTTTTTCCAAAAAACCTTTTTGGGAAACTATATCCGCGAATTGTTTTTCTAAAGATTCCTCTTTTTTAATAAGCCTTTCTTCAAACTTTAATAATTGAGATTTGCCCTCCTTCTCTTCTTTTTTAACTTCTTCAAGCAAAAGAGCCGCCCTATCCTTGGCTTCCAAAACCACGCCCTTGGCTTGGGTCTGGGCTTCTTCCAGTTTAAATTTTATTTTTTCTTCAACTGAGCCTACCTGCTTAGATACTATTAAATGACGAGTATAATAACCCAAAACCACTGCGATGGCCAAAGAAAGCCAAAAAATTGGATCTGAAAACATTTTTTATGTTGT
Organism: bacterium; assembly: GCA_030646555.1. Taxonomy (GTDB): domain Bacteria; phylum Patescibacteriota; class Minisyncoccia; order UBA6257; family 02-FULL-45-10c; genus JAHILT01. Next base: position 1,535 of record JAUSKP010000066.1, read on the forward strand.
TCTCTAAATATTTCATTAAATTGAATTTCTTAGGAACAGTTTTAATTTTTATTTCTATTTTTACAAACTCCATTGCTTAAATAGAGTCAATTTACGATATATGTATTATAATTAAGAAATATAAATGAGTAAAGGGCTTTATCTGACAAAACCTTTACCCTGTTAAATAATCCGTCAGTCGACGGATTCCCGCAAGGCGGGATTTAACAGGGTGCTCACTTTTGCAGCCAATCGGGCTGCGTTAATAAATTAACTGGCCCTCTTGGGCAAAACTGGCATGAAACGACAAATTGTTTTAGCAGTGCTTGATGGATGGGGCATAGGAAAAAAAGACGGATCAAACCCGATCTATACGCAAGGCACGCCCAATATAGACTACATAAAAAGCCATTTTCCTTCAGGAGCGCTTCAGGCGTCCGGCATAGCCATAGGACTGCCCTGGGGAGAAGAAGGAAACAGCGAAGTTGGACACTTAACCATCGGCGCGGGCAAGATAATTTTCCAGCACTATCCCAGGATAAGCATGGCCATTCAAAATGGTTCATTTTTTACAAACAAAACCCTTTTAGATCTAGCCGAACACGTTAAAAAAAATACCGGCGCGCTTAACATCGCCGGCCTTTTAACCGACGCCAATATTCACGCTTCTTTAGAACATTTATTAGGGCTTGTTGAATTTGCAAAGAGAAATAAAATTCCTAAAGTAAACCTTCATTTATATACCGATGGCAAAGATAGTCCACTAAAATCTGCCGGCGGATTACTTTCCAGGGTTGAAGCTGTTTTGTCTCCGATAGTAAAAATAACCAGTCTTAGCGGAAGATATTACGCGCTAGACAGGGATCAACATTGGGATCGCACTCAAAAAGCTTATAACGCCTTAACAGGAGACGCGCCGATGACGGATGATTATAAAGCGCTGATATTAAAAAATTACGATAAAAACCTGAGTGATGAATTTATTGAACCGCATTTGATCGGGCCAGAAAATAATGGCATTAAAGACGGCGACGGATTAATATTTTTTGACTTCAGAGAAGACAGCATCAGACAGCTAGTAGAACCATTTATCAATCCAGAGTTTGCCAATTTCCCGGTTAAAAAATTTACCAATCTTTACATTGCCACAATGACTGAATACTCGCCGAGATTTAATTTGCCTGTAGTTTCACCCCAAGAAAAGGTGGAAAACCCATTAGGAAAAATAATGTCCGAAAATGGAAAGTCTCAGCTCCGCATAGCCGAATCGGACAAATATGCCCACGTAACCTATTTCTTCAACGGCCTCCAAGACAAAACCTATCCGAATGAATTCAGAATTTTAGTGCCCTCCAAAAACGTAGTCCGCCACGACGAAGCCCCGGAAATGATGGCTCGCGAAATAACTGCCCGCGTGATCCAAGCGCTGGACGAAAATTCTTTTGATTTCATACTCATAAACTATGCCAACGCCGATATCATCGGCCATACCGGAAATTTTGACGCCGGCATGATAGCGGCAAAAACAATTGATGAAGAAATGGGCAAGCTCTCCAAAAAAGTAATAGAGGATGGCGATATTTTAATAATCACGGCCGATCACGGCAATGGAGAAAAAATGTTGGACTCATTAACGGCAAAAGCGACCACTGGACATGATCCGTCCCCTGTTCCGATTTATGTAGTGGCCAAAGAATTATTTAGGAATAAAACAAAAAAAGATATTGACGAGTCTGAAAGAGAAACAATCGGCATACTCTGCGATGTAGCGCCCACAATTTTGAATTTTATGGGAATTCCAAAACCAAAAGACATGACGGGGCAAGATTTGATGCCCCTCCTTAAATAAAATAGGAATAGCTTGCTATTTTATCTAAGGGCGGTATAAAATAGAACTATGAATGAGAAAATACCAAAGAACATACAAGATCTTCTTAGTGGTGTTGTTAATGACGTTGAGTCAAAAAATAAACAAGAGGCTGAATTACAAATAGAAGGCCTAATTGAATCGCGAGCGCAAGAGAAAGACACAACAGCAAAACTGGAAAAAATTATTAAGAATTATCCCGAATTTAAAGAAAAAATCAGAGCTGAACTAACAGAAACAATAAACAAGGTTGGTAAAAAATATGACGAGGCCATTGCTATGGACAAACTTAAGAACGACAAAGAAGAAAGAACGGTGATTGAAAATGATGGCCAAAAAGAGATACTTGCGCTTAGAAATGAGTTCTTGGCCTTAAAAAATATCAAAAAACATTTTTTTAGAGAAGTCCCTGAAACAAACGAAGACGAATAGTAATGAGATTTTTATCCAGAATTATATTTTATTGTTTGATTAACCTGACCGCTTTAATAGCCGCGGCGCAATTTGTTCCCGGATTCAGCATAAATTCCAACATTGAGAGCCTTTTGATACTAGCCGGCATCTTTACGTTTATTAATTTGCTTATAAAACCAATCTTAAAACTGGTTTTCTCTCCATTTATATTTATATCTTTGGGCTTGTTTAGTTTGGTCATCAATGCTATAATATTAAAACTTCTTGATATTTGGTCTATAAACGTCACAATATCCGGAATTCAGGCGCTGATTTATTCCACACTCTTAATAACCGCGGTAAACCTGCTTTTAACATTTATAGCAAAGTCTTCGTTTAAGGAAGAATAGAAAATTACACCATGTCAACCATATCTATAGCGCAAATTATAGTTTCCGTATTACTCATTATCGCCATCCTTCTTCAAGAGAGATCTTCGGGTTTGTCCGGAGTTTTCGGAGGAAGCGGCGAATTTTATCACACCCGCAGAGGTCTGGAGAGGATCATATTTTGGGGCACTATTGTATTGGTTATCGCTTTTGCGGCTCTTTCGCTTTACGCTAGCGTAATCGCTTAAAGCTTAAAGTTTTTTATCGGGGTTAGTTCTAATATTGTTTTATGTTTTTTAATCAATTTCTGAAGTCTTTAACTAAAACGGAAAAAATATTTCTGTACTGCGCAATTGCTGTATTTTTTATCGCCTCGTTGCTATGGTTCTCTTATTTTATAAATAAAAACACCGTTGCTGTTCCGGTAGAGAGCGGGACCTATACCGAAGGCGTTGTCGGTCAGCCAAAATTTATAAACCCGATCATCAGCAATACCGATACCGACAGAGATCTTTCCCAGATCGTATATAGCGACTTAACCGAACTAATGGACCGCTATACTGTTGACGCCGAAGGAAAGACCTGGAATGTATTTTTAAAAAGCGATCTTTTGTGGAGCGACGATAAGCCGCTTACCAGCGATGACGTAATCTTTACCATTGAAACTATCCAGGATCCGGAAGCCCGCTCCCCGCTGTTTACAACGTGGCAGGGCATAATCGCAAACAGAATAAGCGAACTAGAAATAGAATTCACCTTAAGAAATCAGTATGTTTTCTTTCTGGACAATTTAAAAGATCTTAAAATTATACCCAAACACATCTTCGGTTCCATTCCGTCTTCAAATCTCAAGCTTTCCAATTATAATCTTGAGCCGGTTGGAAGCGGGCCGTATAAATATGTTAATTACAATCTCAGAAGCGATGGCTTTATTACTCAATACAACTTCGCCATCAATCCTAATTACGCCGGCAAAAAAGCTTTTATTCGGGAATTATCAATTAAGTTTTTCCAGGGCGCCGAAGAGCTGACGGATTCGTTCAATTCCAGGAAAATAGACGGTTTTGGAAATTTGAGCCCTAAAAATATAGAAAAAATAAAAATAAGCAATAAACTGGTTGAGTTAAAGATGCCGCGCTATTATGCCATCTTTATGAATCAAAATATGAATGAGGCGCTAAAAGAAAAAACTGTGAGGCAAGCTCTTGATATGGCCACCGATAAAAATAAAATCATAAATGAGTTGTTCGGCGGGAAGGCAGAAATAGTTAACCAGCCCATCACTTCTACGATTGAAGGATATAAAAATATGGGTTCGGGAAATTTTTCCATTGAAGGAGCCGAGGAAATACTGGAAAAAGAAGGCTGGAAAGCGAATCAAGAAACCGGGATTAGAGAGAAAAAATCCGGCAAGAATACAATTAAATTGGAGCTTCAGCTGATAGTTCCGCAAATCCAGTTCCTGTCAGACGCGGCCGATCTGATAAAAACCGATTGGGAAAAAATTGGAATAAAGCTTGATCTGATAAAGCTCAATCCTGCCGATATAAATGAGGATGTTATAAAGAACCGCAATTATCAAATGCTTATGCTTGGAAATATCCTTAAAAATAATCCTGATATTTTTTCTTTCTGGCATTCTTCAGAAAAATTTTATCCCGGATTGAACCTGTCTATGTTCCAAAATAAAAAAGCCGATGAATCTATAGAGGCCATCAGAAAAGAAATGGATGTAGAAAAGAGGATTGGCAAGATCGGCGATCTTCAAAACATCATAAAAAGCGAATCGCCGGCCATTTTTCTTTTCTCTCCTTATTATTTATATGCTTCAATAAAAAATTTAAGCGGCTTGGAAGGAGAACTGCCGGTTACCCCTTCGGATAGATTTAAGAATGTAAACGAATGGTATTTAGAAACTAGCAGAGTCTTAAAGTAACAAAAATATCTAACAAATCACGCCCAGGTGGCGAAACCCCAAGCACCAGAGCAAAGCTCGGTGCGGGGCAGGCTGGCAGTCGTCTGCCAGAAACAGCTAAACATAAAAATGATAATAAAAATAAATTAAAAAATATCTAACAAATCACGCCCAGGTGGCGAAATTGGCAGACGTACACGCTTCAGGTGCGTGCGACCGCAAGGTCATGCGGGTTCAAATCCCGCCCTGGGCACATAAGAATTTCTTTAATAAATTAATAAAATAGTAATAAAAAGTTAAAAAAATAATTAACCCGCCTCCGCCAAAGCTACGGCGAGGCAAAGTAAAAGTAAAATCAATAAAATAACAATTAAAATTAAAAATAAAATAATAATTAAAAAAAAATAAAAATGATAAAAAACACACAGCGCGCTCAACACGCGCCACGCACACAAAGAAAACACGACGCGCAAAGAACGGTAAGAAAAAGCCTCGACTCGGAGCCAGTTTTAAGATTCTGCCCGTTGGGCGGATTTGAAGAAATCGGCCGAAATTGCGTCTTTTTTGAATATAAAAACGAAATAGTCATAGTGGATGTGGGAATTCAATTCCCCGAAGAAGAAACCCCTGGAATAGACTATATTATTCCAAATGTCTCCTACTTAGAGCCAAAAAAGAAGAATATTAAAGGCATAATCCTAACCCACGGACACTATGACCACATTCACGCCATCCCCTACCTTATAGAAAAATTGGGCAATCCAATTATTTATACCGCGGCTCTGACCAAAGCTCTAGTGGAAAAAAGAATGGAAGAATTTCCAAATCTGCCGAAACCAAGATTCCAAGTGGTAAAACATGCCGATGAAGTTACTATTTCAGAAAATTTTAAAGCCAAATTTTTTGATATTGGACACACGATCCCGGACGGAGTTGGGTTCGTAATGAATACGCCGGCAGGAAAAATGACTCATTTTGGAGACTTTAGAGTTGAAAGAGACGCAAAGGGAGAGCCATATAATCTAGAAGTTTATGAGGCTCTCGGAAAAATGGATATTCACACGGCTTTTATAGACAGCACCAATGCTGACGTCGCGGGCAAATCAATATCGGAAGAAACAGTTCAAAAAAACCTGGAAGATCTGTTCAAGCAAGCCGAAGGCAGAATTATTGTGGCAACATTCGCTTCATTGCTTAGCCGTGTAGTCGCCATATTTAATATCGCCGAAAAACTAGGGAGGAAGGTCGCCTTAAACGGCAGATCAATGAAAGACAATGTGCAGATAGCAAAAAATCTGGGCTATATTAAAGCCGCAAAAAATCTCTTAATAACCGTGGAAGAAATTCAAAAATATAAAGATGACAAAGTTATTATTTTAACTACCGGCGGACAGGGAGAGCCAAACGCGGGACTTAATAAAATTGCCCAAGGAGAGCATAAAAATTTAAGATTCAAATCAACCGATACCGTGATATTTTCATCTTCCGTAGTCCCGGGCAATGAAAGAAGCGTCCAAATGCTTCAGGATAATATTTCCAGGCAGGTCAATGAAGTTTTTAATTCTAAACTGCTAGATATCCACGCCAGCGGACACTCTCCAAAAGAAGATCTGGCTTTAATTATGAAGCTTGTTAAGCCAAGGTTTATTGTGCCGGCGAATGCTTATTACTTTAAAAGAAAGGCTTGCGCTAAGATTGCCTTGAGTATGGGATATTCAAAAGACCATGCTGTTTTAGTAGACAATGGCCAGATTTGTGAAATAACCAAAGACAATTTTAAACCTACGTCTGAAAAGGTTCCTGTAAACTATGTGATGGTTGACGGACTTGGAGTCGGCGATGTTGAAGAAGTTGTTTTAAGGGATAGGCTCATGCTTTCCGAGGAGGGTATGGTGGTTGTGATCGCGACTATAGATAGGCAAACCGGAAAATTAATAAAAAACCCGGATATTATTTCCAGAGGGTTTATTTTTCTAAAGGAGAATAAAACTCTTTTAGATGATATTAGAAATAAGCTTAAAAATGTTCTGATCCGTATTCCTTTCCATCAAAAACCGGACCCGGATTATATCAAAGGACTTATAAGAGATCAGATCGGCCAATTGCTTTGGAATAAAACAAAACGCAGGCCAATGATTCTGCCGGTATTGATTGAAATATAAAAAATTCCCCCGCATTGCGGGGGAATTTTTTATTTCAGTAATTTCTTTAATTCTTCAAAGCTATTTTCAATCAATATGGATTTCTTTTCTTTGCCCATAATTTCCTTAAGTTTTTCGGATCCGCCAACTGGCGGATCTATTTTCTTTCCGATCATTGGTTCAATGGCGTCTTTAAATTTAACCGGATGCGCGGTGCTCAAAGATATGATCGTATCTCCAATTCCGCTTTCCTGCCCTTCGACTCCGCTCCCTCCTTCGCAGGACTTCGGACGGGCAAGCAGGACAAGCGCAGCTTTTACGGCAACGGCGCTGTGAGTATCAAGTAAATACCCCGATTCTTTATAAACTGACTTAATTGTTTCGGTAGTTTCTTCTTCACTTACACTAATGCCGAGAATATCTCTTGCCATTAACCCCGTTAGAGACCGTGAGGGCTCGCAGCGTTTCCCCTGCTCTAACGGGGTCAATTTTGCGTCATTTTGATACAGATCCAGCATCCTGGCAAAGTTGGACGGGTTGCCCACATCCATTGAATTAGACATCGTTTTTTGCGATGGGCGGGGCCTATAAACACCTGTATGGAGATATTCGGGTACCACGTCGTTTATATTGGTAGCCGCGATAAATTTCGCTATTGGAAGACCAATTTTTTTACACATTAACCCGGCGGTTAAATTGCCAAAGTTGCCACTGGGCACCGAAAAGGCTAGTTTTAAGTTATTAGTTTCCCTCCTTCGCCTGGCTTCGGACGGGCAAGTAAGTTTTAAGTTTTTTAATAATTGTCCGTATCCAAAAAAATAATAAAACATCTGCGGAAGCAGTCTGCCGAAGTTTATGGAATTAGCGGAAGAAAATTCCCCTTTTCC
>JAUSKP010000004.1 GCA_030646555.1 bacterium
TCGCGCGCGGCGCGCGTGGTGCGCCGGATGTCGTCTATCATCACGCATTTCGAGGGATCGGTCTCGCCTGCGATCTGCATGGCAATTTTAAATGACTCAGGCATGGGTTTGCAATACGGGGCGACTGTATTTACATCCACGATGGTATCAAAGAGATCATTGAGTTCAAGCGCACTCAACACTCTGCGGGCGTGGGCTTTATCTGCGTTTGTAAAGATCAGGTTGCGGGTCGGGAGCGAAGCGATGATCGCGCGCAGGGTGGGATTGGGTGTCAGGTAATCCTTAAGCGACAGGTCATGCACGTAGGCCAGGAATTCATCCGTATTGATGTTATGGTTGGCCTGCAAGCCGCGCAGGGTGGTGCCATATTCCAAAAAATATTTTTCGCGCAAAATTGGAATTTCATTTTCGGGAATATTCATGCGCGCGCGCATGTAATCGTTCATGCGTCCCTTGATGGCTTCCCATAGATTTGCGCCGGGTGGATACAGCGTGTCGTCGAGATCGAAGAAGATGGTTGTGAATCGCATTGGGAGATTATAATCGCAGCATGACCATTCGATTGCTTGCCTCTGAAGTGTCTTCTCAAATTGCCGCCGGCGAGGTGGTGGAGCGCCCTGCTTCGGTTGTGAAAGAACTGCTTGAAAATTCATTGGATGCGGGTGCGAAAAATATTTCCATATCAATTACGGATGCAGGCCGCGCGCTGATTGAAGTTGGGGATGATGGCGCTGGGATTCCCGCCGCTGAATTGGAATTAGCCGCCTCGCGTCATGCCACCTCGAAGCTGATTCTGTCCGAGGACTTGTTCCACATCTCAACCCTGGGTTTCCGCGGCGAGGCGCTCGCTTCGATCGGTTCCGTTTCGCATTTTACAATCATCTCGCGGGTGGCCTCTGCAAAGGAAGGCGCGCGCCTGAAAGTGGATGGCGGCTTTTCAGGCAAGGTGGAAAAAGCAGGCGCGCCCGTGGGGACGCTGGTGCGCGTGGAAAATTTATTTTATAACGTGCCTGCGCGTTTGAAATTTTTGAAAACAGATGTCACCGAAAGACGCGCCATTGATGCAATGGTCACGCGCTATGCGCTGGCATACCCTACGGTGCGCTTCAAAGTGACCGATGGCAGGCAGTCCACTTTGCAAACTTCCGGCGATGGGGACCGCCGCGCCATCCTGGCCGCATTGTATGGCGTGGATGTCGCGAAACAAATGCTGGAAGTGCTGGCGCAGGAGGATGGCTTATCCCTAACCGGCTTTATCAGCCCCACCTCTGTGACCCGCTCCAACCGCAAGGAAATCACTTTCTTTGTTAATGGTCGCTGGGTGCAGGAAATCTCTTTGACCTCGGCCTTGTTGCAGGCCTATCACACCTTGTTGATGGTGGGACGTTATCCGCTCACGGCCTTGTTTTTGGAAATAGCGCCCGAAGATGTGGATGTAAACGTGCATCCCACCAAGGCGCAAGTGCGCTTTCGAAGCCAGGATAAAGTTTTCAGTTTCGTGCAGCGCTCCGCGCGCAAGGCCTTGCTGGCCTACACACCCGTGCCCTCCGTTTCACCGCACTTGTGGGGGACGCGTTCCGTCCCTTCGCAGCCGAAGGAGTTTGGGATTGATTGGTCGGTGGCGCATGAGGGTGATCCGTTATCAGTAAATAGTGATTTGAGATTAGAGACTGAA
>JAUSKP010000006.1 GCA_030646555.1 bacterium
CCGTAAAGCATTTCCTTTTGCGGAACTAAAGACTGGTCTGTCGGCAAAGTAAAGTAAAAAGTTGTGCCTCTATTTAATTCAGATTCAACGCGAATTTCTCCGCCATGACGCCTGATTATGTTCCTGGTAATATAAAGCCCAAGTCCTGATCCTGTAGTTTCTTTTGTCAGGGCATTACTGGACCTGAAGAACTTGCCAAAAAGTTTCTTAACATCTTCCGGCGGAATGCCAAGTCCCGTGTCCTTAACGCTCACCTGCACATACGGCTTGTCTTTCATTTTTTGCAATGAAACTGTCACCTGTCCATTGGCTGTATTATATTTAATGGCATTATCCAAAAGGTTGGAAACAGCCATACCAAGATTTGTCGGATCGCCGTAAATATTAATGGATTTTTCTTCGCCTGGATTGAAATAGACAGCCACATTGTATTGTTTAGCTATAAGTTCAGCCTGGGAAAGTAAAGAGGATAAAAAGGCAACAAGATCAAAATTTTGAAAATTATATCCAAATCTTCCTTCTTCTATTTTTGAAACATTAAGCAAGTCTTCCACAACTTTCAAAAGATTTGTTGACGCGGCTAGGCCCATTTTTACAGTTTCTTGCTGGCTTTCAGATAAAGTTTCTGCTTTTAAATTTTCAAGCGCCCATGCCACTGCGGTGAGCGGAGTTCTGAGCTGATGCGCGGCGACTGTAATAAAATCACTCTTAGATTTCAAAAGTCCAATTTCTCTCGTTCTGTCCTGGATTACTTTTAGAAAACCAAGAACTGCTCCGCTTTCATCAATTATGCGATTTGTTGAAACACGGAGTTCTAATTTAGGATCTTCAAAAGAAATATCTATCACCTGAGGATAGACTCCTTGTTCCGACTGCCTCACCACCGCCGGCGCCAAAGAAGGATAAATCACCTGAGTAAGTATTTTAAACTTCTCATTTTTAATGCTATCCACATTCACTATATATCCTATGGCATCCGCTTGGCTTAAATTAAATATTTCTTCGGCCGCTTTATTAAAAACCGTTATTTTAAAATCAGAATTATAAACTATCAGGCCGTCTCCAATACTGGAAATAATGCTATCCAGCCTGTTTTTTTCCAAATTAATTGTCAGACTATATCGAGCCGCCCTTAAATTACTAAAAAAAACCAAAAAACCGATACATACGAGAATTATAAAAATGACCACGCGCCACAGCAAAACTTCAACAAACATATAATCAATAAAAAGAACTGCTAGCAGCAATGAAATAAATATCCAAAGGGTCCTCATATGAGGCATCTTTAAATATTCTTTGAAATTTTTTAAAAAATCGTTCATGCCATTTTTGCCCAAGAGGGCTAGTTAATTTATTAACGCAGCCCGATTGGCTGCAAAAGTGCGCACCCTGTTAAATGCCACCTCGTGACAATTTTGCTTTCAGCAAAATTATTTAACAGGGTGAAGGTTTTGTTGCTTAAATTTGTTCTCCGCCAACTAGCGGATCCAAATTTTAGACAAAACTCTTCATTTCTCCCCAATTTTTACCCGCCTTTACCGGAACTTTCAGGGGGACTGAAAGCTTAAAAGCGTTTTCCATTATATCGGCGATATCCGCTTTTACTTTTTTTATTATATCACTTTTAACCTCAAATAATAATTCATCGTGAATTGTGAGCAGCGGCCTCACGCTCCCGCCATACCAGCCCTTTTCCTTTAAATATTCCGCCACTTTCACCATAGATATCTTCAAAATGTCCGCCGCCAAGCTTTGAACCGGCATATTTATAGCTTCCCGCTCCGCCTGCGAAGCCAGAAACTGATAGCTTGAAACAATATTCAAAAGCCAGCGCCTTCGGCCGTTCAAGTTTGAAACAAAACAATTTTTTCTCGCCTCCGCCTTCACTCTCTCCTGCCATTTTTTAATTTCTTTAAAGTCACTGAAATATTCGGCAATAAATTTTTTAGCTTCAGCCACGCTAAGACCGCTGGATTTGGCAAAAGCAATAAAACCCATACCATAAACAACTCCAAAGTTTAAAGTTTTGGCAAGATTTCTCATCTCCGGGGTCACCTTTTCTAGCGGAACATTATTAACTTGAGATGCGGTCAATTTATGAATATCTACGCCTTTTTTAAAAGCGTCTATCATTTTCGGATCACCGGAAAGCGAAGCTAAAACACGGAGTTCTACCTGGGAATAATCAAAAGAAACAAATTCATATCCTTTTTTCGCCTCAAAGCATCTTTTGAATTCATTTGATAATTCTGTCCCCGCAGGGACATTCTGCATATTCGGATTTTCGGAGCTCAAACGCCCGGTCACTGTTCCCGTTTGCAAATATGTCGTATGAATTCGTCTGTCCTTACTAATTAATTCCTGAAATGATTTTACATAGGTGGATTGGAGCTTAAAAAGCTCGCGATATTCCAAAATAAAACCAACAATTTTATGCTCATTTTTTAAAGTTGCCAGCGTTTCAATATTTGTGGAAACTGCCCCGGTAGAAGTTTTTTTAAGCCTTCCACCAACCGGCGCAATGATCTTCAGCTTGTTAAATAAAATATCCGCAACCTGTTTTGGCGAATTTATATTAAAAACTTTGCCGGCTTCATTATATATTTTTTCCGTGAGTCCTTTTAATATTTTTCCTATCTTTTTATCCAGATTGGCTAACTTATTTTTGTCCGCGCTGATTCCATTAAGCTCCATATCGGCCAAAACTTCCAGAAGCGGCATTTCTAATTTATAAAAAAGTCTTCCTAAATTAAACTCTTTCAATTTATTTTCCGCGTATTTTTTAAGCTCCTCTAAAATCGCCTCCGAATTATTAAACTCTTTATGCAAATATTTCGGAGCCAAATATTCCCCGGTATATTTTTCTTCATCCACATTTATCAGCCAAAAAGCTACTCCCAAATCAAAAATTTCCCTGGGTACATCTTTCCCCCTTCTTTTTAACTCTTTTATTTTTTCTTTTAAATTAAAACCTGTAAACATCGTCATTCGTTGATTGCCTACTTTCCAAATCCGAAAAGCCTAAAAAATGCGGCAAATATGCTTTTTACAAATTCTATTAAAACAACAATTGGCTCTGTCTTTTGGGTAGAAGTCGCTATTTCTGCTGGAGTTGCGGTTGCAACAAATTCATCCTGGGGCTCTATATAATTTTCTTGTATTAACGGCACGAAGGTAGACGAGGCAGAATCATATGAAGAGATGGGCTTAATTTTAAAAAAGGATTCTGGCGATGTAATCATTAATGGGTCTAACGGAGATGCTGTGGCTGAATAAGCCACTAAAGATGGCTGGCAAGAGAAGAGAAAAAAAGAAAAGAGACTGAGAAAAATTGTTTTTTTTGTCATCATTTAAAATATGTCCAATAATTTTACAATCTCTCCACCAAACTCTTAAATCCAAGCTCTGTAAAATATTCTTTAATGATTTCCTTGTTCAGTCCGTTAAATTTTATTTCTTCCAAAGAAATTTCCAAAGGCGCGTCTCTTTTTATTTCTGCCAATCTTCTGGACATCAAAGCCATTTCTTTGCTCGCAACCAATTTTTCTTTAAGAACTTTTTTAGAAACCAATTCAATATCTTCGTATATTTTTTCAATTGTTCCAAATTCTTTTATTAGATCGGTGGCGCCTTTAGGACCGATGCCTCTCACGCCAGGAATATTGTCGGATGTGTCGCCCACCAAAGCCTTGTAATCCACCAATTGCCTAGGGGAAAAGCCATATTGCTGCAAAAATAATGACTCATTATATACAACGGTCTTGCTCACTCCGGTCTTCAAAAGCTCCACCACCACTTTATCCCCATCAACCAGCTGCAGATTATCTTTATCGCCGGAAAAAATGACCACTTTCATATCAGGGCTGTTCTTAAATTTCTCAGCTAATATTCCTACAAGGTCGTCGGCCTCCAATCCGGCTTGCTCCACCACCTTCACACCAAATTTTCCAAAAGTATTGTGCGCTTCATGAAGCTGGGGAATGAGCAAATTATCTGTCGGCGGCCTGTGCGCTTTATATTGCGTAAAAATAGCATCACGGAAAGTCGGCTCGGGCCTGTCAAATGCCGCCACGATATAATCGGGATTATGATCTCTTAATATCTTCAAAAGAATGCTGGAAAGGCCATAAACCGCATTGATCGGTTCGCCTTTTAAAGAAGTTAAGGGCGGCAAAGCATGGAACGAGCGGTGAATTAAGGAGTTGGCATCTATAAGTAAAAGTTTTTTCATTGATTTAAGTATAACCCTAATTAATGTGCGGGAAAATCAATTTTTCGCAATTTTTATAATACGTTCATTTGCGGATTTGCCATGTTCTAATTTCAATACAATAGTATTTTTCGGTAAAAATTTCAGTATCTGCTCCGGCCACTCTATCAAAACAATATTCTCTGGATTTTTTATAATTTTCTTAAAATCTAGATCAATTATTTCTTTTGGTTTTTCTATTCTGTACAAATCAAAATGAAAAACATTTTTAAATCCGCCCGCTTCTTTGTGGATCGGATAGCGCCTAAAAATTACAAATGTCGGGCTAGGCACGTGGGTTTTTATGCCTAGAGACTTTATGAATCCTTGCGTGAAAGCGGTTTTTCCAGAACCAAGATCGCCAATTAAAGCCAAAACTCGAGCATTTTTATGAACGCCCTCTGAAATTATTTTTTTGGCGAGCCGAATCGCTATTTTTTGCGTCTGCGCTTTTGATTTGGTTAACATATTAAAACAATTTTATATTAAATTTTTTCTCTAATTGCAGAATAACATAAACCGCCGCCAATCCTAAAATTATCCCTAAAAAGACGTCAAATGCCAATACTTTGCCAATTGAGAGAGAAAAGCTTTGATTCAAAACCTGCCCATTTTCAAATTGAGGATTAACAGCTATTTCTTTTTTTAATATAATTTTCCCTTCTTCGGCAGCGCCGGTATAGCCCAATTTATCCGCCAGCGCGCCGTTTGCATCAAAAAGAAAAACTGTCTCTCCGCCATTATTCAGAGATAACTTTGTTTGAGAATAAATAAGTTTCAATTCTCCGCTCGGTTGTATACTTCCACTCAAACTAAACGATTTATTGGAAGCATCGCTAATTTTCCATCCGACCAAACTTACCGATACGTTGCCGTCATTGAAAATTTTAATATATTCACCGTCTTTATCCGCGCCAACCGGATTAGGCAAAAATTCTTTTATGATCATATGTAATCAACGAATAACGAATTGGTACAAATTTACGAATTAAAAATTATAGGTATTGTCTGAACGACGCGCAATCGCAAAAATAACAACTTCTTTGTTTACTCCAAGATAATACATAATTCTCATTGATCCCTTTCTAACTCTATAAATATCCCTGCTTCCCTGTAATTTCTTTACATCTAGACCCTCAAAAGACCCGGTTTTCAATTGGATAATCGTGTTTTTAATAACTTTTCTTTCAGTGGCGCTAAACTTTTTGATGATCCTCTCTAGTTTGGTCATATTTACAACACCTTCAAGAGCTCATCAATCGTTACTCCGCCTTTTTTAAATTTTGTAAAATCCGCTACTGTCTCCCATACTCCCTCATCATCAAGCGGCACGATTTGAAAAAGCGGTTTTGATTTTCTGGCAATAATAAAAGAATTGCCTTTTTCTACGGCTGAAGAATACTTGCTTATATTATGCCTCAATTCCTTTAAACCTATTATTTGTTGTTTCATCCCGCACATAACAAAGATTGAAAGCGAAGCTTTCTCTGACTTTGTTTTTATATATTAATTAATTGCTGCGACATTACTTAATCCCTCACATCGTACCTATTTATATCTATTTATCTTTATTATGTGCGGGATTCATATATTCCAAGGTTATCTTAAGATAACCTTGGTGTCAAGGGTGTAAAAAATATTATTAACTACTAATATGACTACTATTCACTAATTATTTCTACTATTTCGGGTTTTGACTCCCTCTGTCATTCCGCACTTGATGCGGAATCTAGGTTTTCTGGATTCCCGCCTTCCCTCCTTCACTGAAGTTTCGGACGGGCAAAGTGCGGGAATGACAATCCTAATCTTTAGCATCTAACTTATTTATAATTTTTCTTTTTTCCAGGCCGGCTATTTTTGTCTTTTCCACATAGCTTTTCATTTTATTGATCGTGAAGTCGTATGTGGCGCAGTCCACCGGGTATGGCGTGGCGTCTTTTCCGCCGTGGGCAAAGCTGTATCTCGCCGGATCTTCATAGGATGGCTTAGCGCCGTAAATCACTTCGCCTACCAAGGCAAGGGCTCGCATAGTTTTCGGACCGACACCCTGCAAGGAAAGAAGTTTTTCATAATTTTCCGGCTTCACATCGCAAACTTTCCATAAGATCTTTTCCAAATATTTGCTCTTACTAAAATCTTCATTTACTACCGGATGAGTATCAAATTCTTTATTTTCTAAATTCAATAAGGTCAGCTGATTTGGCCCGACTCCCCATTTTGCCATCTGGCTTAAATGAGAACTGTGTTTTCTGAGCAGTTGAATGTCCTTCATCAAAGTCTGATAGCCCACTCCAACCATTTCTGTGCTTAAAGAGCGGGTTTTATCGCTGTCTTTTGCTACCAAATTCAAAACAGTGTCTGTATTTTCCGCGCCAACTTGAGAAATACCGGAATGTGGTTCGCAAACCAGATCGTTTATATTTTCCGAGTACCAATGATACCTGCGGGCTGTTTGATTTCCGATATTCATTCCTTGCTGAACGACTGCCCACGATCCCGTACTAGGCGCTGAGTTCTCACTACAACGCGTTGTAGTGAGGAACTTGTCATTGCGAGTCCCGACTTTATCGAGGATCCTCGATTGCTTTGCAATCGGGAAAGTCTGCGACCCTCCTTCGCGTAAAGCTTCCTCCTTCGTAAGACTTCGGACGGACAAGTCGGATGGGCGAAGCGTGGCAATCTCTCCTTTGTCATTCCCGCTTAGCTTTCTGTCATTCTGAGCGTTGCGCGAAGAATCTAGATTCCTCGCTACATTCGGAATGACAGAGGGGGCGGGAATGACAGAAGAAGAACTCTTTTTCTTCCCAAGTGAAAAGAAAAACGAATGATGATAAATAGAATATCCGTCCTGCACCAAAGAGCTGTCCACCTTGGCGCTCATTTTGGAATTGTAAATTAAGGCATTGGTTTTTTCTTCGCCCATACCCAATCTATATCCCCAATTAGTTATTTCGTCCGGTACTTTTAAAGAAGTTTTGCCTTTTCCTCCGCAAATAAATATTCCCAATTCTTTTTCCCGCCCGCGGATGGCTTCTTTAAGCGCGGCAGTTAAAATAGTGGTTAATCCCGAAGCATTCCAATCAAAAGCCAGTACGGTTCCCAAAGACTGAAACCACACTGGATCTGCAATTCTTTTTATAAATTCATCCGGTCCTTCTTCCGCGACGATCACATCCACCATTTCCCTGCCCAAAGCCACCATCCTATCAAAAAGCCATTTAGGACATTTTCCGTAATCTAAAGTGAATGTTGCTACGCCTCGTTGCATGCGTTAATTTTATCCCACACCAATTAAAAATACGAGTTTTTAGGCTCGTATTTTTAATTATTATTTCTTAACTTTCTTGAAGCGTCCTTCCAGCTCTTCCAGTCTCTGTTTATCAAAGCCAAACTCTTCAAGCTTTTGTAATCCTCCGCTCAAAAATCTTATGTATCCAATAATTGTGTTGCGTCCCGATAAATAAGAAAATTTACTTTTTTCTTCTGCCGACAAACTATCAAATTCTTTTTTTCCTTTTCTTATTAGTTCCAATTCTTTTAACTCTTCTGACATTTTATCAAAAACTTCTTCTAGTTTCGGTTTCCAGCCTTTTTCAAAAATATCTTTATATAATTTTTCTTTTGAATTTGAATCCAAACCATCCTTCGCGGATAAAAATTCCTTGATCAAATTCCTGTTCCTCTGTATTCGTTCTTTTTCTTCGGTATAATTGCCCTCTCTTCGGTCCAAAAAAGTTTCCACGTCCATCTTCCCTAATAAATCCCTAACCTCCTCCATCCTGCCAATAGTCATAGGTTTCACCGCTTCTTTTTGCTCTTGCTCCGGCGACTCCGGCTTTTCCGGCTGCATTCCTAACTGCTTTTTTAAATATTCCCCTGCGTTAAAGTTTGGTTGTTCCATAACAAAATTATAGCTCAAGTAATGGGTTAGGCAAGGCTTGATTTTTTATACATTAAACTAACCTTTTGAGAAATTTAGGAAGTCCGACTTCTTAAATTTAATATAGAGTCAAAAAAATATTAATAAAACTTATCTAGGGCCTTTTTAAACATAGCTACGGCCACACCTATCAAGTAGGGCAAAACTACGAATACGACAACTAGTGTGATAATCCCAGTCATTATTATTTGAAGTGTTTCCATATTATTTTAATTATTAAATTTTAAATTAAACTGTCCCCTTTCGGATTTTTAATCCCCAAATGTTTATATGCTTCAGGGGTTACCATTCTGCCAGCTGGGGTACGGGTCAAAAGACCGACACTCATAAGATATGGCTCATAAACATCTTCAATAATTCCGCTGTCGTCGTTAAGCGCTGCAGAAAGAGTTTGAATGCCCACCGGACCGCCCTTAAACTTTTCAATGATCGTCAAAAGCAGCTGCCTGTCTGTCGGCTCCAAGCCCAAATTGTCCACTTCCAGCATTTCCAAGGTTTGTTTGGCAATATCCTCCGTCACTTTCACAGCATCATTCACGTCAGCAAAATCTCGGACACGGCGAAGAAGCCTATTTGCCGTTCTTGGCGTAAATCGGGAAGCCTTGGCGATCATATTCAACGCTATGGGTTCTATATCCAAATTCAAAAGCTTGGCAGAGCGCTGGATTATGGTCTCAATATCGGGGATCTCATAATAATCAAGTTTGAAAGTCGCGCCAAAGCGGGAACGTAGCGGGCTGGAAAGCAAATTAGCGCGGGTGGTTGCCGCGATCAAAGTGAATGGCGGAAGATCTATGGCAAGAGTTCTGGCGCCGGCGCCTTTTCCAACTATCAAATGCAATTTTCTGTTTTCCAAAGCCGGATACAAAACTTCTTCAATCATATGGTTGAGCCTGTGCGCTTCATCAATAAACAAAACATCCCCTTTTTCCAAGTTGCTAAGTATCGCAGCCAAATCTCCCATTTTTTCCAGAGCCGGACCAGAAGTAATTTTCAAATTAGCAGCCATTTCTTTGGCAATTAAATACGCCAAAGTAGTTTTTCCTAAACCTGCCTGTCCATAAAGCAAAAGGTGGTCGCTCACTTCTCCGCGTTTTTTTGCGGCATCCAAAATAGTCTTCAAATGTTTTTTGATCTTTCTCTGTCCAACATAGTCGTCCCATCGCGAAGGCCTTAGGGCTAGGTCTATAACCTGGTCTTCCTGCTTATTATCAGTATTTTTAGTTGCCATAATTATTTTTTTCTTTCAAAGCCTAGATCAAATTTCTAATTACTAATTTTAAATTTTAAATCAATTTCTAATGTCTAAATATTAAAAATTAAAACATTGATTAAAAATTTATAATTTAACATTTATAATTTTCATCCAATCCATATCTATACCCTAAAAATAACAAATCCCACATCTTTTTGAAAGCCACATAATTTTATTTGATTTACTATTGCATATTCCGACACAAACCGAGGGGGTTGTATAGGGGCTTGACAGATATATTGTATTGTGCTAGTATAAACCTATAAAGATCGTTGACCCCGCACCTTTTGAGAATAGTATATAAATCTAATTGATTCATAAATACATTTAGAAAAATATATATTCTCTAAAAAGTAAGATTTTCAATTAAGAAATCTTCAAAAAAAATTCTCAAAAGGTGCGGGGTTGAAAGAGTTTAATAGTCTGTGGGCGGGAATTGATTTTATATGGACGGTTTGGCTCCGGCGAGACCTATCCTATATGCGATTCTAATCTTTTTAAAAATTTATTTTTGAAAGGCCCTACAAACTCTTGCCGTTAACGCGGCATGTTGCCCACAGACTATTGCACTCTTCGCTCAAACTGCCCCGATTTATCGGGGCAGTTTTGTTTTTGGTTAATTAATTATTAATCTTTGTTTGTCATCCCGGCCTACGAGCCGGGATCCAGTTCCAAATCCTGGATTCCCGCCTTCCCTCCTTCACTGAAGTTTCGGACGGGCAAAGCGCGGGAATGACAGACGGAAAGGGATAGATTGCTTCTCCGCCAGCTGGCGGATCGCAATGACAAAATTCTTTTTCTTACTAATCACTAGTCGCTAATGGCTAATTACTGTCCGAGTTCTTCGAGAGGTCCCGTAATCTTTTCCACTTCTTCAAAAGTGGTCAGTCCCTGAATAATCTTCAAAATTCCGTCCTCTTGCATAATCACCATACCTGCTTTTCTGGCCAGCTCGTCAATTTCAATTTCACCGCCGCCCTTCATCAAAACACTCTCAATTTCTTTATCGATTTTTAATAATTCATAAATAGCCACTCTGCCTTTGTAGCCGATTCCACTGCATTTATCACAACCAACCGCTTTAAAAATATTAAAATCTTTATAATTTTCTTTATTTACTCTGGCCGGCAATCCGGAAATAAACTTTTCAAGTTTTGCTTTTAATTTTGCGTCAACTTCAGCTTTTTGTTTGCAATCCGGACAAAGTTTTTTAATAAGCCTCTGCGCAATTATTAAATTCATAGCCGGACCAATACTAGTATTTTTTACGCCCAAATCTTCAAGTCTTGGAATAGCGCCCGAAGCTTTATTGGCATGAACTGTGGAAAAAACCAAGTGCCCTGTCAAAGACGCCTGTATGGCAATTTCTGAAGTTTCTTTGTCTCTTATTTCACCGATCAAAATAATATCCGGATCCTGTCTCATCATTGAGCGAAGTCCATTTACAAAAGTGTAATCAGCGTCCGGATCAACCTGGGTCTGCTCAATGCCTTCCAAATGATATTCAATCGGATCTTCAATTGTAATTATCTTTGTGTCAGAAGAATTAATATATTTTAAAAATGCATAAAGCGTGGTTGTTTTACCGGAACCGGTAGGACCGGTGTTGAGTATCATTCCATTCGGTCTCTTGAGCTCCACTTTTACAATTTCTAAATCATCTTCACGAAAACCCAACTGAGGCAAAGTCAAACTAATCGCGGAAGGATCCAAAACTCTCATTACAATGACTTCTCCAAACTCAGAAGGAGCTATGGCAACGCGGAGCTCTATATCTTTATCTCCCATTCCCATAGTTATGCGTCCGTCCTGAGCTTTATCGCCGACATTTATTTTTAAATTAGCCAAAAGTTTTATCCTGGAAACTAAATATTGGTATATTTTTTTATCCAAGTCCGTCATAACATCCCTCAAGTCGCCGTCAATGCGATACCTAATCCTTACAAATTTTTCATCCGGCTCCAAATGAATATCCGAAACTCTATTTCCCAAAGCTCCCGCCAAAATAATTTCCAAAATCTGTCCGGTCGGATTGTTCCTGAAATCAAAAGCTAAAATTTCTTTTTTGACTACATCAAGTTTTATTAATTTCCCCTTCAAGGCAATAATTCTGTCTTTATCTATATCAATACGGCCTGTAAGAGATACCGTGCTCTTGGTCAGATATTTATAATAATCCCAAGCTTTATTAAGACTGGACTGTGAAACAATAAATATTTTCGGCTTAAGATTTTTGGCTTCCAGTTTTTTTATTTCAATTTGAGTTTTGGCATCAGACGGATCAAGCGCGACAAAAACAACTTCATCTCCTTTTGTTTCTATCACCGCCATATTGGATTCCATAGCTTCTTTTTCCGGAACTAAAGACAATGCCCCTGTTTCAATCGGCAAAAGCGCCAAGTTTAAATATGGAAGCTTTGATTTATCAGCTTTTCTCTGCGCATCACGCTCTTCCGCTTCTCTGTTTAATTTTGATAATGTGTCGCCAGATTTATTTAACATGTTTCAATTATAACCCTAAAACATTTTGATGCCAAAATGTTTGGGCGATCATCCGCGGCTAGCGGATGGTTTAGCCAAAAATAAATTAAATGGCTCTGATGTTTATCCTTTATTTTATACGGGTATTTACAGGAACATGTTTTTATAACATTATATCAATAGTTCTAAATTTCAGTAGGAGATGCTCAATATGCCAAGACCAATAAAAATCGTGGCGCTGGAACTTATGCTAAGTCTGTCCATTCCGTTCATTCTGCACATCTTCCTCGGAAAATACTTAAGACCAGCAATCTTATTAAACTACTGCGTATACGTCCTCACTGTTCTTTCCAGTATGACTGCATCTCTCTTAATAGCGATAACATTGTATGAGATGCTGATACTATACAAAAAGACTGAGTTAAAAATCTGAAGCCCCCGTTATGCGGGGGCTTTTCTATTTTATTATGCGGGGTTTACCCCGTTAGAAGTCGCCCTCACTTTTAGCGAGTGGCTACAGCCACCTAGGGGCGGCCTACTTCTAACGGGGTGGACATAAATCTATTTTTATAGTATTATATTGATAGTTCTAAATATTGGCAGGAGGTATTTAATATGGTAAGAGTAATGGTTGTGGCTCTGATAAATATGCTTTTGGGGCTCATTGTGGGCAAAGGCTTGTCGATCTACTACACCGAACAAATCTGGCCGGTGATCAGTATCGCGGTTTTTCTTTGCCTGATCATAACGGCCGTAACATGGCTGTTAATACGTCCGATGGGAGAAGACCTGAAAAAAGCGGAGGACGAGCTCAAAGAAGGAGAAGTCTATGTGTTCCTTCGTTTCTGCAACAGAAGAAAGGGGGAAGACGGAGTGGTGGTAATGGCGCGCAGCGAAAAAACCAAGGAATTAAAGCGGCTTGTTTTTGAAAAAATTCCTCCGCTGTTCTCTGAAGGCATTTCTCCGCTGTTCTTCAAAAAAGAAAATGGAAAAATAGTGGAAGTAAAAGAAGATAATATTCCTCATTATGCATTTTGTCGCGACTAATGATGAATACAAGCCCCCCGACTGGTGTCGGGGGGCTTTTTTATTCTATAATCTAATTATCTAGTCGCTAATCACTAACTACTAATTTCTATCACGATGTCCGGACACAATAAATGGTCTCAAATAAAAAATAAAAAAGGGGTAGCCGATGTTAAACGCGGAAAGGTTTTTTCCAAAATGCTCCGCGCCATTTCCATTGCCGCTAAATCTGAACCTAACCAGCAATTTAATCCGAGATTAAGATCTGCTGTTGAAACAGCAAAAGAATATTTAGTCCCGCTGGACAACATTGAACGCGCTATTAGTAAAGCTTCCGACCAGAAAGATCTGTCAGAAATGGTAATTGAGGCCTACGGCCCGGAAGGCTCGGCGATCATCATTGAAGCTATCACGGACAGCACCAACAGAACTATTTCCGAAGTAAAAAAGATCTTAAGCGACCAAGATGCAAAATTTGCCAATCAAGGCAGCGTGCTTTGGGCGTTTGACGCGCCTATCAAAGGAAACGCTGAGGCCATGGAATGGAAAGCTAAATTCCCTCAAAGTATTTCTGAAGAATCTAAAGCTAAGCTGGAAGGAATTATTGAGGCATTGGATGAACACGATGATGTTCAAAATATTTTTACAAACACAATATAATTTAAACTTCCGTCATTGCGAGGAGTCTGCGACGTGGCAATCTCAAATAATAAATAGATTGATTCGGCGGCACTCGCAATGACAACTAACTATGATTATTCTAGGCATTGATCCGGGAACAACCAGAATCGGTTTCGGCATTATTTCCGAAAAAAGCGGTAAATTAAATCTCATTGATTACGGGGTTATTGAAGGCAAGCCTAAACAAGAAATTTCTGTTTGTATTTTAGGAAATTGCGAAAAACTCTCCAAAATTATAAAAAAATATAAACCCGAAGTTGCCGGAATTGAAAAAATATTTTTTGCAAAAAATATTAAAACCGGAATAGATGTGGCTCAAAGCCGCGGAGCGCTTATTTTGGAACTGGCTAAAGCAAATATTAAAATACGCGAACTAAGCCCGTCAGAAATAAAAAGTTCAGTGACCGGCTATGGCCTGGCAGATAAAAGATCTGTTTCCAAAATGGCAGCAATAATACTTGGTATAAAAGACGGCTTAAAAGGATACGATGATGCTTCGGATGCCGTAGCCATTGCTATTGCAACAGCTTTTTCGAAAAATTTTGGAGAGTAAGAAAATATTTAGGGATTGACCCCGCACCTTTTTAGGATAACCATGTATTACATTTATATATTAAAAAGTTGCAAGTTAAGCGATAAGTTGTATATAGGGTACACAAACAACGTTGTAAGAAGATTAAAAGAGCACAATTTAGGAGAAAGTTTGCATACAAACAAATATAAGCCGTGGAAAATTATTTATTTGGAAGGCTACGCAAACCAAGACGATGCTAAGGAACGAGAAAGACAAATTAAGCATTTTGGAAAAACCTACAAACAATTAAAAAGAAAAATCAAGCGCAGCCTCCAATCCTAAAAAGGTGCGGGGTTGACACAATTCTTTTATTTTATATAATTCCCTTATTATAAGAATAAGTAATTAAGAATATGAATCCCGCACATAACAAAGACAACAACTTATGTGTAGGATACATTTATTAAGAATAAAGTCGGTTAGGTTAAATTAATAATAAAAACAAAGTCAGAGAAAGCTTCGCTTTCCAGTCTTTGTTATGTGCGGGATGAAAAAGAAAGCAGCCCCGACGAAGTCGAGGGTCCTCGATAAAATCGGGATAAAAAAATCTTTTAACAAAATCATTAAGCCTATAAAAAAGGGGAAGTTTAAGAAACCCGAAGACGAAGAAAAAAAGAGCTGGATCCACGAAGAAGAAGATTGGAAAAAAGATGAACTGGAAGAACCGGAAGAAAAAGTTAAAATTTCGGTGACTGTTGCTGCAGTAGAAGACGATGATTTGATAGAAAAAGATGTTTCACTCGATGACGATGAAACTACAAAGATCCTAGACGAAGATTTTCTGGGAGATGAAGATAAGGATAACTACTAATAAAACTTTTCCCGCTTATCAGAGCGGGATTTGTTTTAATCGGATAAAAATTGTACCCTCTAATAATAATTCTGCGGTTGCGCTTAATAGTTTATAATTAAATGACTAACCAAGTAAAATGTTAAATGATAAAGCTCAAATTTCAAATCAAACCCAAAGTTCAAATGTTAAAAATTTGGATTTTAGATTTTAGTCATTGATTTGTCATTTGGATTTTAAAATTTGGATTTTTCTTATTAGACATTGGTTAGAAATTAAAAATTAGTAATTAGAAATTTCCCTATATAAAGTATGAACATAAAAAACAAGCTTTCTAAAACCAATTTAGTATTCTTAATAATCCTCTTAATAGTTGCCCTATCTCTGGTTTTTTATATTTTTATTATGAAAGATCTTCCTAACCCCAGCCAATTTGAGAATAGAAAAATAGCCGAATCAACCAGAATATATGACAGGACTGGAGAGGTTTTGCTTTATGAAATTCACGGAGATCAAAAAAGAACAGTTATTTCCCCTGAAGATATTCCTATGTCTGCCCGGCAAGCTGTTTTAGCCATTGAAGATCAAACTTTTTATGATCACCCCGCATTTGATATAAAGGGCATTATAAGAGCGTTCATATCAAACCTAACCAATCGTAAAATAGCCCAGGGCGGATCTACCATTACCCAGCAATTAGCAAAAAATTCTTTTTTAACTTCAGAAAAAACAATTACCAGGAAAATAAAAGAACTTATTCTAGCTATTCAATTAGAGCAAAAATACAACAAAGACGAAATTTTAAATTTATATCTGAATCAAAGCCCGTTTGGAGGAAATACTTATGGCATTCAAGCGGCCAGCCAAGCTTTTTATAATAAAAACGCGGAAGATCTGGATATAGCCGAATCGGCTTTGCTGGCAAGCGTGCTTCAGGCCCCGACATATTATTCACCCTGGGGCACCCGCACCAAAGAACTTTTTGACAGAAAAGATTATGTTTTGGACCAAATGAAAAAACTGGGGTTTATAACTGAAAAAGAAATGGAAGCAGCCCAAAAAGAAGTTTTAAAGTTCGCGCCCAAATCAACCGGCATCAAAGCTCCTCATTTTGTTTTGGCAATCCAAGAATATTTAAATAATAAATACGGCGAAAGTTTTGTAGAAACTGCGGGACTAAAGGTGATCACAACTTTGGATTGGAAAATGCAGCAATTAGCCGAACAAGCCGTTAAAGACGGGGCTGAAAGAAATAGGGATCTTTATCAGGGATATAATGCCGCTTTAGTGGCGCAAGATGGGGCAACGGGGCAGGTTTTAGCTTTGGTTGGATCCAAAGATTACTTCGGCGATCCCGAGCCGGAAAACTGCCAGCCGGGCAAGGATTGCCGCTTTGAAGGAAATTTTAACGTTGCCACGCAGGGATTAAGGCAACCCGGTTCAACTATGAAGCCATTCGCTTATGTGACGGCTTTTCAAAAAGGATACACGCCAAGCACGATGCTTTTTGACCTGCCGACAGAATTTGCGGCCAGCAATCCAAGCTGCCCATTAAATGTTGACTACACAAATGAAAATGCGGAATGTTTCCATCCGCAAAATTTTGATCCTGAATTTAAAGGACCAATTGACCTAAGAAATTCTTTGGCCCAATCAATAAACATCACATCTGTAAAAACTTTATATTTAGCCGGACTTAACGAAACATTAAAAACTGCTTCTGATTTTGGCATAACCACTTTAACTGAAAAAAATAGGTATGGGCTTTCTTTAGTGCTCGGCGGCGGAGAAGTGAAATTAATTGATCTGGTTGGCGCTTATTCTGTTTTTGCCCAAGAAGGCGTGAAACATCAGCAAACAATGATCTTAAAAATAAGCGATTCAAAGAACCAAACACTGGAAGAATATAAAAATACAAATAATCGGGTGATGGACGCAAAATATCCAATTTATATAAACGATATTTTAAGCGATATTGAGGCCAGATCAGCTCTTCTTTCTTCGAGCCTTTCGCTTACCTTGTTCCCCGGCCACGAAGTTGCTATGAAAACCGGTACAACAAATGATTATCGCGATGCTTGGGTGGTTGGCTATACTCCAAATTTCGTTGTCGGAGTTTGGGCTGGAAATAATAATAATGACGCTATGCAAAAACAAGGCGGAAGTATTTTAGCGGCTATTCCTACATGGAGCGCTTTTATGAGAGAAGCTATAAAAGATATTTCTCCGGCAACATTCTCGAAACCGGAGCCGATCCTTACCAAAAAAGAGGTTTTAAACGGGGGCTTTGATATCAATTTCCAAATTGGCGGAAAAAATTATCCTCAAATTCACGATATCCTTTTCTATGTGAATAAAAAAGATCCTCAAGGCCCTTATCCGGAAAATCCCCAAAATGATTCTCAGTTTGAAAATTGGGAAGTTCCGGTATTAAAATGGGCGCGGGAAAATATTTCTGATTTTGATCTGAATTACAATAAGCCATTGCCGGTAGGCGCTTTAAATCAGACAGACAGTTCAGACACGCAAAGCATAGATATTAGCTGGATTAGCCCTAAGAACGGCGAGTTTATAAAAACTGTAAATAGTATAGCTGTAAACGCGGAAATCGCCGCAAACTTTGAAATTAACAAAATAGAGCTATATCTTAACGATGTCTTAATCAATTCTTGGCAGCAATCATTTGGAAAAAAAGCTATTCTCTTACACAACTTTGTTCCTTCGGCGGTAGAATCTCAAAATATGTTAAAAGTTAAAGTTTTTGACCCAATCGGAAATTCTCTGGAAAAATCTATTATATTGTTTAAATAAATAAAAAACCGGCCCCTAAGGCCGGTTTTTTATTCTAGCTATTCTTTATCGGCATCAAAATATAGAAGTAAGAAAAATCTTTTTGTGATTTAATGATCGCCGCGCGCTGATCTCCATTCAAACCGATCATTATTTCTTCTGAATTAAAATTCTTAAGTCCTTCCAATAAAAATCTCCAATTGAAAACCACTTCAAAATCATTTCCTTTGGTTTTTATTGGAACCAAATAATGATTTTCTCCCAAATGCTGTGTGGCTGAAGAAATTTCCATAACTTTCTTTCCTTCTTTGGTTTTCAATTTAACATCATTCACTTTTCCGCTGAAATTACTTACCAAGCGGACAGCATTAATAAAGTTTTCTTTATTTATAATGGATTCTGTTTCAAGGGTTTTTGGAATGATCGGATCATAGTCCGGAAAATTTCCATCAATTAATCGGGAAATTATTTCCAAATCCTCTCCTTTAAATAAAACTTGATTACTATCAAAATAAATATTCATTTCCCCTTCTCTAAATATCCTTGGCACTTCCTGAATTGTTTTTAAAGGAATAATAGCTTTAAAACCTGTAGTAAAATCCGCTTTAAAATCTTTATCAAATAAAGTCTTTTCAGCCAATCTAAAACTATCGGTTGCTGCCAATTTCAAGCTGGATATCTGATAATCAAACAAAACCCCGCTAATCTCCGGCCTTATCTCGGAGATCTGCGCGCAATTAACAACTTTTGAAATAGCATCATTAAAAACTTCTGTATTTATTTTAAGATGGTTTTTTGTATTGCCAATTTCCGGAATTATAGGGAATTCTTCTTCATTCAAGCTTTGAATAGTTGCTTCATAATTATCGGTTTTTAGAATTAAACTATTCCCTTTTGAATCCAAACTGACCTTTTCACTGTCTAAATTGCTTATAATTCCGTTTAAAACTGAAAAAGGTATTGTGATGGCCCCTTCCTCAATCACCTTTCCTGAAACTATCTTGGTTATAGCCACTTCCAAATTCGTAGCTATGATTTTTATCTTATTATTAAAAGTCTTAATAAGTATATTTTTAAGTATTGGAAGGTTGTTGTTTTCTGATACTGCCCTAACTACAGAGTTAAGACCTTCCCTTAAATTATCTTTTAGTATTATTATCTTCATATATTCTATATAAGAACTTGCAGTAGATGTAGTATTTGATAAGGTTGTTGATAAATCGGTTTCATCATACTCTCACTGGTTTAAATCATTCACACCGGGTGTTATTGGCTGTTAGAATCAGTGTTTAAAACTTTTATTTTTTGGTTTTATTTAAAAAGTTTTACAAGTTTTCATAACAGCTTTTTAAATAGGATATTAATAGTTTTTTAACAGGGATATAAACAACTTATTCTTTTTGGATGATGTCTTTTATGGCAATTATTTTTTGATTTAAGTTTTGATTCTTGCTTATTTCCTTAGACAGTTTGTTGTAGGCATAAATCGCGGTAGTGTGGTCTCTTTTTCCAAGTTTTTCTCCTATTGATGGATAAGACAATCCTAAAACTTCACGCAAAAGATACATAGCAACTTGTCTTGGCTCGGCTATGGTGTTTTTTCTGCATCGTCCGGTAAGATCGGCAACATCAACCTGGAAATAGTCGGCTACAGCCTTTATTACTTGGGTAGGACTCACATTTTTAATTGGCTGTTGGATGCTTTCATTGATAATTTCCTCAACCTGTTTTGAACTTAATTCTGTTTTTTTATTATCTTGAATAAATAAAATTTTATTCAATACCCCTTCTAATTCTCTTAGGTTTTTCTGAACCTTAGTAGCGATCATATCTATGACATCATCTGTCAGACTAACGCCCCTATTCTGCAATTTAGTCTTCAAAATTGCCATTCTAAGCTCATAATCAGGAAAACCGATGTCTGCTATCATTCCGCCTTCAAAACGCGACCTTAGTCTTTCTTCAAGGGTAGGAATAAAACGCGGCGGGCGGTCCGAAGAGATAATAATTTGCTTATTATTTTCGTATAAAGCATTGAAAGTATGGAAAAATTCTTCTTCAGTCTTTTCTTTGCCTCCGATGAATTGAATATCGTCAATGATTAATACATCTGTAAGGCGATACTTTTCTTTAATGTCTTCCATTCTCTTATTTCGGATAGCCCAAATAACATCGTTGGTAAATTTTTCGGAAGAAACATACTTAACTTTTATTTTATTGCTATATTCTTTTTTAATTTCATTTCCCAAGGCTTGGAGCAAATGAGTTTTTCCCAAACCTACTCCGCCATAAATAAAAAGCGGGTTATATTTTTTACCCACGTCTTTTATGATGGCCATGGCGGCCGTATATGCTAATTCATTTGATGATCCGACCACGAAAGATTCTAAAGTGTAGCGCGGGTTAAGCCCTGTCTCCGGATCAATTCTAAGTTCCGCGAAAGATTGCTGAACTCTCAGATCCACCTCGCTTAAAGATTTTTGTTTAGCAATTATTTTAGCGCTGGCGGCGGAAGTATTTTTATTTTCTACGACGTACTCAACTTTTTTGGCTGAATCGTCGAAATTTCTTAAAACCGAGAGAATTGTTTTGTTATATTTATTCTCCACCCACTCTTTGGCGAAATTATTTGGAAGACTCACAAACACAACGCCGTTTTCTTTGTGAGTAAGCTTGCTATTCTTTAACCAAGTTAAAAAATTTGGTCTGGAAATTTGCAGTTCTACTTCGCCTAGCGTTGATTGCCAAAGTTGTTCGAGATCCATAAAATATTTTCTACCTTCTAATTTTTAAACTGAACGTAATCTAATTTTATTCTTCTATTTCTGTTAGTCAAATAGCGGAAAAATAATAATATGTTGATGACTTGTGGAGAACTTATTTGAGCCAGGCATTTACTGGCTTAATTGCTCTCATTCTATTGGTTATTAATTAAATAATCAACTAATAACGAATTGGTACGAATATATGAACTGTAAATCTGTCATTCCCGCGAAAGTGGGAATCCAGAAAATAATATTTTTTAAAAAATCTGGATTCCGGGTCCCTCCTCCGTTAAAACTACGGACGGGCAAAGCAAGCCCGGAATGACAAAAATAAAAATATTAATAGAAACAGACAGTTTTTTATCTTTTGACTTTTATGTTTTGAATTGTTATTCTTTCCCTATATGTCACAGACTTATCAGCCGGCAAAAAAGAAAAGAGTCAGGACCCATGGCTTCCTAAAACGTATGAGCACTCCCGGAGGCAGGCGTGTTTTGGCCAAGAGAAGAGCAAAGGGAAGGCACAAGCTAACAGTCTAAATTCGAAATCCGAATATATAAATTCGAAACAATATCTAAATCTAAAATTTGAAACGTTTAGAATTTTGAGCATTTGAATTTTGGATTTGTTTCGTGCTTCGTGTTTAGTGCTTCGGATTTAAGATGTATGCTTGCCAAGAAATATCGTTTGCCAATTCAATCTGTTTTAAATAAAAGCGGCCAAACTTTCAGGAGCCGCTCTTTTTTAATTAAAGTTTTTTCAAATCAATTAGAATTCAACCGTTTTGGGGTTGTGATAAGCAAAAAGGTCAGTAAGTTGGCGGTTAAAAGGAATTTATTAAAAAGAATGGTTTTGGATGCCGCTAAAAAGTTTGTATCCGATGAAAATAAAAATAAGTTTGATATTCTTATTATTATTTCGCCGGCAATGATAAAAATGGAAAAAGCTGATATTATAAAAGAACTGGAAGAGTCCCTTCAGAAGATCCTAAATGTTTAAAAATTGTAAATTATAAATTGTAAATTTTTATTATGTTCCATACCTATATATTCGTTCCCCTTTTTAATACCCTGATTTTTTTATATCAAAATGCCACCACCGAAAGCTTGGGCGTGGCTATTATTTTATTAACTTTGCTTATTCGCTTCATTTTATTCCCTCTTTTTTATAAGAGTACTAAAAGCCAAATAGTGATGCAGAAGCTCCAGCCTTTGATACAAAAGATCCAGCACGACCATAAAGATGACAAAGAAAAACAAGCCAAGGCTCTTATGGACCTTTACCGCAACAACAATGTGAACCCTTTTACGAGTATTTTGATGGTTTTTGTGCAAATTCCTATATTAATTGGCCTTTATAAGCTCTTTTCAGTGGACTTTTCTAATCTGAACGTCGGCGAGCTTTATAGCTTTGTTTCGGCGCCGGAACAGATTAATAGCATGTTTTTAGGCTTGATAGATCTCAAAAATCGCAGTATGCTTATGGTTGGTTTAGCTGCTATTGCTCAGTATTTTCAGGGGACATCGGCTCTACCAAAATACGAAAAAGGAAAAGAGCTGTCTACCGCGGAAAAGATGACTAAACAGATGGTTTATATGGGTCCGATATTTACTCTATTAATCCTTTGGTCTCTTCCATCAGCTTTAGGCTTGTATTGGCTGATCACTTCCGTGTTTTCCATAGTTCAGCAAGTTTATATAAATAAGAGGGTTAAGATAAACAATGAATAATATTGAAGCCGTAAAAAATATAATAAAACAGCTTTTAGAACTCGGCGGATTTAATGATTTTTCCATAGAAGCCGATGTTGAAGGAAAAAGAATTTCTATCTTTATCCATGATTTTGATATTAAAGAATTGTTGCCTAAAATTATTTTAGATTTTGAAAGAATTGCCAAGCTGGCTTTAAAAAAGATAGATCCTGCCAGCGTAGAGAATTTGGTTTTGGATATGAATAATTACAGAAGGGAAAGGGAGCATATAATTTCAGAATTAGCCAAAGCCGCCGCCAGAAAAGTTTTAATGAATAAACAAGAAGTTCAATTGCCGGCAATGAATGCTTACGAAAGAAGAATAGTCCATATGGAGCTGGCTTCCAGGCCAGATGTAAAAACAGAAAGCTCCGGTTTGGGTCCCGAAAGGCATATTGTTGTGAAACCCATATAATCAAAAACTCCCCTAAGGGAGTTTTTGATTTGAAATTCGAAGCACTAAATTCGAAACTCTAAACAAATTCAAATATCAGAAATTCAAAGTTAAAAAAAATTGGTTATTTGAGTTTTGAAAATTGTTTCGGATTTCGATATTCGGATTTCGTATTTAAGGCGGAGTTTTTGTTTTATTTAAGAGATAGCGAATAAACTTTATTATCGTAGCGGTTTATGAATAGGAGGGCGCCATCTTTTATTTTCAAGTCGGAGGCGTCAATAGATGATTCGTTGCCGTCAAATATCTTGGTAATTTTTCCGGTAGGAAGATCAAGCTCAAAAATATCATCTACAAAGTAATCTTTTTTCTTATAATAATCATCCGGCAAAATAATTCCATTTCTTATATTTTTAGGAACACCGCAATATATTTTAGCGGTCTCTAGAAGACATTTTTCCGGAACAGTTAAGAAGGTGAATCGGATGTCCGCATCGCCGAACTCATTGATCAATTCCAGCTTAGGAATTCTGCTTATTGAAGCCAATCTTATTCCCTGTTTGCCATCTTTAGACCAAAGAACATCTACTCCGAATTGTCCATCCATAATATTGGTAAAGGTTTTCGCGGTTAAATTGAAAGAATAAAATCTGCTTATGGTTTCTATAGATGGCTCTTCATAAAAGAATATCTCGGATGTTTTTAACCAATTCAATTTAAAACCAACTTGGCTCATTTTTTGAATTTCATCGGTTTTTTGCGTGGCCAGATCTAAAGTTCTCAGGGCTGATTGGTCGGTATAGGCTATTTTTTTGGAATCAGGAGAAAAGGCCGCGGAAATTGTTCCTGGCGGTAGCGGTTTCCAGCTGGCAGAGCTAGCAGAAAAAACACTCAAGCTTGGAAGCTCCGGATAATTAAATTCGGCAATAACCATAGAACCATCAGCGGAAGATGTGATGTCGTGAAGATTAT
Source organism: bacterium (assembly GCA_030646555.1). Lineage (GTDB taxonomy): Bacteria > Patescibacteriota > Minisyncoccia > UBA6257 > 02-FULL-45-10c > JAHILT01. Next base: position 23,669 of record JAUSKP010000006.1, read on the forward strand.
TCAGCGTTTGTGAGCTGGCCAAGCTTCTTGATCCATCGCTGTTTATTTTGATGATTTGGCCGTCTAAATTGGCGAAATAAAGGCTGTTGTCTTTAGAGCTTAGCCAATATTCAAAAACTGGAGAGTTTATTAAAACAGAAAGCTTTTGAGTGATCACTTGCGGTTCTTGAGTTGCTGTTTCGGCTTCAGTGGTAGTTGTGGTTGTTCCACCGGCGCCAGTTTCAACTACGGAGGTAGTTGGCGTTTCTCCCCCGCTGATTATTCCGGTTATTCCGCCACTGGAATTAAGCCGATTCCATAAAAAATAAATACCAGCGCCTATGCCGGCAATGATTAAAACAATTAAAACTATTTTTATGATTTTTTTATAGTCCATATCTTTTTATTTAGGAATACAAGTTGATGGCGTCCCATCACAACTAAAGCCGCCTGTAACTGAACAGCTAGGAGTTGGTATTTTTATGGAACAAGCAACGCATTTGCTACCAAATTTAAGATAACCCGAGGTGCAAACGTTACAACTAACACCTGAATAGCCAGCATTACAAATACATTGATTATTTACTTCGCGGCCACCAACACATGTAATTTTACATTCATTGTTTACCTTACTATAACCACTAATACATTCCGAGCATTGCGGTCCGCCGGTACCAATTTTACAAGGAACAACGCTAGCAACAATACATGCGCCAGTTGGCTGTCTGACTAATCCTTCTGAACAAGTGCAATTTCCATCTTTATCTGGCCCGACATTTCCTTCCATACACCTTAGACAATTTACTTTGCCGCTTCCCGTTCCAAGTGTTTCTCCAGTATTCATTTTTACTTCCAAAAGCCCTTGTCCCCAACTGCTGTTGGCAAGCGCGCATCCAGTAATTCCTCCGGTGCCGCTACTTTCCGCTATTGTGTTATTTCCGGCGTTGTCTGAAACGAAAATTTCCGGCGCAACTAGAGTGGATAGATCTACCGCTTGGAATTCAGGATTAGTTAAAGAAACCAGTTTTGGATTTATTGTATATAAAATTAAGTAGGCGCTTAAAAGTAACAATATGCCATATATTGCCTGGAGCATACGGTCCTTAGCTTCCTCTTTACTGGCAACTCCTCCAGCAGAAAGAGTGTATTCCACGGCACCATACAAGATGACTCCTAAAGCAATCAATCCTGCGATCATAAGGCCGAATTGATATAGTCTGGCGATGTAGCCGGCTGGATCATCGCCTTTTGGACAGGTGCCACCGGCAATATTTGTACTGCAAGGGATTACGATCTTGGGGATATACTTCATATCTTTAAATGGAGATTTGAGGGCGCTGTTAAGGTCTGTGGTGGTCAATATTTTATTAATGCAGCGCCAACCATTCTGGTCTCCTTTGCATTCCACCTTAATACCATCACAGCTACCATCTTTTTTAATAGAATAACCAACGGTTAGGCATTGTTCTATATCCGTTGATTTTACTGTTGTATCGCCACTTATTATCGGTGGGTTAGTGGCATTATCACTAACCGATCCTTTTTGTATACATGAAGTTGAGTCACTCGAAATCTGACAATTAGATCCGCATTCTTGTCCACTCCCAGCACCAAGATTAGGTTTTATTTTTGAGCAATCTGTTGCAGTTTGCGAAAAACTTACCGGAATTGTATTGATGGTAAATATAAATCCTATCAATAAAACCGCAGAAATTTTTTTAAAATATTTTAGCTTTACCCCGTTAGAGGCAGGTTGCCCTTGGCGACCGTAGTTATTTGATTGCGGTTTTAAGGATGTCATTAAATTTTTTATTGTAAATATCATATTGGTAAAGTTTAGTTGCCTCTAACGGGGCGAATTACTTTATATTCAAATTAATAGTTTTTGCGGCGAACTCAAACAGATCCGTGATATTTTTTACTAAAACTTTTATTAAAATATTCGCTCCGGACTCAGGGCTTCCCTGGGAGGTCAGATCTAAGGCAAGGATAGACGGATAGTTTGGATCATTCTCCATTTTTTGGCCGTCTACTTCCCACCCGAAGTTTAATTGGCCCAAACTGGAGATTCCAAAAAAATATGGAACAGCTTGAAAGGCGTTTTGTTTGACACCAATTGTTTTATTCGGATATGGAGCGTTTATAACTACTTCAGGAGAAACGGCAGGAATATTTACGAATTTATTTAGGTATGCTCCCCCGTATATTTTGTCGCTATAATTTGGTAATTCTATTTCTACGAGCTTTGTGGATACCTTATCAAATGTCGTGATTATAGATTTCAGCCCAACCCCGGATTTAAAAGAGTCTCTGTCCACATTCCAATTTATTTGTTGTTTTGAAACATCTACGAATTTTCCATTGTCTAAAAGGTCAAAACTTATTTCTATTATGGAGTTTTTGGACGGGACAATTTTGCCCTGATAGTCAGGGGGAACAAAGTTGATAGCTCTCCAAGAGACTAAGAATTCAAAATCTGGATTTTGTGTTGAAGGGGAAGTTGTCGGTAACGGTACGGTAAATTGAGCATTAGCGGAAAAACTTAAAAACAAGCCGAATAAGGTTGAGAAAACAATGGGAAGATAGTATTTTTTAATGAAACCTAAAACTTTCATATTATTTTAATTTTAACATATTCTGTCATTCCCGCGAAAGCGGGAATCCAGAGAGCCTAGATTCCGGGTCAAGCCCGGAATGACAATAACTACTTAATCTTGCCGACCTTCTCCAGACCTTTTACCAGTTTGCCGCCCGTTAATTTATCTATCTTTTTAATCTTATTCATTGCTCCCCTGTCTATGAATATAACAATGAGCCAAACCAAAGTTGAGGGTAAAAGAGATCCTACATATGGAAGCAGCTTTATTCCGTTGATCACTAAATTGGTCATCCATATTTCGGTGCCCATCTTTTTAATCATTACAAAATACACTTGGCTTATAGATGTGCGGACAGTGTCCATTATGCCGAAATCATCTAAGCCGACAAAAAAGAGGGCATAGTCAATAGTATCGGACATCAAATAAAAAGGAGTAATAAAAAATATTTCCGTGAAAGATATTTTTGGCTCACGATTCTCGTCGTCTGCGATCTCAACAGCCCCTTTTTTATTTTTATCTTCTTCGGTGGTCTTTTTTTCTTCCATAGTATTTTTTGTGTCATTGCGAGGAGTCTGCGACGTGGCAATCTATTTATTTGTGAGATTGCTTCGGCGGCACTCGCAATGACGGTCAATTAGAAATTGTTTTAGTCTACGCGCCTCGCTGTTTTAGGATCTGCTCTGGTTTTGTAGTGACGATCTTATCTTCAAGATATGAAGCAATTACTTTAATAGCCACGTGGTTTAGGCCGGCAAAGAAAAGACCCTCGCCCACAGATGCTTCAAGTAAAAGAGTTTTTTCGCCTTCGGTGAGATTGAAAGATTTTGTCACCATATCAATTGTGGATGGCGATTGTTTTAAAAGGAGTTGTAGGGATGAGTTGGAGATAATTGGTCTACCATAGGGAGATTTTAAGAAATCTTCCACGTCTTGAGTGATGGTGGTGACGCCCAGGAAATATTTTCTGCAGCGTTTAACCAAGCCGAACATAAATGAAGCTCCATCTTCATATTTCATCAATACCCATGCCTCATCTACTATCAATACGCGTTTTTTAAGCTCTGCCCTGACAAGATTCCAGATGAAGTTTAAGACAATATACATAGCTATTGGTCGGAGTTCTTCTTCTAAGTCTCTGATAGAAAAGACGATCAAGCGGTTTGTGATATCAATGTTGGTTGGCTGGTTAGTAAAACCGGCATAACTGCCTTTGGTAAATTTATATAGTCTTTGCGCCAAGCTTTTTCCGCCATCCATATTTTCCAGAACTTTTTCCAAGTCTTCTAATAGGGGCGGAACGGCTTTAGAAAAATCTTTACCTGGAGCAATATCGTGAGAAGCATATGTTTCAGTGATGGCTCTATCTAAGACAGCATCCTCCTCCGGATTAAGGGCGCCCATCATAAGTTTTAAAAGTCCGGACAAGTTAACAATATGCGATCTTAGGACATCGCTTGGATCCTCGTCTTTTGGCATTATCGGAAGGCCGAGCGGGTTGATGTGGCTTTGAGAAGCCAGGGATATCTTAAAGTAGCTTCCTCCGATTGAGGACGCCAAGGCTTCATATTCATTTTCAGGATCTATAATTAAAACGTCTACTCCCATCATAAGGAGTCTGAGGGCTTCCAATTTGGTAGCATAAGATTTTCCACCTCCGGACTTAGCGAATATGACCATATTGGCATTTTCCAAAGAAAATCTGTCAAAAATGATCAGGGTGTTATTGCTTTCGTTTACGCCATACAAAATTCCATTTTCAGATGTCAGATCGGCTGAGGTGAACGGGAAGAATGATGAAAGCGGTCCGGAATTAAGCGGGGTATAAACAGCGAGTTTGTCCTGGCAAAGAGGAATTGATGAATTAAAACCCTCAATTTGCTGGAAAAGAGACGGCTTTACATAGACCATCCTGCTTTCCAATAAATTTGTTATTTTTTCTTCAAGTTTATTGAGTTCTTCCAGTTTTTCCGCATAAATAGTTATATAGACACCGACATTAAAAAGATGTTCCCTGGCTTGCTGAAGAGAATCTCTTAAGCCTTCAATGTCTTGAAAAGCGGTTTCCAGCATCGGATCGCGCACTATTCCCTTTTCCTGTTTTTCATATAATTGTGATTCTACCTGCGCCGCTTTTTTTCTTAGTTTCTTTAATGCCAAACCTGTTTCAACGGGATGAACAAATATGGAAATATCTATAAGGTCTGGCATATTTATAATCGCTGAAAACCAGCCGGTGGAAAGAAAGCGAGGATAAGAAAAAATAAAAATCGTCTTAACCAGCTTGTCACCCAGTTTTAAAAAGTTTGAATTTACTTCAACGGCTGCTGGAGCGATCTTGTCTACCATGCTTTTGTTATTAATATTTTCCATGTTGTTTATATTATTTTCTGTCATTGTGAGTGCCGCCGAAGCAATCTATCTGCTTTGAGATTGCCACGTCGCAGACTCCTCGCAATGACAATTCGTTTATTCGCATTAATTCGTTATTAGATGATTACGCTTTTTTCTCTATCGTGCTTGGATTGTAGATATTATAAAAAAGTTCAGAAAGCTCAGCGTCATTTAATGGCACGGTTCTGAGCCCGATCTGATTAAGGCCGTCTATCACTCCGTTCACTCTCTGATCCAGTTGTTCCAAATATTCCTGTTCGGTTTTTTCTTGCGCTCCCTCCGGCTCTTTGCCTCCAAATAATCCAAAAATCTTATTTTTTAATTTACCGCCGGTTTCGGATATCCTGACCGGATCAAAAGGCACGACCACAAAAAAATTCTTAGACATAATGGCGTTTTGAGCCACGAATGATTTTACAAATTCTCCGTATTCAAAGATTTGATTTTTTAAAAGTTCATTAGTTTCTTGGTTTTCGCGATCTTTTACCATTTTAAGGTAATTTTCTATATTTAATTTTCTTGAATGGATAAAAAATTGAATTGAGAAATCCAGGGAATTTAAAAAGCCCTGGAAGGAAAAAATTATCATTTCCTGTTCTTCTGGTGATTTCAGGTCAAAATTCATACCCGAAACTATAAGTATTTTTCTATAAGCCCCGCCCTTCAGCTTAATTATGCCATTCTCAATGGATTCAATATTTACAAATTGTTGGGTTGCAAGTGAGGACTGTTGAGTATTATCCATATAGTTATTATAAAATAATAAATCCGAAATCCGAAATCCGAAACTCGAAACAAATTCTAATTTTCTAATTTTCTAATTATTGAACCGAATATCATCATTAACTCTTTGGATTCTT
>JAUSKP010000009.1 GCA_030646555.1 bacterium
AGCTGATAGCTTATCTCCTTTATCTCTTTTATTGTTTTAAGTTTCAAAATAAGTTTTTCTATTTTATCCGCAGTGGTGAGATCGCATCTGAATTTTAATATTGGAAATCTGGCGTTGGTAATGGTGTTTATTGAAATGATATTCACATGATTTCTGGAAAAGATCACAGAGATCTCCTTAAAAAGGCCTATTTTATCTTCCACGGTGATTTTAATATCGCTGCCGGCAATTTTGGCGACAGATAATTTTTTCTCCTTTTCTTTCAGGCCGCTTCTAATATGATTTTTAGCATTGGTAGTTTTTACAAAGTTTAGCCAAGACTCGGAAGGTTTTTTATTTTTTTGCGTAAAAATTTCTAAAATATCTCCCGAGCGGAGCTGATAATCCAACGGCGCAATTTTTCCATTTACTTTGGCGCCGGAACAGCTATTGCCGATATCGGTGTGAATTTGGTAGGCAAAATCAACCGGCGTGGAACCGGCCGGCAAGTCCACCACTTCGCCTTTCGGGGTGATGATGAAAATCCTATCTTTAAAGAAATCTATTTTCAAAGATTCTAAAAATTCTTCTGGATTAGAAAACTCATTTTGCCAATTTCTTAGCTGGTTTACCCATTGCAAGTCCTTTTTATTGGCAAAACTGACCTTGTTGTCTAAATATTTTTTAGTATTTTTGGACATTTCATATGCCCAGTGAGCGGCAATTCCGGTTTCGGATTCGTTATGCATTTCTTGCGTTCTGATTTGAATTTCAGTGATTTTATTATCAACAAAAAAAACAGTGGTGTGCAAGCTGCGATAGCCGTTGGGCTTAGGAAGGGCAATGTAATCTTTTATTTTATTGGGCAAGGGCGGCCAATTATTATGGATCACGCCTAAAGCCGCGTAGCAATCTTCTATATTTTTAACCACGACTCTTAGCGCGATCAGATCATATATTTTTTCAACATTCATGTCTTCGCGCAAAAGTTTTTTGTAGAGGCTGGAATATCTTTTGGCGCGATAGTCCAGTTTTAAAACTTCAATTCCGGCGTCAGCAAGAGCTTTATTTAAAATCGGCTTCGCTTTTTCCACATAAGCGGCTCTTTCATCATATTTTTCTTTAACATTTTCTATGAGCCAGCGATATTCTTTCGGATAAATATACGGGAATGCCAGGTCTTCTAATTCTCCGCTGATCCACTGCATTCCGAGCCTGTAAGCCAGGGGCGCGTATATTTCCGAAGTTTCTAAAGCGATTCTTTTCTGTTTTTGAGGCGGCAGCGCGGAAAGAGTAGTCATATTATGCAGTCTGTCGGCCAGCTTAATGATAATCACTCTTAAATCTTGGCTAAGAGCTATCATCATTTTTCTAAGATTTTCAACTTGTCTTTCTACTCCGCGGTATTTTATTTTTCCTAACTTTGTGACGCCGTCTACCAAAAAAGATACTTCTTCGCCAAACTCTTCTTTTATTTTTTCAAGAGGATAATCGGTATCTTCAACGGTGTCGTGCAGCAGTCCGGCGATAATACTGTCCTCATCAAGCCCCCATTCGGCGATAGTCTCGGCCGTAGTCAAAACATGATTAAAATATGGCTCGCCATTTTCTCTTTTTTGTTTTTGGTGCAATTTAAAAGCCAGGTCGTAGGCCTTTTTAATCCTTTGATTCTCTTTTATCAAGTTCTCTATTTTTGGGGTTTTTAGCATACTGTTATTATCTAACAAAAAATAATAAATTAAAATTACTAATTTCCGATTAGTGGTCTCTGCTCTGTCATTCCGCACTTGATGCGGAATCCAGAAACCTAGATTCCCGCTTTCGCGGGAATGACATTTTTTAGACTATTTAATTTTATCCGGCCTATTGTTTAAGCATTTAACATTACTGCAACGTTCCGGTATTGTTTTGGTTCCTTCCATCTTTAAAGATTTACAATCTTCGCAAATATTTCCGGTTGGTCGAGATTTCATTATGAATTTACATTTAGGATAATTGGAGCAGGAAAAAAATGGTCCGAATCTTCCACGTCGCTCAACAATTTCGCCATCTGAACACACAAGGCATTTTACTCCGGTTTTTGCCTTAGCCTCCTCTTCAGGGCTCTTTTTAATAAATTTGCATTTTGGATAATTATTGCAGGAGATAAATTTGCCAAAACGGCCTTCTCGTTCCACGAGCTTTCCAGTTGCGCAATCCGGGCATTTTTCGCCGGTTTCTTTCGGGCCCTCCATTATGGAGCCGTCCGCTTTTCTGGCTCCGACGCATTTTGGAAACTTAGCGCAACTTAAAAATTTGCCGTTTTTGGATAGCTTGATTACCATCGGTCCACCGCAAACCGGGCATTTTTCTTCAGATTCTCCTAAATTAGTTATTTTTTCTATTTTTTCTTTTGACTTTACGTCCTTAGAGAATGGCCCGTAGAAATCTTTCAAAACCTTTTCATATTTTATTTTTCCTTCGGCTATTTCATCAAGCTTATTTTCCATTTCTGCCGTAAAAGAGTCGCTGATATATTCTGCAAAATTGTTTTCGAGGAAGGTGCTGACGACATCTCCGGTGTCTGTTGGTAGTAAAGTTCTGCCTTCTTTTGTAACGTATCCTCTTTCTTCAATTGTCTTCATGATAGAAGCATAAGTTGAAGGTCTTCCAATACCTCTTTTTTCAAGTTCTTTGATGAGTCCTGCTTCGGTGTAGCGTCCCGGTGGCTCAGTAAATTTTTCTTGACTTCTAATATCTAAAAGTGTAAGTGTTTCGTTGATTTCAACTTTAGGCAATTCAACATCTTCTCCTCGCGCATCCGGATCTGCCCTTAGCCATCCATTAAATAGCATTCTTGAACCATTTATTGAAAATGTTGGGACTTCTTTATCTGCGCTCACTTGCGCAACAATTTTCGTTCTCAAAATTTTTGCATCTGTCATTTGAGATGCCATGGTTCTTTGCCAAATTAGTCTGTAAAGTTTTTTCTGATCATCGGCAAGTCCAGCAATTTCTATGCTCGAATCTGTCGGCCTGATAGCTTCGTGAGCTTCCTGCGCGTTTTTGCTTTTTGTTGCATAAGTATTTCTTTGCGCGTAACCGGCGCCATATTTTTTATTTACAGTTGCGCTGATTTGATCAAGCGCGGTTACAGAAAGATTTGTGCTGTCCGTTCTCATGTACGTGATAAGACCGGCTTCATAAAGTTTTTGGGCAATGCGCATCGTGTTTGATGGCGCATATCCAAGACGAGTGCTCGCTGTTTGTTGCAATGTTGAAGTAGTGAAAGGGGCTTTTGGACTTCTTTTTGTTTCTGTTTCCGTAACATTTTTTACTATCCAGGTTTCTTTATTTCCAATTTCAAGAATTTTTTGAACTTCATTTATATCTCGCGGTTCTTTGTCGCAACCAAGAGTTATTTTATCTCTTTTTTTAGTTTCAGTATCAGCTTCAATAACCCAGAATTGTTCTGGTTTGAAAGCGCGAATTTCTCTTTCACGTTCCATTATGATGCGGAGGGCGGGGGACTGGACGCGTCCGGCCGAAAGTCCGTAGCGGACCTTTTTCCAAATAAGCCCTGAAAGATCATAGCCGACAAGTCTATCCAAAACTCTTCTTGCTTCCTGGGCTTTTCTCAAATTGTCATCTATTTCTGTCGGATGCGCGATAGCTTCTTTGATAGCGTCTTTTGTAATTTCGTGAAAGCGAACACGCTTTGGATTTTTTAAACCAACGGCTTCTTTAATATGCCATGCGATAGCTTCTCCTTCTCGGTCAGGGTCGGTTGCGAGCAATACTTCATCGGCTTTTTTTGCCAAGCTTTTTATTTCGGCAACAATTTTTTCTTTTCCGGGACTGATTTCATAATGGGGAATAAATCCGCCGGGAATATCTATAGCAGCTTTGTTTGATTTTGGTAAATCACGAATATGGCCGATGCTGGCTCGGACTGTATACACACCCTCCAAATATTTTTCTATCGTCTTTGCCTTTGCGGGGCTTTCCACGATTATTAAAGTTTTTGTTTTTGTAGTCATTCTTACGAATTTTGTTTTTCTAATTACTAGTCGCTAGTGGCTAATCACTATTATTTAAGTATGCCTTTTATTGTTAAGAAAGCAATTATTTGATTTGCTTTTTGTACCTGGATTTTAGTTGCTTCAGATATTTTGTCAACTGAAACGGGCCAGCCGAGCTGGTTAATGGCTTCTAAAACAGTTTTTTCTTCGTCGGTAATTTTAATATTTTTCACTTGATCAAAGAGGGTGGCGGGTTCTTCATTTTTAAGTCCGAGATCTTCCAATATATCGCTGGCGCAAGTCACTAATCCGGCGCCTTCCCGTATGAGTTTATGGGAGCCTTTATAATTCGGATGGTCGGCTGGTCCCGGCACAACCAATACTTCGCGATTTTGTTCAATGGCAAAACGAGCAGTGGCCAGGGCGCCCGATCTTTCAGGGGCTTCTATTATTATGGCGGCTAAGCTTAGGGCGCTTACGATCCTGTTTCGCTGTATAAAGCTTGAAATGTATGGCTTGTAATCAAAATGAAACTCGCTTACCAGGGCTCCGCCGGATTTAATTATTTTTTGCGATAGAGCATAGTTTTGGCGGGGATAGATATTGCCCAAGCCGGTTGGCAGTACGGCGACGGTTTTTCCGCTGCCTTCTAATGCTCCGCTATGAGCTGATTCATCCACGCCCATAGCCAGCCCGCTTATTATTTGAATCCCTGACTGCGAAAGTTCTTTTGCAATTTGTTTTGCTAATAATTTTCCATGCGGTGTGACTTTGCGCGTTCCAACAATGGCTATTGATTGGATGGGCTCTAATGCGCCCTGAATATAAATGGCTAAGGGGGGCCAAGGCATTTCTTTTAGATTTTTAGGAAAATCCTCTTCATCGTCAAGTATCAACTTAATGCCGGATTTGTCTATTTTTTCAAATTCCTTTTGCGGGTCAATTTCAGGAAAGCCATTTTTAATACTAAGCCAAGCATCTTCCCAAGATTTCGTTTTTAATGCCTTTATTTTTCTGTAGTCGCTATTTAGGGCGATATTTATTGCGTTGTAATAGAGTTTTTCTTTTATGATCATAGTTGTTTGTAATTATACTATAACCATATATCTGTGAGTTGGCATTTCAGTCTTTATAGTTTTTTATGTTAAAATATATTTGATGAATAAATTTTATAAAAATTTATTGAAGCATAATTGGCTGTATATTTCCGGAATTTTAATTTTGGCGGTATTGCTATTCGTATTGAAAATCAATATGCAATCCTCAGTGGCAAAGATAAGCTCACAGCACAGCATTCTGGCCACCAGATCCAACTCCTTACTTTCTTTGGCGACTCTAAAAGGAGAGTTTATAAAAGCTAATCCATATTTCAGTCTTTTGGAAAATATATTACCCCCTAGAGACCAGCTTTTATCTTTTTCAAAAGAATTAGAGGGTATCGCCAGAAAAAATAATTTAGAATTTAATTTTAATTTCGGCGAGGAAAAGTTGTCTTCCGGAACAAATCCCGGACAGATCTCTTTTAGGGCGATTGTTAATGGAAGCTATGATGGCGTCTCCGATTTTTTAAAAGGTGTTGAGACGAGCAAGTATTTTATAGATCCTTCCAGCGTGGATCTGGTAAAAAAGGGCGCCGGTTTTTCGGCCACTATTAATGGGAAGGTTTTTTTTAGATAAAGGGCTTTGTCTGACAAGACCTTTACCCTGTTAAATAATTTTGTCTAAATGACAAAATTAAGACCTGCCCTGTTAAATCTTTTGCCTCCGGCAAAAGAAAATCGAAGATTTTATTTAACAGGGTGAAAGGATTATAAA
>JAUSKP010000016.1 GCA_030646555.1 bacterium
GGGACTGTTGCCGAACTCGATTCGTTAGGGAGTCGGCAAGCCGATTGGACAGAACCGAGCCTAGCACCAATGATGGAAGTCAACTTCCCCTTATTCCTATCACGCTCAAAACCTGCTTTCTTGCCGTCATTATGGACCAACTGACCACTTCGGCAACAGTCCCTGATAGAGTGCCTTGGATGCATCTAAGCAGGCTTAAAGGGGATGCTAGACTTTCTGTGATTGGGAGTATAGGGCTGAGCTTGATGAGTCATCCGAAAGCACTAATGTGGAACACCGCCATTAGCTAACAGGTATCGGGTATCGCTATCACCCATCGGCTATCGGTAGTGTCACGAAAGTTGGGGGAAAGTGAATCGGCATATCCTCCTCGAAAAAGTGTTTGAGGCATCGATACTCTAACTAGAGGGTCTTCGATATATCCAAGAAGCCTAAAATGGCTCATTGCACGGTAGGACACTAAGGACACCAAAGGAGTATGCTGAAGCAGCGGCCGGACTCTAGATAGTGGTACTACTAATGCTTGTGTACGGTCAATATATTCAGGTGTAGTTCAACTCCGCTTGTTTTTATCTCCGATTTGACAGATAATCAGTCATATACGAAGAAACTGGTAATACCACTTCCAATCCAATCAGGAGAATAATCTAGTTGGAGGGGAAAAATGCCCGAGCAAATCTGCGTATATGGCACCGATTGGTGTCCGGATACCGCCCGTACCAGAAAATGTCTGGCGAAACTTGGCATTGACTACACTTGGCACAATATCGACAAGGATAAAGATGCCTGTGCTTTTGTGGAAGAGGTTAATAATGGAAACCGGAGTGTCCCGACTATACTCTTTCCAGACGGTTCGATATTTGTGGAACCTTCCGATGCTGAACTGGAGAAGAAGTGTCGGGGATAAAATACTGACTTGCACCCTCAGCGGGGTAAAATAATTGTTTGTTCTTTTATTATGTTTATCGACCACAATTATAAAGTACGCTTGGGCTGCATACGGAATCTAAACACACACGGGATAGAGTCCCGCAGAAAATATTGAAGATGTGATTTCGGCCCTAGTCCCACTCCCTGTCGTCTGTTGGAGAAAAGAGTATCCCAATATAGTAAGTTGACAGGGCAAGCCCGCCCAATTTGCTATGAGGTTTGACGCTGTTCTGTCCTCTTCTCAACCTTTTGATGGGGTTCCTCAGGACCTCGACTATTTCCGTCCTTCCGCAAATAGTTTGTGATACGTTGTGGGTATTTGCCCGTCTTTTCGGAAAAGAGAGCCATAACATCGAATCAACTCGGAGGTTAACTTTGCATTATGGAAAACGCGATTCCCAGTAGCGTTCCCGGCTCCTGTATTCTTAATTGATTCAAACAATTGCGTCACGGTATTGTATTTCATTAACCTGTAGTCCTCTGTTATCTTAACTTGTGAAAATCCACAAAAAATCAGATAGTCTCTAAGTTTATCCTTGTTCAATAAATCTTGCCCAGGAAATGTGCTAGATACAATACCGAGATTTTGTAAAGCTATCTGGAGAGAAAACCGTAACTCCTGAAATGTCCCCTCTCCAAACGTTGACGACATCATATAGCCCCCTTGTTTTAGGGCTTTGAGGTAAGAAGTAAATGTGTTCTCGTAATTATTAAACCATTGAATCACCGCATTAGAAACGATGAGGTCAAATTCCTCTTTATTACAATTTAGGTTCTCACCATCGAGTTGCTTAAACATGACATTTGGGTAAATTGACAGGTTACGCCTGGCTACAGTAAGCATGGCCTCCGAAATATCTGTGGCCAAAATCGAGGAATGAGGAAACTTCTCGCAGAGAAGTTTTGTCAAGAAACCTGTTCCTGCCCCAATCTCCAATATGTTAACGAAAGGCTCCTTCTTCTCTTTTATAATATTAATAAACTCGAGTGCCATTTCTTTTTGAACGATCGCATACGTATCGTATCTCAATGCATGTCTTGAAAAATTCATAATGACTTTATTTTTATTTATCGTCATTTAATCAATTGCTCAATTAATAGGTTAACTCTTGCCTCGTAAGTGAGAAAAGGAATATGACCACAGTTATCGATTATAACGAGTTTTGAATTTGGGATATTCCTTTCTAAGTAATATGCCGAGCTTACTGGACAAATGATATCATCCTGACCGTGACAAATGGTCACTGGACAGGTTAAATGGCTCAATAAATGCCTGCAATCTGTATTAATGAGATAGTCTAATCCTCGTACAACACGATTTTTAGTAAGCATGTTCATTCGAGGTAAAACATTATCGATAAAAAGAGCTTTATAACCTCTTTCCTCTTCATTCGAAGAAAACATTTGACTATAAAATCGATTCAAAGTAGTCTCATAATCTTTCTTCAAAGATTTTTTTAATTGTCTTACTAACGCAAGTGGTTGACCGCAAGAATAATTCTTTTCTGAGATGAATTTAGAAGTGGCTGAAATCAACAAGAGCGAAGAGACCCTTTCGGGCAAAATATTTACTAATTTAATTGCTACTAGAGACCCCAGAGACCAGCCGATAACAACAATATTTTTTAGATTCAGCTGTTTTATCAAATTGACTACATTTTCGCTGTAGTCTAAATTATCAGTCGATGATTCTTCCGCCATTAGATCAACTAGAAGAATCCCACGTTTTGTCTCAAAATATTTAAATTGCTGAAAAAATATTTGAGAATCGGTCGCCCAACCATGTATAAATAGGAGGTTTTGTTCACAGTAATTATTGTGAATTGAATAAGTATAATTTATAGTAGTGATTTTGACCTTACCCGTAATTAGTATCACTGCCGGTTAGAGTTCAGTAGCTGCTTCAGTATACTCCTTTGGAGTTCTTCGTTTCAATGAGATGTGTGGTCTGACCTCGTTATAGCCCTTTCCGCCAGTCTTCGATGACATCCATAGAGTGCTTCAGGTTCGCAGGCAAACGAAATAGAGAGCAAGCGCGAGCCTATTGAAAATTTTACCGCCTGGTGTGGCTTTGATTGATTTTATCCCGACAAGGATATAAAATGAGAGATAGTATGTGTCCGGAAACTCCCACATTTCACTGTTGAGTATCGTTTAAATATGAGCAGTAAAAATTGGTCAATTAGTGATTTAGCCAGCATCTCCGTAGGCGGGGAAGGCCTTACCCGGCAACAGTGTAAAGAAGTATTAAACTGTCCTGATGAAAACTTGATGCTGCTGCTTCACGAGGCATACAAAGTGCGCCGGGAATATTTTAGTAATCACGTCCATGTGCAGGTATTACGCAATGCCAAGAGTGGTTTATGCGCTGAAGACTGTCATTATTGTTCTCAGTCACGCATTTCGAAGGCACCAATCGACAGATATCCCCTGGTATCGAAAGATACCCTGCTGGCTGAGGCTCGAAAAGCCAGTCAAATAGGGGCCACCCGGTTTTGTATGTCGACAAGCGGTACCCGTCCCACCGAAGGTGAGGTTGACCAACTGTGCGATGTCATAAAGGCTATCAAAGAGGATACTGGGCTTCCTTTATGCGCCACACTCGGCTTGCTTACCGATACTCAGGCTAAAAAGCTTAAAGCTGCCGGATTGGATAGGATAAACCATAACCTTAATACCAGTCGGCGATACTATGGTCAAATCTGCACCACGCATACTTTCCAGGAACGTCTCGATACCGTAGCCCTTTGCCAGGCGGCAGGTCTGGAGGTTTGCTCCGGTGGTATCATCGGGCAGGGAGAGACTGACGATGATATTATCGATATGCTATTGACCTTGAGAGAAATCAGGCCGCAGGCTGTTCCTATCAACTTCTTGATTCCAGTTGAGGGCACCCCGTTTGGCAACTTGGACACAAAGCTGAATCCGCGCAAGTGCCTGAAGGTGCTTTGCTTGACCCGGTTCGTCAATCCACAAAGTGAAGTGCGGGCTGCCGGAGGTTGGGAATACCACATGCGGGATCTGAAGCCATTGGCGCTCTATGCGGCGGATTCCATCTTCGTTACCGGTTATCTTACTACCGGTGGAACCTCTGTCAGCGAAGTCTGCCGGATGATAGCCGATCTGGGTTTTGAATCGACGATTGAAGATATTGATAGTGAGCATTGCTGACTGGGCTTCCAGCAGTACCTTTTTCAGAACCTCGCAAGCGGATTATTTATCTACTCTCTGAGGAACAGGTTACTAAATACTTCAGTTAAGAGCGGTTACTATGTCGAATACATTTTTTGAAAAAGAATTGGCTTCTCTGGACGAGCGGGGGTTGCTGCGTAACCTGTCCGTCATGCCGGGAACAGGCGGTGAGATATCCGTTGAAGGCAGAAAAATCCTGAATTTTTCTTCTAACGACTACCTGGGTTTGGCGGGAGACCAGCGACTTAAAGATGCCTCGATTCAGGCAATCAATAGATTTGGGTGCGGGGCGACGGCTTCGCGCCTTTTAGCCGGACATCTGCCGCTTCATGAAGAGTTGGAGTCTGACCTGGTGCAGATGATGGGCACCGAAGCGGCTCTGGTATTCGGCAGTGGTTTCTTGACCAACCTGGGGATTCTTTCGGCACTGGCAGGGGCCGGCGACGTGGTGTTCTCTGATCGGTTGAATCACGCCAGTTTGATTGATGGCATTCGGTTAAGCCGGGCTCACTGCGAACGCTATCGGCATACAGACCTCGAGCACCTGGAAGAACTTCTAAAGAAGACTAAAACAACAGGTAAACGGCTTATTGTCTCCGAATCTGTCTTTAGTATGGATGGCGATATAGCCCCGTTGAAAGGGCTGGCTCAACTGGCACATCGCTACGGCGCATTGCTGATTATCGATGAAGCCCATGCCATTGGGGTGATGGGTAATAATGGTGGCGGCGTCTGCCGGATTCCCGGAAACGAAATCCAACCTGATGTGGTAATAGGGACACTTAGCAAGGCTTTAGGAGGCTATGGAGGTTTTGCCGCTTGTTCGCAGCCAATACGGCAGTTCCTGATAAACACGGCACGCAGTTTTATTTTTTCCACCGGCCTGCCCCCTGCCTGTCTTGGCAGCGGTCGCGAGGCGGTATCAATCGTAACTCGGAATCCTGAACTGGGGCAAAAATTACTCGAAAAGGCAAGATGGTTCCGGGGATTGCTGGCACAATATGGTTTGAATTTACCTGCCTTTGAATCTCATATCTTGCCGGTCCTTATCGGTGGTAACGAGGAAGCGGTAAACTTCTCGCAGCTGTTGGTGGCAAAAGGACTCTTTATCAAGGCAATACGCCCGCCGACAGTGCCTGTCGGCACTTCACGTGTGCGTTTATCGATGACTCTTTCAATGACTGAAGAAGCTCTGGAAAAAGCGGCGGCTATAATCGGTGAGTCGGCAGAAAAAGCAGGGATAGTTGGGCGCAAGTAGGGGAATATTCGTTACCGGAACTGACACGGGTGTTGGCAAGACACTGATAACTGCCGGCATCTTGCGCTGGTTGCGGCATCACGGAATCAATGCGGCGCCGATGAAGCCGGTCCAGACGGGGGGTGAAGCAAGGGATGGTCGACTAATAGCTCCTGATTTGGAATTCTGCCTGGCGGCTTCGGGGATTCAGGCAAGTCAGGATGACATAAAGCTGATGGCACCATACGTCTATGAACCAGCCTGCTCTCCGCACCTGGCAGGGAGGATGGCACAACACTATCCGGAGCTATCCAGAATCAAGGATTGTGCCGGCAAACTATTGCAGAATTACCAGGTCGTGGTTGTCGAAGGTGCCGGTGGGGTTATGGTGCCGCTTAATGAGAGCTTTACCATGCTCGATTTAATGAAAGAGCTGGACTATCCCGTGGTGTTAGTTTCACGATTCGGTCTGGGGACTATAAATCACACTTTGCTCTCCATCCATGCCCTGCAAACATCCGGGCTTAAGCTTATCGGCATAGTATTTAACCATACGGAACGACCTCAGGC
>JAUSKP010000053.1 GCA_030646555.1 bacterium
TGCATAACATTATTTATTATAATACAATCACCATTGAAAAGATAACGTAAATAAAATGCCTAGGTGGTGGAATGGCATACACGAAGGTCTCAAAAACCTTTGAGCGCAAGCTCATGGGAGTTCGACTCTCCCCCTAGGCACAATTTAATAAATTTTAGATAGATATGAAAAAAGTCCTCAAACAATATAATAATTTTTCCAAGATCTATAGTAGGGATCGCGGCGTTCACGATGAAGTTGGAGATAGGAGGTTTTATAAATTTCTTTCCTCTATTAATTTAAAGGGAAGGAGGCTTCTAGATATTGGTTGTGGAGACGGAAGCGATCTGATAAATTTTGAAAAGATGGGTGCTATTCCAATCGGAATTGAACCATCAGAAAAATTCGTTAAGTTAGCAAAAGAAAAATTTCCTAGTTTGACCATTCTGCCGGGGAAAGGCGAGAAAATGCCATTCTCAAAAAAGACATTTGATGTTGTCGTTTCCAAGTACGCGCTTCAAACTTCACCGAACATTCCCAAGATCCTGAACGAAGTTGCCAGAGTTTTAAAACCAAATGGTTATTTTATATTTCTTTCAAAGCATCCGATCAGGCAATTTTTAGAAAAAATAAATACATTCAAGGGAAAAAATATAAACTATTTCGAACAAAAAGTGGTTGATTCATTCATTTATGAAAAGAAGATCCATCTGCGGGAACCATCGCATCCCCTGTCTGAATATTTTTCAAAGAATGTATTAAATAATTTTGATCTGATAGATTTTGTGGAAGATTATGATTTTCCGGCATCAGAACAGATAAATAATTACATTTATCCGACGTTTTTTGTCGCTAAATTTAAAAAGCGATAAATTGCTTATATTCTTTGTTTTGAAAGGCATTAAAATGCTATTTTTAGCCAACCTTGACTTTTGAGTATTTATATGCTATACTTATAAAGTTCTTTTCAAATTGAAAAATCTAACTCATAAGGAGGGCTTATGCCCGACATCACAGCAATTGCTGGCAAGGTGGCGGGTATCATTTCCCTCGTCGCCATCGTACCGTATGTCCTCGCGATCCTGCGGGGAGAGACTAAGCCGAACAGGGCAACGTGGTGGATCTGGTTAGTGGTCGGATTGATGTGTGTAGCAAGCTACCACTCCTCCGGCGCGAACCATACCATCTGGGTGCCTATAAGCTACGTTATCGGTCCGTTCATTGTCGCCATCCTTTCAATAAAGTATGGCGAGGGTGGCTGGACCCTATTCGACAGATGGTGTCTGCTCGGCGCGGGAATGAGCATAGTGCTATGGTGGGTATTCAATTCACCCCTCGTTGCACTTCTCATTAATCTCTCAATCGACTTCATGGGCGCGCTTCCGACAATCCGGAAAGCTTACCGTGAACCCGAGAGCGAAGACCGAACCACGTGGATACTGTTCTGTGCAGGCAATACTGCCAACCTGTTCGCAGTTGAAAGATGGACATTCGCGATCGCCGTTTATCCGATCTACATGTTAGCCGGAAGCGGACTGATCACGATATTCCTCTTTGTTCGACGAAACCAAATGGCAAAAAACCGTCAAAACTGAACCCGCTATGTCCCCCTGGACCTCTGGCGGGTTTTTATTTTTTGAGCTTCCTGCAAGCAACTAATTTTTAGTGTAAAATTATATGAGGTTAAATAACTTATAAACAAATGCTTAGAATTTCAAAGAGATCTGAAAATGTGATCGCCTCGCCAATAAGAAAGTTTTTGCCGATGGCCGCGGCGGCCGAGAAAAAAGGAATCAAAGTTTTTAAACTCAATGTTGGTGATTCCGATATTCCTGTTCCTGAAATTTTCTTAAAGACGGTTAAGCAATATAAAGATAAAAATATTAAATACGCCCCCTCATCGGGCATTCCGGAACACGTCAATTCTTGGATTAAATATTATTCAACTTTCAATATCAATTTAAAACCAGAAAATATTATTCCAACCGTCGGCTGCGCCGAAGCAATTTTGTTTGCCATCTTAGCTGTTACTGATCCGGGAGACGAAATACTTATTTTTGAACCAGTTTATCCAAGCTATAAAGGACTCGCTGCTATTTGTAATGTCTCGCTTGTCCCAATAGCTCTCAGGGTAGAAAATAATTTCGCTCTCCCCCCTAAATCCGAGATCGTAAAAAAGATAACAAATAAAACAAAAGCTGTTGTCATTATAAATCCCAATAACCCGACAGGAGCGATCTTGAACGAAAAAGAAATTAAAGAAATAATACAAATCGCCAAAGAGCGCAATCTTTTTATTATTGCGGACGAAACTTATCGCGAAATTGTTTTTTCCGACAAAGACGGATCCGCCTCTGGCGGAGGTAAACCAACTTCTTTCCTCCAATACCCGGAAGTCAAAGATCACGTTATCGCGCTAGATAGCGTTTCAAAGAAATTTTCCTGCCCTGGCGCAAGAATAGGAGCGCTGACAAGCTTTAATATGGAGGTTATGAAGACCGTCTTAAAGATCGCCATGGTTCGCCTTTCCGCTCCAACCCTGGAACAATACGGCATGGTTCCGCTTTTGCTTGATTCTAAAAAATATACAAAGAAAATAATTGCCGAGTATGAAAAACGCCGAGATATTGTTTTTTCTTTTCTGCAAAAAATGCCCGGCGTTACCTGCCTTAAACCTTCGGGCGCGCTTTATATTATCGCCAAACTTCCGGTGGCTAGCGCTGAAAAGTTTGTTGAATTTTTATTGACCGAATTTAATTATAAAAATGAAACTGTTTTGGTTACTCCTATAAAAGATTTTTATATTACTCCGGGAATGGGCGTAGATGAAATAAGAATTGCCTATGTTATCAATCAAAAAGATCTGAAAAAAGCTATGATGCTATTGCAAAAAGGATTGCAAAGCTATCTTTCAAAATATGCAACGAATTAACCGTAAAATTCCGGCCACCATGGCCACTCAACATCCCGACAACGCCAACGCCCCATACTGGGAAAAAGATGGCGATGGTTTTGTATCCACCAGAGAGGAGATTCGGGAATGCCAGTCGGCTTTTCAGGATTTAAATTGCCAAGAATTTATGTGGGATTGGGAAGGCAAGCACGTGGATGAAGCTGTCATAGACAGAATGTTCCACACCCATTACAAATTTTTTAAAAAATATCAGCTTGGAAAAAATATTTTTTTAACTTTCAGGCTCCCCAATATTTGGCGCGAAAAAGGATATGCTTTGGCGCGCGCTATGATGTCTATATTAACCGCCGAAAATTTTGCCAGAGATTTGAAATTCCACTCCCCTCCGCTTTTTGAGGTCATTTTACCGTTTACCGATAAAGCCGAAAAAATAATCTATCTTCAAAAGATCTTTACCAAGCTTGCAAACTTTAAATGCAAACTTTTTAACGAAAGCTGTAGATTTAATTACATAAATATCTGGCCTTTATTTGAAAGTACTGCCGACTTAATTGGCAGCCGCAAACTTTTAGACCGCTATCTTGACCTGCACATTAAAACCTATAAAAGAAAGCCGGAATATTTCAGGCCGCATATCGCCAGAAGCGATCCGGCGCTTAACTCCGGAATTGTGCCCGCTGTTGTTGCCGGAAAAATCGCTCTTTCGGAATTTTATCGTTTTGGAAAAGACAATGATATTAAAATTTTCCCCGCCATTGGAGTGGGCACCCTTCCTTTCAGGGGAAGCCTATCACCCGAAAGGATCAATGATTTTATCAATGAATATCCGGGCATAAGAACCGCCTACATCCAATCTGCTTTTCGGTATGATTTTCCTTTGATACAAGTTAAAAAAGCGATTAAACGGCTCAATAAAGAGCTGCCAAAAACCACGCCGATTTTTTACGACAAAAAAGAGATCAAAGAAGTTTCTATGGTATGCGACATTTTTACTGCCCCCTACAGAAAAACTATTGGCGCAATTGCCGACTCAATCAACCAGCTTTCAAAACAGGTGCCAAGCAGAAGAGAAAGAAAGCTGCACATCGGACTTTTTGGCTATTCAAGAGGCATAGGAAAGAAAAAACTGCCTAGAGCAATTCCTTTTACCGCTGTGCTTTATTCGCTTGGAATACCTCCGGAATTTATCGGCACGGGAAGGGGTTTGCGTGAACTTGAAAAATCCGGCATTAAACTGGAAAAATATTATCACAACTTCAAAAAAGACATAGTGTTGGCGGGAAAATTTCTTAATAAAGAAAATCTCGCCTGGCTAGCTGATCATAAAAATGGCTGGCAAGGCATCAAGGCAGATGTTGATATCTTAGAAAAATGCCTAAAGATTAAATTTGGTCAAAAAACCAAGTCTGATTTCGCGCATTATGCTATTTCTTCCAAAATTCTTAAGTTATGGAATGCCAAAAAGAGCATTTCCAAAGAAATTATCAGTTCTGGAAAAATAAGAAAAAGTTTAGGCTAAAAATAAGCAAAAACTAAGTTGCAAACAAGCATAGACAAAATAGCTGTTCTGTGCTAATATAAGCAGTACATAAAGAGTATAATCAACCCCGAAAGGGGTGTTTTTATTCCCTTTCGCTTCTGGGTTTTTAGCGAAAGAGGAACCCGTCCGTAGCCCACGCCATTCCGAAGTTTTAACGTAGGATGGTTGGCGAAGGAGGGTCAATACATATGATCAAAATATCCAATAAAATACATAGATTTTACACTAAAACAGCCTCAAGATACGGCAAGGGAATCTTGTTCGGCTTATTTGCTTTGTCTTTATCTATAAACTCAACTGCTTTGGCTATTTCGCATAACCCGGAAACAGGAAAAGCCATGAATCAAATAGAAGTTGAGCTTACCGCTTACTCTTCAACCAAAGATCAAACTGACAGCACTCCATTTATCTCCGCTTCGGGAAAACGTGTTTATGACGGAATGGTAGCCGCCAACTTTTTGCCCTTTGGAACAAAAATAAAAATCCCCGAACTTTTCGGAGACAAGATATTTACAGTAGATGACCGCATGAATCGCAGGTATCAAAACAGAGTAGATATTTGGTTTGCCGACAGAACATCGGCAATAAACTTCGGTATTAAAAACTCGGTCATCGAAATAGTCCCGACCGTCGACTAAAGTCGACGTCGGGTCCCGACTAAAAGTCGAGGATCCTCGATAAAATCGGGAGATCCTCGATTCCGACATCTTATGTCGTGAATCGGGAAAATTGTTGACCCCGCACCTTTTGAGAATAGCAAATAAAAGTTCTGTCCAATTATAATACAGACCCTCATTTAAAGTGGGTCTATTTTTATTTTTTAAAAGAAAACCTATACCTCAAACACAATTCTCAAAAGGTGCGGGGTTGAATAATTGATAGCGCCGCAATCGCCGCCGTCTCCGCCCTTAAAGTGAACGGCGAGAGCCCGACAACTTTAAAATTACTTGCCCGTCCGGAGCCTTGCGAAGGAGGGTTGTTTACAACTTGTAATTCTTCTTCATCCCAACCGCCTTCGGGACCTATAAAAACCCCTATTTTTTTATACTTAGAAAAATCTATACCGGAATCAGAAATGGGCTTCTTATCCAATTCACAAAACAAATTAAGGTCATTACTCTCAGCGCTCCTTACTGCGTCCGCAAAGGGCATTTCTTGCCTTAAAATGGGCAAAATTCCCCTTCCAGACTGCTCAGCCGCCTCTTTGATAATCTTCTGAGCCCGGTCTGCCCTTAGCCCTAATTTGATGGTTCTTTTGGCTATTATCGGGACTATTTCTTTTACCCCTAATTCCACGGCTTTTTGAATAACCAATTCGAAATTTTCTCGTTTTAAAACCGAACAATAAAGGATAATATCGGCTGAAAACTCTTTTTTATTTTGCCAAACTTTCACAATCTTAAAAACAACCTCGCTTCTGCCGATAGACTCTATCACGCAAGAAGCTTCATTTAATTTTCCGTCGCATAAAATAATTTCATCGCCGTTATTCAGCCGCAAAACATTTTTGAGCTGGTTAATAAGCTCTTCGTCCGAAGATTTTATCGTTTCAGCTTTGAGGTCAAAATTTCCAAAAAATCTGTTTAGTCTCATTGATTAAAGTATAGCAAAAAGAAAAGCCCCCTCGCTCTGATAGAGTGAGGGGGCGATAAAAACTATTTCCTGCCTATCAATCCCCCAGAAAGATTATCGGCTATATTGTCCAGCCCATTCCTTCCGGTATAGACAAGTCTTTTCTTTTCCACGCAGACGTAAGCACCTATGGGATGAACAAACATCGGAAGAACTACCCCGCAAATCATCTCCTCTGTTTTTTCATCTTTCCATTCTTTTGAAACCCATCCCTTCAACCAGATGCCACTGCCGGACACTAACTCAAATTTAACTTCAGGTATGCCCTCTCTTTTGATCCTTTCAAAATGATTGAGCGACTGAACCAAAACTCCGACGAGCGGCAAACTGCCCAAAAAGCCCAAAATGATCTTTTTGAACCAGTTAGTCTCAAAAGCTAATCCTATTAGGTAGGCCATAACAAAAAATATGGCTACCTTACAGACAAAATTCGCCCATGCCATCTGAAAAGGATTCGGTCCTAAAGAAAGCACAAATCCCCATACCCAATGGAACAGATAAAATATCGTCGCCAGCACAAAAGTGAGCAAGAGCCCGTTTTTTAGCACGGAAAACCGAGCATTAGCCGGAGCTTTCAAATCCATATTCACTCCTCCTTTGTCCGCCATAGCTTTCTTCGTCCGCCGTAGCCTTGGCGAAGGAGGAAGCGACGGAGGGCTTATCTACTGTTTTCTAGGTTCTAAGAGTAACTTTACTATAAAAGCGCTCACAAAAGCAACGAGCATGCCGGAAACTATATCTAGCGGCCAATGGACGCCGACATACACTCTGGCAATGCCCATTAAAAGAGAAATTGCCAGAAAAACCAGAGACCAGCGTTTTTCGCCAAGATAAAAAATAGCGAAAGCCAAAGCGAAGAAAAAACTGGCATGACCCGATGGAAGAGCCGCCTCAAAAGACGATTTCTCTATAAGAGGCGCAAAATTTAATACAGCAAAGGGTCTTTCTCTGAAAAAGAAAAATCTTATAGTTTGAGTAATGATGCCATTTGATAACAGCAGTATCAGGGATATAAAAGCTAAATTATAAATGCGGTCTTTATATTTTTTTGCTGAAAATATAATGACCAGGGCTATCAGGATCAAGATATAACCTGAATAATCAGCAAAAAATATAGCCAATAAATCAAGAAGCCGGCTTTTGCCGACTAATTGGTGGATAAAATTAAAAATTTTTTCGTCTAATGAAAACATTTATTTTCTAACAAAAGGAAGCAGCGCCATATATCTTGCCCTCTTTATGGCCTGAGATAAAAGTCTTTGGTGCTTAGCGCAAGTGCTTGAATATCTCGGATCAATAATCTTGCCCTGGCCCGAAACAAACCTCCTTAAAATTTCGGTATCTTTATAATCTACGGTTTTTAAATTTTGTGAGCAGAAAAAGCACTGAAACATTTTTTAAAATTTATTAATTATTAAAATGGCAGATCCTCTCCCCCTTCGGCTGGTGGATTTTCTTCGTTAAGATCAATGACCGGAACGACATTGTCAGACTCTTCTTTATTCTCTCTTACAGACTCCCGGCCTCCTCCATCGGTTCCCTTAGCTTTCTGCCCGAATTGAAAATTATCAATCATGATTTCTGTTGCAAAACCCTTCCCTCCCTCTTTTTTGTCCCATGACCTATATTCAATTCTGCCCTCTACCATAATTTCTTGGCCCTTTTTGACCCACTGGGCTATAACATCCGCAGTCTTGCCAAAAGCCACACAATTATGAAACTGCGCGGTTTCTTTCTTTTCGCCTTCCTTGGTCTTATAAATATGGTTTGTTGCCAATCCCAACTTAACAACCGATGTCCCCCCTGTGGTTGTTTTTAATTCCGGATCCTTAGTTGCCCTGCCGATTAATAATACTTTATTTAAATTCATAAATTAATTATTTTAAAATCTCTTCTAATCTTTCTTCTAATGCTTTATTGGAAAGCACGGAGCTTGAACCGCTTGAACTACTGGTAGTTTCTGTCTTGCTCATCCTTCTTGGTTCGGATCTTTCTTTCTCTGAAGACTTTTTAGCATTAGGAACCGCAATAATTAAAAACCTCAAAACATCAGCGCTCAAATTCAAAGCGCTTGAAAGAGCTTTTACATTTTCGGGATCCGCTTCCAAATTTATAACGCCAAAAAAACCGGATAAATGCTTTTTAATCGGGTAGGCCAACTTCATAGAATTGACCGGGGACTGATTAAGAATGACCGCCTTATGCTGAGCCAAAAAATCAAAAACCACTTTTTCTGAAGATGGGTCTTTAAGCAAAAAGGCCAGCTCGTAAACCTTTTTTCCTTCTGAATTTTTTTTGATTTTTGTTGACATTTGTTTTTATAATTTAGCAGATAAAAACTTTTTTTGCAAGCTATTTAGAATCTTTGTTTTCTTCTTCCTCTACTTCAGTATTTCTAGCGATCAAACCCGAACCAACCGGAATAAGCCTTCCGATAATGACGTTTTCTTTGAGGCCTCTGAGTTTATCAACCTTGCCCTCGCAAGCGGCATTGATAAGCACGCGAGCAGTTTCTTGGAAAGAAGCCGCGGAAAGGAAGCTTTCGGTAGAAAGAGCCACCTTAGTAATGCCCATTAATCTCTGGACGGCCTTAGCCGGGGTTTTTCCGGCCTTCTTAAGCGCTTTATTGGTCTGTAAGAACAGAGATTTTTCTATAATATCTCCCTGGACAAACAAAGAATCTCCCGGATCTTTTATTCCAACTCTAGAGAACATCTGCTTAACAATGACTTCAATGTGTTTGTTATTAATAGGCGCGCCTTCACTGAAATAAATTTTCTGAACTTCATTGATTACATATTTTTCAACTTCTTCTCCGCCTTTAAATTCAAATAATTCCTTAAGATCCATATTTCCTTCGCAAAGCTGATCACCCTTCTTAATGATATCCCCAACTTTCACGAACAAGGTGGAAATTCTTGGAACTTGATATTCCGCGATATTCTTTTTCTTTTTCTCGTCTGATTTTATCTTGATTATCTTGGCAAGACCCTTTTCTTCAATTTCCTCCACGACGCCATCTTCCACGGCAATAAAGGATCTGCCTTTAGGCGGACGGCATTCAAAAATTTCTTCAATTCTAGGCAAACCATGAGTAATATCCGCTCCGGCCACGCCTCCAGTGTGGAAAGTTCTCATTGTAAGTTGAGTTCCCGGCTCGCCGATTGATTGAGCGGCAATAATACCGACAGCCAAACCCGGTTTGGCGGCTCTATTATAGCCCAAATCATATCCGTAACATTTAGCGCAAATACCATATAAACTCTTGCAGGTAATCGGTGATCTTATTTTTACCGAATCAACGGTGGATTTCGCGATGAGTTCCGCTGTTTCTTTGGAAATTATCTCCCCCGCTTCAACCAAAACTTCTCTGCCAACCTTAACTTCATCAACGACGGTCCTTGAAAATAGCTGATTGCCATAGCCGAAAACCTGTCCTGCCTCGTTGCCATCCTTTCTATGTAAAATAATTCCTTCTTTTGTTTTGCAATCTTCTTCGTTAATAACTAGATCTTGGCAAACATCAACCAATCTACGGGTTAAATATCCGGCAGAGGCTGTTTTTAAGGCGGTATCGGTAGATCCTTTTCTGGCGCCGTGAGTTGAGTTGAAATATTCCAAAACAGTAAGTCCTTCTTTTAAAGAAGATTTGATTGGAAGCTCAATCGGTTCATTTTTTGGATTTTGCACCAAACCTTTCATACCTATCATTTGAACAGGCTGAGCCCAACTGCCTCTGGCGCCGGAATCAATGATAGAGAAAATCGGATTATCCTCAAGCATCGCTTTTGGCACTAATTTAGCAACTTTTTCTTTTACTTCATTCCAAGTTTTAATAACTTTTGCTTTTCTTTCAGAATCAGTCAAAAATCCATTCTCATATTGGCCCCTAATCTTCATAACTTCTTCATCGGCCTTAGCAATAATTTCATACTTTTCTTTAGGAATTATCAGGTCGCTCATGGCCCAAGTGATACCCGAGCGGGAAGCATATTCAAAACCAATTTTCTTTATTGCGTCTATATAGTCAGAAGTTTTCTCAATTCCATAATCTTTAATGATCTTTGCAATGATCTTCGGGAAAACCTTTTTGTTTACCATGTCATTTATGTATCCAAAATCTTCAGGCAATACTGAATTGAAAATTAATCTGCCGACAGAGGTCTCTAACTTTCCAACTTTTATCAAAGCGTTGATAGCCACATAATCCATTTCAAAGGCAAATAAAGCTTCTTCATTTGTGGCAAAGACCTTGCCTTCGCCTTTGGTATTTTTAACAACCTTGGTCAAATAATAACAACCCAAAACTATATCCTGAGCAGGAACAGTGACCGGTTCGCCGGTAGCCGGCTTCAAAAGATTTTGGCTGGAAAGCATCATTTCGGTGGCTTCTTTTTGAGCTTCATCGGAAAGCGGCAAATGGACAGCCATCTGGTCGCCGTCAAAGTCGGCATTAAAAGCGGCGCAAACCAATGGCGGAACGCGGATAGCCAAGTCTTCCGTAAGCAAAGGAGTGAAAGCCTGCACGCCAAGTCTGTGAAGAGTCGGAGCGCGATTCAACAAGACTTTTTTGTTGGCGATTACTTCTTCAAGAATAGCCCAAACTTCCGGAGGAGCCTGTTCAATAAGCCTATTAGAATTTCTAATATTGTGAGCAAGTCCCCTTTCCAAAATTTTGCTGATCACAAATGGCTTAAATAATTCCAAGGCCATCTTTTTTGGAAGACCGCATTCTGAAATTTTTAATTGAGGACCAACTACAATAACGGAACGAGCAGAATAGTCTACGCGTTTTCCAAGCAAATTCTGCCTGAATCTTCCTTGCTTTCCTTTTAACATATCCGCCAAAGACCTTAATGGCCTCTTTTGACTGGACATTTCCTGAGATCCAAATCTGGCGGCATTATCAATGAGCGCGTCAACTGATTCCTGGAGCATTCTCTTTTCATTTACAATAATTACGTCCGGAGCTTTTAATTCTAAAAGCTTCTTTAGTCTGTTATTTCTATTGATTACTCTTCTGTATAAATCGTTCAAATCTGAAGTGGCATAACGCCCTCCATCCAAAGCAACCATCGGACGCAGATCCGGAGGAAGCACGGGAAGGACGGTTATTATCATCCATTCCGGCCTGATATTATTTTTAAGCATTGAAGTGGCCACTCTAAGCCTCTTCAAAAGCCTTCTTTCATCTAGCGGATTAGTTATAAAATTTTTGCCCTCAAGCTCTTTTTTGATATCAGAAATTATTTTATGGAGATCTAATTCTTCTAAAATCTTTCTGATGGCATCAGCTCCTGTGCCGGCTTCAAAAACATCTCCAAATCTTCTGGCTATTTTATGATATTCAACCTCGCCCAAAACCGATCCGATCTTGAGACTATTGAGCATGGATTTCGTTTCCGAAAAACCGGCTTTAAGCTGTTCCAGATCAACGCCTTCATTGGCGGCTGATTTTTTGCGCATCTTATATTCCTTATCCAGATCTTCTAATGCGTGCTTTTTATTCTCTTCGTTTACGGAAGTAATAACAAAAGCGGCGTAATAGATTACTTTTTCAACTTTAGGAAGCGGAACATCCATCATTAAACTTATTTTTGACGGAGCATTTTTTAAGAACCAAATATGAGCAACTGGGGTCGCTAATTTAATGTGTCCCATCCTTTCTCGCCTTACTATTGAACGGGTAACTTCCACTCCGCATTTATCACAAACAATTCCCTTATACCTGATACGCCTATATTTTCCGCAATAACATTCCCAATCTTTTGTAGGACCGAAAATTCTCTCGGAAAAAAGTCCATCTTTTTCGGGGCGCTGGGTTCTGTAGTTAATAGTTTCCGGCTTAATTACTTCGCCAAAAGACCATTTTAAAATATCTTCAGGAGAGGCAATTCTAAGTTTTATACCTTTAAGGCTATCCATCATAGTTTTCGTCACCTTCTCTAAGGAGTTCGACGTTTAACCCCAATGATTTTAATTCGCTTAATAACACATTGAACGAAGCCGGAATATTCGGACTCTTGATCTTTTCACCCTTGATAATAGATTCATAGGCCGCGGCTCTTCCCAAAACATCGTCTGATTTAATGGTCAAAATTTCCTGCAAGATATTGGCCGCGCCATAACCTTCCAGCGCCCAGACTTCCATTTCTCCGAATCTCTGTCCTCCGAATTGAGCTTTTCCTCCGAGCGGCTGCTGAGTGATCAGGGAATATGGACCGATTGAACGCATATGAATCTTGTCTTCAACTAAGTGATTAAGTTTCATTACATAGATAATTCCAACTGTGACTTCTTTATCAAATGCCCTGCCGGTGCGTCCGTCATATAAAGTAACTTTGCCGCTTTCAGGAAGACCGGCTTTTTTGAGCTCCGCTTTAATCTGATCTTCATTCGCTCCTGACAAAGACGGAGTGAGGGCTCTATAACCCAAAGTTTTAGCCGCCCAGCCCAAATGAGTTTCTAATACCTGTCCAAGATTCATACGGGAAACCACGCCGAGAGGATTCAAAAT
>JAUSKP010000010.1 GCA_030646555.1 bacterium
CCGCCGGCATAACCAACCATCTCAAAAGAATACCAAGGCAAAACCTTGCCGTTTAAGTGAGTGTCTTCCCAATTCGGATCGGCATTATAAATGCTGTGCAGGGCGGTAAAAATATTCTCCATTGCTTTCGGGGTCTTTAAAACATTGCCCGGGATTTTTATTTCCAAAAAAACCCACTTCATGTTTTTTATGAACATCTTTTTTAAACCGGTAAGCCAAAAGTCGGAAAAAATAAAAAACAAAATAACCGGTAAAATGATCCACCAGCTAAACTTAAAAAATTCTAAAAGAATCTTGCCCGCTCCGAATATAATTATCCAAGGATCTGCCATATCTAATTCAATGATCTTTATTAATGCCTACTTACATTTTACTAAAAAAACCGTAAATTTAAAAGCCCGTTAGAGATCCTCCGCAAGTAGCGGCGGTCATCACGACAACTTATCTCTAACGGGCTAAACCCCCTAAAAACAAAATCCGCCAACCGGCGGATAATGTTGATCTCATATAATTAAGCTAAATTAACGGCATATCTTCCATCATCCAAACGATTAAAATGCTTTTTATTCTGCAAATTGATAAAAATGGTATTTTTCTTAAACACTCTTTCTTTCAAAACAAATTCCATCAAATCTCTCGGTTTAAGCGGTCCATTTTCTTTAAGAATTCTCATCATAACTTCTTTGGCGGTGCCGGGAGTATAGCCAAGCTCCTGAAGGCCATAAATACCGCGGCCAACCAAAACGAATTTTCCATCTTTAATAAGTTCATTATGAACAGTCTGCGCATTTATGCTTCTCGCGGATTTTTTATAGTTTCCAATAGTTTTAGCTATTTCCGCGAAATGCAAAGGTTTCTTTTCTTTTTTAAGAACCATATATGCCCAGTCACGAATAGTTTTAGGATTTACTTCGGACCAATCGGACAAGCCGAAATCACCGAAAGAATTGATATGAAAATCTTTTGAAAGAGAAATAAAGTTTAAAGCCACCAAATCTTTTAAATTATGCGGCTTGATCGCTTCGCTGAAAACTTTGTCTATGCTGGTATGGGAAAGAACTTTTTCTTTCTTGGTCGTCATATATTTAACAAGCCTAGAGATAAAACTGACGATTTTTTTATCTTCGGATTCTTCCTGATACCAATAGGAATAAAACTTTTCGTTTTCACTGTGATATTTCGGGCAGCCGGCCATTTCCAACAAGAACTTAACTTGGCTGTCAAAAATAGGAGAAGATTTTTCACCTAAAAGAAGCTGCAGATCAGCCAAGAGCAGGGCTTCGCGCCTAGCGCCTCCCATATTTTTAATATGCTCGTTAACGGTCTTTAAAAATTCATTCAAAATACCGCTCTTAATAAACCCTCTAAGATCTTTTATCGCCCCCGCCTCAATTTGCCTTACTCTTTCTCTGGTAATACCGTGACCCTTGCCTAGTTCAGCCAAAGTAATAGCTTTCCCATCTCTTAATCCATAACGACGCTCAATAACCTCTCTTTGTCTTGGGGTTAAAATACTTAATATTTGATTCAACAATTTTTCAGTATTTGCTGGGGTCATATTTTTGTAACTTCTTTAATTACAAATATAATACCATATCCTATTTATTTTGTAAATAGGTCAAAAGCGGACTGGCCATAAAGATAGAAGAATAGGTTCCAATGATAGTTCCTATCAAAATTAACAATACGAAATAAGATAAAGTGGCGGCGCCGAACAAATACAAAGCCACCAAAACTATCACCAATGTAAGAGTCGTATTTATTGATCTGGCAAATGTTTGATTGATGCTAATGTTAATTATTTCGCCAAGTTTTTTGCCTCTGTGAACAATTAAATTTTCCCTAATTCTGTCAAAGACTACAATCGTGTCGTGAACGGAAAAACCCATTATTGTTAAAATGGCAACAATAAAATTTGTATCAATTTCTAATCCCTTCACGCTGCCCCACCACGCGTATAAACCGGCCGGGATAACGGCGTCATGGAAAAGGCAAATTAAAGTAGCTATGCCATATTTCCAAGAACTGACGGGATAAGAAACTTTTCTAAAAGCGAAAGCTATATAAAGCGAAATTCCGAAAAGCACTAAAATGAAAGCCCAAATTGCCTTGCTCTTTAATTCAGCGCCGATCACGGGACCAATGCTTTCAAAACGCAATTCTTCTACCTGGCCAAAATCTTGCTGTAATTTTGCGACATACTCTTGATGTTGATTTTCAGAAAGCTCATTGGTTCTGATCATCATTACTCCATTTTCGGATCCGGCTGTCACCAAAAGATTTTCTATGCCAAAATTTGTTTTAAAATAATTTTCTAATTCCGGAACAGAAACTTCCTGACCGGAAAAACGAACCTGCCATAAAGTTCCGCCGGAAAAATCAATTCCTTCTTTAAAGCCATAAGTGAAAATGCTCACAAAAGCCAAGGCTAGCAAAACCAATGAAATACCGATAAATAAATTTTTATATTTTATTAAATCAAACATATTATATGGTGTAATTATTTTTTAACGACTAAATCTTTAGCATAAAAAATCCTCAGTAAATTTCTGGTAACTGTTATGGCGGTAAACATACTCACGAGAACACCGATAAGCAATGTCAAAGCGAATCCTTTGACAAAGCCCGAGGTGAAGTTATAAAGAATAATTGTAGTTAAAATTGTAGTAAGATTTGAATCCCTGATAGAAGTCCAAGCTCGCCTGAATCCCTCATCTAAAGAAGTGGCCCTCTGCAAACCTTTCTTCATTTCTTCTTTGGTTCTTTCAAAGATAAGAACGTTGGCATCTACTGCCATACCAATAGATAGAATGAAGCCTGCAATACCGG
Source organism: bacterium (assembly GCA_030646555.1). Classification (GTDB taxonomy): domain Bacteria; phylum Patescibacteriota; class Minisyncoccia; order UBA6257; family 02-FULL-45-10c; genus JAHILT01. The sequence goes on from JAUSKP010000010.1 coordinate 2,830, forward strand.
CCAAAGACATTGTTACGGAAAAAACTTTAAATATGGCCAAAGTTAATGCTACATACATAAATAAGGCAATGGAAGCAAAGAAACCCAGGCCATGATAATAAAGAACCATAAACAACATTACGGCTAAAGTTCCTAAAAGACCCGCCCAAATAGTTTTCTGCAAAGAATCCTGCCCCAAAGAGGCGCTGACGGTTTGCTGATTTATCAATTTAATAGGAGCTGGCAAAGCGCCGGCGTTGAATCTCTCAACTAGTAATTTGGCTTCTTTCGCGTCATTAATACCGGTGATCTGAGCTCTGCCTCCGGAAATCGCTTCGTTTACTCTAGGAGCGCTGATAAGATTGTTGTCTAAAAATATTGCCAGCGGCTTTCCGATATTTTTCCTGGTCAATTCTTCAAATAATTTAGCACCTTCATCGTTGAATTCAATACTAACCAAGGGCTGTCCTAAATCACTGAGTGTAAGTTGGGCCCCCTTGATATATCTGCCGTTAAGCTCGCTCGGAATAAATTCTTGGGCTTGAGTAGCTGAAGTGGTGGCGGTGGCAGGAATTTCAACTTGATTTACTTCCGCAAATTGCAAAAATGGAGTTTCGCCGATCTGATTGATGGCTTCTTTCACATCTTTAATGCCGGCGAGTTCAACATTCAATCTGTAATTTTCTCCGGCTCTGGAAGTAGTAATTCTTGGCTCGGCCACGCCGAACAAGTTCACTCTTTTTTCAATAACATCTCTTAAGCCGTTAATTACTGAATCCTTATCGGCAGACGAAATACCGGACATATCAACTTCATAAACCAAATAACTTCCGCCAACCAAGTCTAATCCTAATTTCCAAGGCATATATTGGCTGATATATCCGCCAATTGGAGCTTTTGGATAAACAAAAAAGACCGCAAGAACTGTGAGCATTAATACTAATATGAACAGAGATAAATTTTTTGACTTCATTTAATTTACCCCGCACCTTTTAAGGATTGGGTTTTTAATTTTAATTATTTGTTAATTCAATAAACCAAACTCCATTTTTCACTTTTTAATATAATTTAGAATATTTTACAGACTAGTTATCCTTAAAAGGTGCGGGGATTAGTTTAATGATAAATTGATATTTATTATAGTAAGTTTCTAGTATTATGGCAAATTGTTTTTTGTCATTCCTGGCTTGACCCGGAATCCAGATTCTTCAAAAAACTCGCTCCGCCAATCATTTTCTCGGAAACAGCGTAATTTTTCCCTGCGAAAAATTCGCTTCGCTCTCAGAGTTTTGCCGCAGACGGACCGTGCCAAAACTCCTCCGAGACGTTCCTCAAAAAAGATTGATGTAGCACTCCGCTTGCTCATCTGCAAAAATTTCGGATAAAGATATTTTTAATAAAAAGACTCCGTAAAAATATTTTCTTCCGGAACACCACTTTCTTTAAGATCTTTCCAAATAGCATTCACAAACTGTATGGATCCGCAAAGATAATAATTCCTCTTACCAAAAGAAACGAGGTGTTTTTTAAGCGACTCCTTATTCATTCGCGAATATTCTTGAACCAAAGGATGCTTACCTTTCTCCTGGGTTAAAAAATAAACCAATTTATCTATGCCTTTGTTTTTTGCTAAGTCATTCAATTCATCAAAAAAAGCTATGCCGGAAATTGTTTTGTTGCTGTAAAGCAATGTAAGCTTCGGCTTGGCTTTGGAATTTATTTTTTCTTTGATAACGCTAAAAAAAGGAGTGACGCCAATTCCTCCGGCTATAAATACTATGTCCTCGCAATTTTCTTCAGGATAAAACTTGCCGTATGGACCACCAAAAATTAATTTATCATTAATCGCGGTATCTATTAAAGCAGAAGAGAAAACTCCCTGCCTTTTGACGGTCAGACAAATTAATTTTTCATTTGGCGAACTTGAGATCGTATAACATTTAGAACGCCCAACTATTGATGGAACTTTAACGCTCACATATTGCCCGGCAATAAAATTAAAACCAGCCCCATCCGCCGGCTTAAAAAATAGCGAAGCTATATTTTCCGCTTCGTCTTTTTTGCTTACCAATACAAATTCTCTATTTTTATTTTCCATTTTTATTTAAATAATCTTCAACCGCTTCCCGCAGAGCTTCGTGCCCCAAAACCGAGCAATGAAATTTTCTGTCCGGCAAACCGCCAAGTCTTTCTACTATCTGCTGAGGTTTCAGTGTCTGCGCTGTTTTCAGATCCATTCCGCCCTTTTCAGTTGCCATCACGGACATCATTGAAGCCGAAGCAATGGCTGAGGCGCAGCCAAAAGTCCGCCATTTGCATTCCTTGATGCGTTCAGTCTTTTTATCAACTTTGATCCATGCGATCATAACGTCCCCGCATTCCGGACTGCCCACAGTGCCCACTCCATCCGCTTTATAGCCGGTTTCGTCCAATAAAATATTTCTTGGATGAAAAAAATGATCTTTTATGGTTTCGCTATAGATCCAACCCGCTCCATCGGGAGAACACGATTTTTTTTGCTGTTTCATTTTATCGAAGATATGCCTCTTATTTTTTTAACAGACTCTACTAAAACTTTCATAGTGTAGTCTATGTCTCCTTTTTTAGTATATCGTCCAAGCGTAAAACGAACGCTGCAGTGAGCAAGTTCTAAAGGCAATCCTATGCTTAATAATACATAAGATGGGCTAAGATCTAAGGATGAACAGGCTGATCCCGTAGAACAATAAATTCCGTACCTATCTAATAGAAGGAGCAGGGATTCCCCCTCAACTCCTTTTATAGATACATTTATATTATTTGGCAGTCGCTGTTTTATGTCTCCGTTTACCAATACCCCATCAATTTCTTTTTGAATCCGTCTCAAAAAATAGTCTCGTAATTTTATTAATCGCTTGCTTTCTGAAACTCTTTTCTTTTCAGAAATTGAAAGAGCCTCGGAAAAACCTACAATCCCCGCCACATTTTCCGTTCCCGATCTTAATCCCCTTTCCTGTCCGCCGCCAAATATAATTGGCTCAATCTTAGCTTGTAGTGAGCCCGTCGAACTATATTTTTTATTTAAATAGAGGCACCCGATCCCTTTTGGCCCGTATATTTTTGAAGAGCTCATCGTGAGAGCATCTGCCCCTAATTCCTTAGCTTTAATTGGCAATGCGCTAGCGGCCTGGCAGGCATCCGTGTGAAATATTGGGAATAATGAATTGTTATTAAATCTGTCATTGTGAGGCAACCGAAGCAATCTATTTGTTTTCTCAGATTGCCGCGTCGCAGACTCCTCGCAATGACGGACAGTTTTAAATTCCTGAATAATTTTAGCGATTTCCTTTATTGGTTGAATAGTTCCAATTTCGTTATTGGCATACATTATAGAAACCAAAATCGTATCCCGCCTTAAACTCAAACTCAACTTTTCTAAAGAAACCAAACCCTTTTTATCTACATCTAAATAAGTTATTTCAAAGCCTTCTTTTTCCAGTTTCTTGCAGGCATCCAATATCGCTTTATGTTCAATACCCGAAACAATTACGTGCTTTCCTTTTTCTTTATAGGCGCGGGCAATGCCGAACATAGCCAAATTGTCGGATTCGGTTCCCCCGCTGGTAAATATAATTTCTTCCGGCTCCGCGCCAATATGTTTAGCGATATTTTTTCTTGCCGTTTCAATCGCATTCTTGCTTTCTCTGCCAAGAGCATGCAAAGAAGACGGGTTGCCATACCTTTCTTTAAAATAAGGCAACATTGCCTTTAATACCCTAGGATCAACGGGCGTCGTTGAAGCGTTATCTAAATAGACTTGTTTAGATTTCATAAAAAATATTACTTTATTCTTCCATAACTATCGCTAAGCCTGATCACATCTTCAACTTCCGAAGTAGATATCTCAAAAAGCTTGACCGCATCTTTGCCGGCGGAAAATCTATGGACCGTTTTCGGAAGTATCACAATGCTTTTTCCGGCTTCCAATATCGTTTCTTTGCTGCCAATTCCTACCTTCAATTTCCCTTCTAAAACATAAATAGTCTCATGTTTCATATTATGATATTGCTCGCTCAATTTCTGCCACGGATCTATAGAGATTATTTTGCCTGTATACAATTTATTGTGCGCTACCCACTCTTCTTTTCCCCAAGGCTTTTTAACCACCTTGATCTTCCCCATCATTCCTTTTATTTTCTTGTCCGTATTCATCCGCTTTATTATCTCCGATTCGTTTTTAACGAGATTTGAAGAAGACTGGATCTTTTTGCCCAGCTTATCTATCATTTTTATTCCATATTTTTGGCACAGGCCTTTTTCCGGAATATTGCCAAGATTTCTATCTCCTCCCTTTGCAAATATATCCGGCATTATTTTTTCTATGGATCTGCAAACGCTCCCGTCCCGGTCTATGCTTTCAAAAACTTCATCAACATATTTTAATGAGCCCACGATCTTCTTCCTTTCGTCGCAGCTCATAAAAACATACCCTTTTTTCATCTTCGCCTGATCATCGTTGTTTACTATAACAACTAATTTGTCGCCCAATTTTTTCGCAAGTTTAAGATATTCTATATGTCCAGTATGAATGGGGTCAAAATATCCCGATGCCGCGACAATGATTTCTTTATTAGTTTTTTTATTCACCCCATTAGAATTTTTTTTTGTATTCATAACCATTCATTACATTTACCCACGCAATCATTAGAAATAATATTTAAGTAAATAACGCTTCTAATTCTAACGGGGTAAATTTTTTAAAAAATATATTGAATTAATAATATCACAGACAAACTAAAGAAAATATCAATGCTTCTGCTATAATAAATAAAATGAATGGCCATCCCAATAATCCCCTGCAAGATAAAACGCTTGAATCAATATTAAAGTTTCTGGTAGAACAATATGGCTGGGTGGAGCTCGGCTCCCGCATTAAAATAAAATGCTTCGTAAACAACCCAAGCATTAAATCAAGTCTCGCTTTTTTACGCAAAACTCCCTGGGCAAGGGAAAAAGTAGAATCTTTATATCTAAACACAAAACAAAATGGATCTTAAAAAATTTCAACAATCATTTGATGGCGAACCGAAATATCGCTTAAACCAAGCTCAAAAAAGTCTTTTCCAAGACTTAATTAAGAATTGGCAGGAAGCGATCGGACTCCCATTAGCGCTGAGAGAAAAAATAAACAAAGAATTCCCGATAGGTATACCGGCGGAGGCTTTTACTTCCAAAGATAAAAATACTGTAAAAACTCTTATAACTTTGGAGGATGGCCTAAAAGTTGAAACCGTTCTGATGCGACACGCCGACAAAAGAAACACTATCTGTGTTTCTTCTCAGATTGGCTGTCCTATGAATTGCTCTTTCTGCGCCACCGGAAAAATGGGATTTAAAAGGAATCTTGAAACCTGGGAAATTCTTGAACAGATATTATTTTTCGCCCGCTATCTTAAATTAACGTCCTCGGAGGACGTTAATATAACCAATGTTGTTTTTATGGGTATGGGAGAGCCGTTTCTGAACTATGAAAATGTGATGGACGCCATAAAAATATTAAATGATAAAAATGGATTTAATTTGGGAGCCAGGCATATTTCTATTTCTACCTGCGGGGTAACTGAAGGAATTGAAAAATTGGCAGATGAGAATATTCAAATAAATTTAGCCATCTCTCTTCACGCGCCGGACAACAAGACCCGTTCAAAAATAATGCCGGCAAATAAAAATTATCCTATTGAGAAAATTTTAAAGGCAGTAGATGAGTATATTAAGAAAACTAACCGCCAGGTGATGTTTGAATATATAATGCTGAAAAATGTGAATGATTCCGAAGAGCACGCTAGATCCCTAGCAAAATTATTAAAAAAACCGCTTTATATGGTCAACTTGATCGCATACAATCCAACAGGAATATATGATCCATCCCCCGCTTCACAAATTAAAAAATTCAAAGAAATTCTGGAACACGAAGGAATTACAGTTACTCAAAGACACGAATTCGGACAAGACATCGGAGGCGCTTGCGGACAACTGGCGACTTCGCCTCGTTAAATAATTTTTAAAAAATAAAATCCCTGCGCTCTTACATAGAGAGCGCAGGGATTGTGTGCCGCCACGACAAAGTCGAGCGAGCCTCGCCAAGGGCGGGAGGACTTATTTGGGAGGAACCGGCTTATACACGATCACGAGCGTCAAGAATATGTCCGGACAGGCGGTTCCGGGAACTATGGTTATTTCCTGACTAACCGAAACGATCTCGGCGCCCTTATTTTTTTCATGCCATTTGTCTAATTCCCTATTGATATCTCTGATCACAGCTTCTTCCCTAACGCTACAGGCATGCAACATTATAATTTTCATATTTACCCTTCCTTCTTTTTATTGATTTTTTTTGCCGTTTCCGAATCATCGCCCTTCATTGAGTAAAGAAAAAAGAAAAAAAGTGCCCATCCCGGATGGCCGCCTATGAAGGCCAAAAATGCCGCCCACCCCGGATGACCGCAGAACAAACACACGAATGCTATAACAAGCATGTAATTATTCCTCCTTGCGTTTTACGTTCGCAAAAACGAATTAATGTTCTATTTAACATTAAACTATAGAACGATATATTAGTCAAATAAAAAGAAAAGCCCCCCGACTGGTGTCGGGGGGCTTTTGCGCGTAAGCGCGTTGAGGACTTATTTGGGAGGAACCGACAGATAATAGCCATCCAGGACCGCAAACTTCTTAGGCGGATTATTGTCTAAGAGATAGGCGACTAAGTGGCCGCCCGGACCCCGGATAACCACTGCATACTTCATTGAGCCCGCGTTGTCGGGATTAACGAGCACCGAACTCATGGTCTCATAGATAGCATTGCGTTCAAAATCTGTGTCTACGAGTTTAAGTTTGCCGACGCCATCTCTATATACCATTGCTGAGCCTATCAGGATACATGCAATGGCCAAAATAAAATACGGTACCGGAGCACAATCGTCACCTTTTTCTATGGACACCCCAGCGAAAATGGCGGCGAGAAGCCCCATCACTAACAGAATTATTGCAAGCGTCATATTTCCTTCCCCCTTTGCGTTTTACGTTCGCAAAAACGAATTAACGATCTGTTTAGTATTAAACAGTAGAATGATAAGTTAGTCAAACTTTTTAAAAAACAAAGCCCCAAATGTGATGTCTGGGGCTTTTTGATTTATGCTATTAACCAAACTTCTTTTACCATATCAGTTATTCCATTTTCGGGAGGTTCGAAATAAACCAAATTACCTATATTTAAATCGTTAGGATTAATTTCTCCGCAGCGCTTAATCCCTTCTTTATCTATCAAGCCAGCAAATAATCCAATTGTAAAAATATATGTTCTTTCATTTTCGTCAATAATAATTCCGTGACCAAAAGGCTTATGAATTTCATTTAAACAAGCTATTTTCCCCTTCGGCATATTTCCTTCCTCCTTTTGCGTTTTACGTTCGCAAAAACGAATTAACGATCTGTTTAGTATTAAACAGTAGAACGATATGTTAGTCAATAGCAATATTTTTTAAGAAATAAAACGGGCTGGATTCCCCTGCCTGCCGGCAGGCAGGGATCTATCCGTTTTGAGATTGCCGCGCTCCCTCCGGTCGCTCGCAATGACAGACACAATTATAAATTGGCAGTCTATTGACGAGAGTGCTAATTGTGATTTATAATGGAATATAATTATTTTATCGTCATTGCGAGTGCCGCCGAAGCAATCTAGATTGCCGCGTCGCAGACTCCTGCCTACCGGCAGGCGGGCCTCGCAATGACAGAAAAATACTATGGACGAACAAAATAGAACGCTTAAAATTTTAGAAGCCGCAATCCAGGAATTTATAAACGAGGGCGAACCGGTCAGTTCCAAGCAGATCGCCGAGAAATATAAATTTGGAGTAAAGGACGCGACTATCCGCTCTGAACTTAATGCTTTGACAGAGTCCGGTTTTTTGAACCAGCCGCACACTTCCGGAGGGCGCGTCCCCACCGACAAGGGCTATCAATTTTTAGCCAATCGAGTAATGCAGGACGTGCTTGATTCTATGGACAATTTCCATCAGCGCTTCAACAGAATGGTCAATCTGATGGGAAATAACGGATTGGAAAATTTTGTGAGCCGAGTTTCGCAGGACACGAAACTTTTAAGCGCCGGGTTTAGCAATAAGGACAATGAGGCATATAAGATGGGTCTGGACGAACTATTTGACCAGTTGGAAATAAGCAGCCGCGAAGATTTCTGCCAAGTGGCAAAAGATTTTGAGATGCTGGATGAAAGAATGGAAAATCTGCCACGAATCATTGAAAAGTCAGATTCTCCGCAGATATTTATCGGCAAGAAAAGCCCTATCACTCAAAGCGAACATTTATCCGTAATAATTGATTCCTATGACATAAACGGCAGTAAATTCTATCTCGCGTTGATTGGCCCCAAGAGAATGGATTATGAAAAAAATGTAAAATACCTAAAAAATATTAAAAATCAAAAAACGAAAGTTAAGAAAATAAATAATTAAAATAGTTGTCATTGCGAGTGCCGCCGAAGCAATCTAGATTGCCACGTCGCAGACTCCTCGCAATGACGGAAATTATTAAAAATAAACGAAATGGAAAAAAACAAAAACAATCCACAAAATAATAATCCTCCAGTAAATGAACCCATAGATGGTTCGACAGGCTCACCACTTAAGGAAATCGAAGAAAAGTTAATTAAATGCGAGAAGGAAAAAGAAGAATATTTGAACGGATGGAAGCGGGCGAAGGCAGATTCCATAAATCAGCAAAAGGACGAATTGAAAAGAATGGAAGAAATTATGAAATTCGCAAATGCGGATATTATAAAAGATCTGCTCTTGGTCCTGGACAGCTTTGAACTATCACTGCTTGCCACCAAAGATCCGGAAGCGAAAAATAGTTCGACAAGCTCACTACGAGAAGGAATTGAAATTATCTATTCCCAGCTTGAAAAAATATTGAACAAACAAGGACTGGAAAAGATTAAGGCTTTGGGAGAAAAATTTGACCCGGCGCTCCACGAAGCCATGCTGCAGGAAGAGTCAGATAAAGAAAGCGGAACGATCTTGGAAGAAATGGTCAAAGGTTGGAAATTGAACGGAAAAGTAATACGGCCGACGAAAGTCAGAATAGCAAAATAAAGTAATTAACGAATATCCGTCATTGCGAGGCAACCGAAGCAATCTATCTAACTTTACTAGATTGCCACGTCGCGGACTCCTCGCAATGACAGACAAAGAATATAAATTATAAATAATAAATAAAAAAATATATGTCAAAAATAATTGGAATAGACTTAGGAACAACTAATTCAGCGGTATCAGTGGTGGTTGATGGTCAGACAAAAATTTTAGAAAATGCCGAAGGAGCGCGCACAACGCCTTCCATCGTCGCCTTAAATAAAGCCAATGAAAGATTGAGTGGTCTTTTGGCTAAAAGACAGGCGGTAACCAATCCAAAGAATACGATTTTTTCGGTTAAGAGGCTTATCGGCAGAAAATTTTCCGACGCGGAAGTACAAAATGACAAGAAATGGCTCACTTATGATCTGCGCGCGTCATCTACCGGCGGAGTAGAGATAAAAATGGGAGACAAGTGGTACACGCCGGAAGAAATTTCGGCCATGATTTTGGCCAAATTAAAAGCTGATGCCGAAGCCAAACTTGGAGAACAAATCACCGAAGCCATCATCACAGTCCCCGCTTATTTTGACGACAGCCAAAGACAGGCGACAAAAAATGCCGGTGAAATTGCCGGACTTAAGGTCAGAAGAATTATCAACGAACCGACCGCGGCCGCGCTGGCTTATGGTTTAAACAAGCAAAAAAATGAGCAGGTCGCTGTTTACGATTTCGGCGGAGGAACTTTTGATATTTCCATTTTGGAAGTGGATTTTGACAAGCTTGGCGGAGATGTAAAAGTTTTAGCTACCGGCGGAGACACGCACCTTGGCGGCGATGACTTTGATAAGAAAATAAACGAATACCTTGTTTCTGAGTATAAAAAACGGGAAGGAATAGATCTTTCAAAAGATCCTTTGGCCATACAAAGACTTAAAGAAGCCGCCGAAAGAGCCAAGCACGAACTTTCCACTTCTTTTGAAACAGAGATCAATCTTCCATATATCACTTCCGACGCAACGGGCCCAAAACATTTCTTGCTAAAACTTTCCAGGGCAAAACTGGAAGAATTGGTTAAAGACTATATTGATAGGTCTATTGAGCTCACTAAAAAAGCCGTAAAAGACGCGGGACTGGAAATAAAAGATATTGATGAAGTGGTAATGGTCGGCGGACAAACAAGAATGCCGGCAATTCAAGAAGCTGTTAAAAAAGCTTTCGGAAAAGAACCCCATCAAGGCGTAAACCCGGACGAAGTCGTGGCTATCGGCGCCGGAATTCAAGGCGAAATTCTATCAGCCAAAGATGAAGGCAGAAAACCCGAGGGCGACATAAAAGACGTTCTTCTTTTGGACGTCACTCCCCTTTCTTTGGGCATAGAAACCATGGGCGGAGTGTTTACCAAAATCATTGAAAAAAATACCACAATCCCGACCGCAAAGTCCCAGGTATTTTCTACCGCCGCGGACAATCAAACCTCCGTTGAAATTCACATTTTACAGGGAGAAAGAGAAATGGCTTCCGGAAATAGAACTTTAGCTAAATTTATTTTAGACGGAATTCCGCCATCTCCAAGGGGTATGCCTCAAGTTGAAGTAAATTTTGATATAGACGCAAACGGTATTTTAAGCGTGTCGGCCAAAGACAAAGCTTCCGGCAAAGTTCAGTCTGTAAAAATTGAGGCCAGCACCAATCTTTCAAAAGAAGAAATTGAAAAATTAAAAAATGAGGCTGTTAAATATGCTGAAGAAGACAGAAAGAAAAAAGATCTCGCCGAAGCTCACAACCACGCAGAAACCCTGATCTATACCGCCGAAAAAGCTTTGAAGGAAGCCGGTGAAAAAGTGACTCAAGAAATTAAAGATTCCGTCGGCAAGAAGATTGAGTCTTTGAAAGAATTAAAAACGGGCACCGATGCCGAAGCCATCAAAAAAGCCACCGAGGAGCTATCTTCTGAAATGCAAAAGATCGGCCAAGCTATGTATGAAAAAAATGGCTCGCAACAACCGAACGAAGATCAGAAACCAAATGAAAACCCCCAGACAAACGAAAAATAAATCCCGCCACCTTTTGGTACGAATTGACAGCAATGGCAATGTTATCTAATCACTATTTGTAACTCATACACCAAAAGGTGCGGGATAAACAAGAATAATTTGTGATATAATTTAAAGAGATGAAATCTCCTTACCCTGTTAAATCTTTTGCTGAAAAGCAAAAGAAAATCAAAGATTTTATTTAACAGGGTGCTCATTTTTGCCTGCCTACCGCAGGCAGGCAGCTGATCGGGCTGCGTTAAATAAATTAACTTGCCCTCTCGGGCAAAAATGGCATGTTCAACACAAACAATAATTCAAATTTGCTTCAGAAAAATGCAACCGCGGAAGTAGATACCTCCATCCTAAAAATTTCAATATTGTCTGGGATAGGCCTTCTTGCGGCTATTGCTTCAAGTTATTTTGCCGGTCTTACATATGAAGGACCGGGCGCCGGCAATTTTACTTGGGCAGCGGTATCTATCTTTATATTTATCATCGTTTTTTTTCTGCAAACTTTATTTGTTAAATCAAAAAATTTCAATTTGCTTATCGCTTTGGGCGAAACGCTTGGACTGGCCTCTTTTTTTATTTTAAAAAATTATTCTTTTATACTATTAATAGCAATAGCCCTCACCTATCTGGCGCTTCACGTTTCAATCAAAAAAAGCCAGCAAGAGCTTAAAAATCAATTAGTACTTAATGTCGCCAAGATTGCTAAATTTTCAGTGCCAAAAATAGTTACCGCCGTTGTTATTCTAATCTCTATAACTTATTCCCAGCCGTTTTTCCCTGAGAATATTAATGTGTCTAAAAGCCTGATAAAGAGCCTCATAGCTCCGTCTGAAATGATCATTAAAATAGCCGACAATTATTTAAAAATGGGATTTAAAAATTTCTCGGTTGATATGACTATTCCCCAAATAGCCAAAGAAACTGGCTTGCCGAAAGAATTAATAGCGGCGCAATTTCAGGGCATAGGAATAAATATAAAATCCAATGAAAGCGTTCTTGACGGAGTTTATAATTTTATAAATGAGAAAATAAAGAATCTTAATCAGACCGTAAGATGGATTATTTTTGTATCAATGTTCTTCTTGATATTTTTAACTATCAAAAGCTTTTTCTGGATGTTTTATTGGCTCATTTATCTTCTCATTTATCTTTTCTATGAAATACTCATGGCTCTGGGTTTCTGCAAGCTTACCTATCAACAGATCAGCAAGGAAATCATAGTCCTATAATAATCAACGAATAACGAATTAGTACGAATGAGCGAATTCTTAATATCCCAATTATCTTTTATTCGTATATTCGTGATTTTATTAGTTATTAGATGATTTAATTTATGAAAAAAGATTACTACCAAATACTGGGGGTTAATAAAGACGCATCTTCAGAGCAACTGAAAGATGCCTATAGAAAACTCGCCCACAAGCATCATCCTGATAAATCAGGCGGAGATGAAAAAAAATTCAAAGAAATGAACGAAGCCTATCAAATCCTGTCCAACAAAGAAAAACGCGCGCAGTATGATCAATTTGGCGACTCCTTCAGCAATATGGGCCAGGGCGGAGGATACAGCCATTCCCAGGGCAATCCTTTTGCCGGTTTTGACTTCGGCGGATTTAGCCAGGGAAATAGTATGGGCGGCGATTTTGGCGATTTAGGAGATATTTTTGAAACATTTTTTGGGGGCGGTTCCGGAAGAGGAAGATCTTCGGCTAGCAGAAAAAGAAGGGGGGCTGACCTAGAAACACTGCAAGAAATATCACTTGAGGATGCCTTTATGGGCGCAAATAAAGAATTAACTTTTCATGTATCTGTTAAATGTAAGACGTGTTCCGGATTAGGCCATATGGAAAAAGAAGGTTCTGAAAAATGCTCTACTTGCGATGGAAGGGGCGAAGTAAAAGAAATAAAGAAAACTTTTTTTGGACAATTTGCGCAAGTAAGAGCGTGTCCAAAATGCGAAGGCGCTGGGCAAATACCCAAAAAAGCCTGCAAAGAATGTTCGGGTTCCGGAAAGATCAAAGAAAGAAAAACGATCGGTTTTTTTATTGCGCCTGGAATTAATGACGGACAGATTATTAAAATAGCCGGGGCCGGAGAAGCGGGAGAAAAAGGAGCTGAATCTGGAGATCTATATGTAAGAATTAAAATTCTCCCCCACCCCGTTTTTCAGAGAAAAGAAAATGGTCTTTACATCAAAAGAGAAGTTGGTTTAACTGACTTGCTTTTGAATAAAAAAATAGAAATTCCCGTGATTTCCGGCGGAAAAATAAACATAGAAATACCCGAAGGATTTTATATCCAGGAAAAACTTATTGTTCCAAACGAAGGCATGCCAAAATTTGAAGGAAGAGGCCGGGGCAATCTCTATGTAGAATTCAAAACCAAGACTCCTAAAAAATTAAGCTCGAAAGCTAAGAAGTTTTTAGAGGATCTGGAAAAAGAATTATAACCCCCATCTAAAATGCGCTTCAAATTCGGCAAATTTCAATTTTTTGGAATGGCTCTTGTGGTCATATTATTTGGCATCAGCATTTGGTATCCGCAAAACTACTATAAACAAGGCAAGGTCGTAGTGGCTTTTGGGGATAGTTTAACTAGGGGGTATGGAATGGTTCCTCCTGGTAAAAATTATGTGGTTTTTTTGTCTGAATACATTCATGTTCCGATCATCAATTCAGGAAAGACCGGAGACACTACTTCGGACGCGCTGGTAAGGCTCCAAGCTGATGTTTTAGACAAAAAACCGGACATCGTAATAGTATTTCTGGGAGGCAATGATTATTTCATGGGATATAATCCAGAAGTCATTAAGGCCAATTTAGCAACGATGATCAAAAAAATACGGGGCATTGGCGCAAAAGTAATTTTAATAGGCACTACTTCGCAAATACAGCCGGAATACGAAAGCGTGATCAAGCAAGTGGCAACCGACGAAAAAGTTTTTGCCTATATCCCAGGAATTTTAGATGGCATACTTTTTAGAAAAGATCTGCTTTATGATACTATCCATCCCAATGATAAAGGACACGAACTGGTTGCCCAAAAAATATTACCAGTTCTACAAGGAGCGTTGAATGAAAATTAAATTAAAAAGCCGGCCTTGATGCCGGTTTTTTAATTGTGCCCCCACATGGAACCCCAGCACTACAGCCAAGCTGAGTGCGGGACACGGTCGGACCCATGGTTAATGCTTTTGGTTGGCAGCGAGTTAAGAATAAAAACTGATTAAGTTCCGCACATTGTGCCCCCACATGGAATCGGACCATGGTCAATTGCTTAAAAGGCAACTGCTTTACCATTAAGCTATGGGGGCAGGGATAATTTCTAATTATTAGATTACTTTACAATAAAAAATGTTAAAAATCAATCACTTTTGTGATATAATTAATCTATGAATCCCGCACATAACAAAGACCAATTTAAAATTATTTGTGCGAGAAAGTCGTATAATCTCAAAAACTTTTAAACAAATTAAGATAATAAAGTCAGAGAAAGCTTTGCTTTCCAGTCTTTGTTATGTGCGGGATGAAAATAATTAAAAATAAAAATATTACTTGGATAGATATCGCCAAGCCAACCAAACAAGATATTGAGTTTGTCGCAAAACAGCATAAATTTCATCCTATTATATTGGATGAACTGCTTCATGTTTCCGCCCATTCTAGAGTTGATATATATGACCAATACCTCTATCTAACCTATCATATTCCGGTTTATGATCCTGTTATGAAAACTTCCCGCAAGGCCGAAATAGATTGCCTTATAACAAAAAATAAAATAATAACCGTGCACTATGAAGAATTGGAGCCTATAAACAATTTCACTAGGAACTTGACCAATAATCCTCATTTCAAAGAAACCGCAATGGAAAACACGGGAAAATTGCTGTATTCAATCATTGAAGAAATTATCAATTTCTCTATGCGACAATTAAAGCACATAGAAGAAAATGTAACCGGTTTAACTCAAGAATTATTCACCGGAAAAGAAGAAGCGATGCTTAGAAAAATATCGTATGTTAAAAGAGATCTTTTAGATTATAGGATCATCAGCCGCCCCCAAGAAATACTTCTGAAATCACTCAAAGAAACCTCCATAAAATTCTGGGGAGAGGGCATAGTTGTATATTTGTCAGATCTAGTAGGAGATCATCTGAAGGTTACACAGCATCTGGAAAATTACCAGCAAACCATTGAATCCTTAGAAGAAACCAATGCCCAGCTTTTAAATGCCAAAACTAACTCGGTTATGCAAAAATTCAATATTTTGGCCTTTTTAACAATACCAATGGTTGTAGTTATACAACTTTTCTCTGTAGATTCCTTTAATTCATTATTAGGAGAAAATAATTTAAAATTATTTCTCGCCAGTATTATCACGGTGATTTCTATAACCACTATATCTCTTATGGTGTTTAAAAATAAAAAATGGCTGTAAAAATTTACGATTCTCTTTCCGGAATAAAACAAGATCTGCCAAATAGCCGACCAATTCGGCTATTTGTTTGCGGTCCGACCGTATATGATTTCCCGCATCTGGGACATGCGCGAACCTACATTGCCTTTGACACAATCGCCCGCTATTTAAAATCACAAAAAATAAAAATATTCTACCTGCAAAATATTACCGACGTTGACGACAAGATCATTGAGCGAGCCAAAGAACAGAATATATCCCCGATTGAACTAGCCACGCAATTTGAACGCGAATATCATATATTTGAAAAAAAACTTCGTATTAAAGGGATAAAATATGCCCGAGCCACTAAGCATATTCCGCAGATAGTAAAACAGATCCAAACCCTGATCAAAAAAGGCCATGCCTACAAGATAGACGGCGACGGCTATTACTTTGATATCTCCACCTTTCCCGAATACGGAAAGCTTTCAAAGCGAACCGTTCTCCAGGCCGAAGACGCCACATCCAGAATTGATGAAACTATAAACAAAAGAAATAAAGGAGATTTCGCGCTATGGAAATTTCCTACAGACAAATCCCTCACACAAGGATGTGTAAGGGACGAGAATATTCCCGAACTAAATCCGCCAGCTAGCGGAAATAAAAAAATAGCCTTTAAAATAGTCTTCGGCGAACCGCTTTGGCACACTTCACTGGGCTGGGGCCGTCCGGGCTGGCACATTGAAGATACAGCCATCACCGAACATTATTTCGGTCCGCAATATGATATTCACGGAGGTGGAGTGGATCTTAAATTTCCGCACCATGAAGCCGAAATAACTCAGCAAGAATCCGCTTCGGGGAAAAAACCGATGGTTAAGATCTGGATGCATGCGGGATTCCTCCTGATCAACGGTAAAAAAATGTCCAAGTCTTTAAAAAACTTTATTACAATAAATGATTTTATTGGAAAATACCCGCCGGAAACATTAAGGCTTTTAATAAATCAAAACCACTACCGCTCCCCTTTCAATTACATGGAAGCGTCCGCGGATCAAGCCAATAATACTTTGAAAAAAATACAAAAAATATTAAAAATATTTTCTATAATAAAACAAAAAGGGTCTGTAAGCGCTGAAATTAAAAAAACACTGGGTATCGCTGAATTAAATTTCAAAGAAGCTATGGACGATGACTTTAATACTCCAAAAGCGCTGGCTTCTATTTTTGAATTGATAAATGCCTTAGAACCGAACATATGTCTCCCTGCGAGAGATGTCCCGAAGGGACAGAAATTAAATAAAAACGAAGCAATCGCGGCTCAAAAATTCATAATTAGCAAGATGGAACTATTCCTGGGAATAGCCTTAAAAACGCCTAAAATGCCCCCAAATATCGCTAAATTAGCCAAGGAACGTGAGTTATGCAGAAGTCATAAACAGTTTGCTCAATCCGACCTATTGAGAAATAAAATAGAAGGCTTAGGATATATAGTAGAGGACATGCCAATCGGCCAACTCGTAACTAAAAAGTAGCTAGTCTCTAAAATATTATGGCAACAAGCAAATTAAAACTACCGCCTCAAAATCTGGAAGCGGAACAATTTGTTTTAGGCGCTTTGATGATAGATAAAAACTCAATAATAAATGTTGCTGATGTTTTATCGCCGAATGATTTTTATAAGCCGGTAAACGAAAAAATATATGAAGCAATCTTGGAGCTTTATACAAAAAGAGAGCCGATAGATATTTTCACGGTCACAAATAAATTAAAAGACGCAGGCCTGTTAAAAGATATCGGCGGCGGCGCTTATTTAACTAAAATAATTGAATCAGTCCCCTCCGCCGCGCATGTCGGTCATTATGCCCAGATCGTAAAAGAGAAAAAAATATTAAGGGATCTGATCAGCGCCTCGGGAAATATTTCCGAAAAAGCCTTCAGCACCGGAATGGATATGGAAGAAATGATGGATGATATAGAAAAACAGATATTTTCAATTTCACAAAAATCCGTTCCCCAAAAATTTTCCAGCATCGGCGAAGGGCTTAAGGGCGCTTATGAAAGGATAGAAAGACTTCACAGCGGTGAAGGCGGTTTAAGGGGCGTTGCCTCCGGCTTCCTTGATCTGGACAACATACTTTCCGGTTTTCAACGTTCGGATTTAGTGGTTTTGGGCGCCAGGCCATCTATCGGCAAAACATCGTTGGCTTTAGATATCGCCAGAAGCGTAGCGGTAGACCGCAAGGAACCTGTTGGCATATTTTCTTTGGAAATGTCTAAGGAGCAAGTTATAGACAGAATTATTTCTTCTCAAGCCAACGTTCCGCTTTGGAATCTAAGAACCGGCAAGCTTAAAGAAGATGGCGCCTTTTCCTGTATTCAAGGAGCGCTGGACGAACTTTCCAAGGCCCCTATTTTCATAGACGACACGCCGTCTCCAAACATTCTTCAAATGAGGTCTATGGCAAGACGACTCCAGTCGGAATCCGGATTAAGTCTGCTAGTGGTTGATTATCTGCAACTCATACAGCCTCGCACAAATTCGGATAATATGGTCTCGCAAATCACAGAAATTTCCCGAGGCTTAAAGGGATTGGCCAGGGAATTAAATATTCCGGTCATTGCTCTTTCCCAGCTTTCCAGAGCCGTTGACCAAAGAGAAAATAAAAGACCGAGGCTTTCAGACTTGAGAGAAAGCGGATCCATTGAACAAGATGCCGACGTCGTAATGTTTATTTATAGAAAAGACCACGAAAAAGCCAATCCTTCTCCGGAAGAAATGGGTATGACAGAAATTATTATAGCCAAACACAGAAACGGCCCAACAGGAACAATTAAATTAAGATTCAACCAAGAAAAGGCCAGCTTTATGAGTTTGGATAAATACCATACAGAAAATTAAAATTTAAAAATCAAAAATCAAAATTTAGGGAAACGAGATTTTGTCATTCCGCACTTGATGCGCCTGCCTGCCGGCAGGCAGGGAATCCAGAAACCTAGATTCCCGCTTTCGCGGGAATGACAGAAAAGATTTTTAATTTTACATTGTCATTTTCCATTTTGATATTTACATTTTAAACTTTTATGAATTTACCTGATCCAATTAAAAACTTTATACATCACTTTTCTAAACTTCCATCAATAGGTCCACGACAGGCCACGAGGCTGGCCTTTCACGTAATTGGTTCCGGAAAAGATGAAATAGACGGAATAATAAAATCCCTAGAAGGCTTAGAAGGTATGTCTATTTGTGAAAAATGTTTTTTTGTTTTCCTGCCTCAAGATAAAGATGACAAACTTTGTGAAATTTGCAGAGATAAAAAAAGAAACTCTAAGCTCATAGCCATAGTTGAAAAAGAGACCGATTTGATTTCAATAGAAAAAACAAATAAATTCAATGGTAATTATTTTATAATTGGAAGCCTGCAAAAAAATGGAGTTCTGGGATCTGAACAAAAAAGACGGCTTGAAAAATTAAAAGCTGTCATAGAAAAAGAATTGGGAGGACAAGCCGATGAAATAGTCATTGCCACTAATCCTACTACTTACGGCGATTTCAATGCCGCTATACTGGGCAAAGAATTAAAAGATCTCGCCAAAAAAATCACCAGACTCGGAAGAGGCATTCCGACCGGCGGTGAAATAGAATTCGCAGATGAAGACACGCTCGGCCAGGCGCTTGAAAGAAGAAATTAATTAGTCTATAGTTATACACAGTTCTATTACAGTTCAAATAAAAAGGAGGTTTTAGATGTCTAAAAAAGAAGAACTATGGATAGCAAGACGGGATTTTTATATCTTACTTATGCTATTCTTGATATCTTACAGGCGGAGCGGTTTCTATTACAGCGAAATTAAAGATCTACTAAACTTAAAAGATGGCCAGATGAATCGCGGCCTAAAATTATTGAACAAAAACTTCTGGATCGTCCCGCACGTAGTTCCCTATAAAGGAAGAGGTCGTATCCTCGTCAAGTACGAACTAACCAAGCGCGGCAAAGTCTTTGTAGAAATGTTTCCTTCTGTGATAAAAAAATATCCTTTAAGGATAACTAAATAAACTATAAGCGGCTCTCAATGAGCCGCTTTTTTTACAGAAACAATCTTTATTTGATACTGGTAATTTCCACTTCTGTCATTTGCTGTCTGTGTCCCTTTTTCTTTCTTCGTCTTGTTTTGGAATGATATTTAAAAACAATCTTTTTCTTGTCTTTGTAGGTATCCAGCAACTTGCCCTCTACTTTAACACCTTTTAAATATGGGGCGCCAACTTCAACGCTCTCGCCATCAACAACTAATAAAACTTTATCAAAAACAACATCGGATCCAACTTCGTTATCTAATTTTTCAATATTCAGTTTGTCTCCAACGGCAACTTTATATTGCTTGCCTCCTGTTTCTATTACTGCTAATTTCATGCCAAATTTGTATTAATTTTAGAGCTCATCTTTGTAGCGATAAAATTTATCTACAAATTTGAGCACCCTGTTAAATGCTGCTTCGCAGCAATCCGTCGACTGACGGATTATTTAACGGGGTTAATGGTTTGTTAACTCAGACAAAAGCCCAAAGAACAAACACATTAATTAATAGAAATAATAGCAAAAACCCCGATTAAAATCAATACAGAGAGCGCTAAGCTGGAAAAAGAGAATAAATAGGCCAAAAATCTTTCTCTGAAATAAGTCCTGTTTGCCAACCAGGCATTTAAAATAATCATAGTCGCCGATATCCCGATAAGGCTAAAAACGTCGCCCTTGTCCCCAAGAAAGTCTATACCTTTGTACCCATCATAGTGCATTATCAATAAATTATTTATTTTATAAAAGTTTAAAACAGCAACGATTAAGGCTGTTAGAATCAACCCGCCACTTACTAAAAACGGGTAAAATAAAGGCTTGGTATTTTTGAATTCTTTTATTGTCATGGTATTTTTTTCTTGTCATTCCCGCGGAAGCGGGAATCCAGTCTTTTTTTCTAGATTCCGCATCAAGTGCGGAATGACAGAAATTCTCTGACTAAAACCTATTTTCAAGTATATCTTTTCTTATCTTTTTCATCAATTTCTCCATAAAATAAAGATTGTGAATAGTTGTCAAAATCCCCGCCAACATTTCTCCGCTTTGGAATAAATGCCTTACATATCCCCTTGTAAAATTGGCACAGGTATAACACCCGCACCCTTTTTCAATTGGTTTCTTATCTAAAGCGAATTTACCGGACTTCATATTTAAATTTCCTTTTTCGGTTAAAGCAGTTCCGTTTCTGCCTAATCTGGTCGGAGTGACGCAGTCAAATGTATCAATGCCCCGTCTAACAGCCTCAACAATATCTTCAACTGATCCTATGCCAAGAAGATGTTTGGGTTTATTTTCAGGCAGATGTTCAACGGACCAGTCTAATTCATTTTTTGCATTCTTCTTAAATTTTCCAAAAGCTCCGCCGATGCCAAACCCGTCAAAATCCATAGCGCCAATAAACTTAGAGCTTTCTAATCTTAAGTCTTTAAATTCACCGCCCTGCACTATGCCGAACAATAACTGACGACCAACAACTGACGACCCACGACGAAATGCCTTTAAAGACCTTACCGCCCAACGATGAGTGCGTTCCATTGCCTCTTTCGTATATTCATGGTCGGAATAAGGCGAAGTGCATTCATCAAAAGCAAAAATAATATCCGCCCCTAAATTTTCCTGAATCTTCATAGATTCTTCTGGGCCAATAAAATGTTTGGAGCCATCTAAAAATGATCTGAAATAAACCCCGTCTTCAGTTATCCTTGCAAATTTTCCTTCGCCCGCCATAGCTTTCTTGTCCGCCAAAGCTTTAGCGTCGGTGGAAGCGACGGCGGGTCTATTGCCCGCCTGGTTTTTACCGATAATCTTTGAGCATCCATGCTCCATTCCCAATCCCAAACTAAAAACCTGAAAACCGCCACTATCTGTAATGATCGGTTTTGGCCAATTCATAAATTTATGAAGTCCGCCAAATTTCTTTACCACCTTATCGCCTGGCCTTAGGAATAAATGGTATGTATTACATAAAACGGCCTCTATGCCCATATCGTTCAATTGCGCGGGCGTAATGCCCTTTACAGTCGCTTTGGTGCCAACCGGATAGAAGGCCGGCGTATGGATCAAGCCGTGAGGCGTGCTAATAACCCCTGCTCGGGCTTGGCTTTTTTTAGATTTTTTTAGAATTTTAAACACGTAGCCCCAATGAGAATCGGACTCATGTTCCATCCTTGAGAAGGATGTGTCCTAGCCACTAGACGATGGGGCCGAAGATAGTACTTAGTAATTAGCCACTAGTAGTAGATTTGCTGGATTGCCACGTCGCAGACTCCTCGCAATGACAGATAATCAATCTCTAATCGCTAGTCGCTAATGACTAATCTTATACTATCTTTATTTCCTCCACAACCTTTTCCAGTTCCATAGCATGAGATCCTTTTATCAAGACCAGATCGCCTTTTTTCATCAGTTCCTGGACTTTAAGTTTGGCGTCATCGGCGGATTCAAAGCTGAAAATATTTTTTATAGGCATTCCTTTTTTGGAAGCCGCCTCGGCAATGAATTTTGATCTTGGACCAACCGTCACCAAAATACTGAACACATCATTAATTAAATTTCCCACCTCAACATGGGCGTCAATTGTATATTTTCCAATTTCCAACATATCCCCCAAAACCGCAATCTTTCTTTTGAATTTCATCGAGTCCGCTAATTCAATAGCCGCCTTCATAGACATCGGCGAAGCGTTATAACAATCATCAATCACGAAAGTATCTTTTATGCCGGGAATTACTTTGGTCCGTTGCGCGGGCGACTGATAAGATTGAAGCGCTTCGGACACTTTTACCAAATTCATGCTAAAAGCAAAACCTACGGCAGCTGCGGCCGCCGCGGCATACACTTGGGGCTTCCCAAAACAACCGTCAATTTTAACAGGGACAAAAGATCCGCCGTAATTCAGCTTAAAACTTACACCAACAGGAATCCCTCCCTCCACTCTATTTTCAAAATTAGTTATTTGAATTGCAGACTCATCGCTAAAACCATACGTCATAACATAGGCCTTAGTTCTTAGTTTCATTTCCAAAACATATTTGTCATCCGCATTCAAAACAGCAAAGCCGGTACTGGGCAGAGCTTCTAATATTTTGGACTTCTCACGAGCCACCGCCTCCGGACCGCTATAGAACTCAACATGCGCCGGCACGTCTCCCACAGCAGTAATTACGCCTATCTGCGGCTTGGCAACGTCCAAAAGATCCTTGATATCCCCCGGCTTATCAGCCGCGTATTCCAAGATCAATATTTCCGGATATTTTCCGCCAAAGGCGGACCAGCCTCTGGTTGGAAGCATAAGTCGAAGAACAGCCATAAAAATAACCTTAACCCAAAACATTTTGCCCGTGATCTTTTGATAATCTCCCAAAATGGTCAATGGCAAACCAAGTTCGTTATTAAAATTGCCATGAGTGGCTCTCACAAAACGGGATTCTTTTAAAACGCAAAGTATCGCTTCTTTCGTGGAAGTTTTTCCAACACTGCCTGTTACAGCTATGACTCCGGGCTGATATTTATTGATCGTCCAAATAGCTAATTTGCGTATGGTCACCCGCAAATATTGTTGTAATTTTTCTTTATTCATTTAAGTAATCAGGCCTAATATTATAATAGTTAAGCAAAAAATCCGCCAGCTCTCTGAATGCCGGCACGACAGTTGTTCCGGCGAGCGGCGCGCCCTCCGGTTTATCCAGTTTTATTAAAATAACGAATTTCGGATCATAAGCCGGCGCAAAACCGATATAGGTATGAATGTAGTCATTGGGCAAATAACCGCCGCGCTGAAAATCAGGTATCTGCGCAGTGCCGGTTTTTCCGGCTACATAATATCCGGGAATTCTCGCAACATACGCCTTATCAACCGCAGAAACCATCATCTTTATCGCTTCAACCGATGCTTCTTTTGAAATAACCCTGCGAACCACTTGCGGTTCAGTATCCGCAACAATGAAGGGCTTCATCAGCTCTCCGCCGTTAGCTATCACGGAAAAAGCATTGATCATAGCAATTGGAGAAATGGCCAGTCCTTGGCCGAAAGAAGCCGTGGCAAAATCAACATCCTTGGAACTGCTCTTGAGCTTTTTAATATCGCTCGTCACTTCCCCGGGCAATTCAATGCCGGTGGTCTGATTAAAACCAAATTTAACTAAATAATTATAAAATATATCCTTGCCGATCAAAGATTCGGCGTAAGCCGCTCCGGTATTCAAAGAACCTTCTATAACGCCGGTCATAGTTGTTAAACCGTGCGCTCCCTTTTCTTCATAATCCCAATTTTTTATAGTTTTTCCGTTTAGCTTTATAAAACCCTTATCTACATAAGTGGTATCGGCTGTCAATTTGCCGCTATCAAGGCCGGTAGCCATAGTAATAACCTTAAAAACCGAACCTGGCTCGTAAATACTCTGCGTAACCGGATTAAGAAAATCCTTTATTTTATATTCTGAATAATTATTCGGATCAAAATTAGGATAATTGCCAAGAGCGATTATCTTTCCGGTTTTTGGGTCCTGGACTATCACCGATCCGCCCGCAGCATTATACTTTTTGATCAAATCCTGCAGCGCGGTTTCTGCTCTATTTTGTATAGTTGGATCTATGGTCAAAACTATATCCTTGCCGTTTTCCAGATCAATAACCTTATTGCCTTCCAGTTGACCGTTTTTACCGGTGAGTTCGTCATTAAAAAATAATTCCGTTCCATATTTTCCGGACAACGCGTTGTCATCGGAACTCGGCGAAACAAAACCCAAAACCTGCGAAGCCAAATTTCCAAGAGGATAATATCTGAAATTTTTATTTTCTATATAGATCCCTTTAATATCAAGATTTCTGATTCCATTGACCTGTTCCTGCGTGGCCTTTTTTAAAATTGAATAGTACTGATTTGTCGGGCTGGAAAAAGCCGCAGCTAACTCTTCTTTATCTAGCTTAAATATTGAAGCGATTTGTTCAGCTGCCAGATTAACAACGTCCTCTCCGCCGGCATAAATTTCTTTAGGAACGGCAAAAATTATAAAGTATTCTTTATTTATCGCGGCGGGAGAATGATTTTCACTTCTATCCGTAAAATAAATATCTCCCCTCATAGCTTCCAAGAAACCGGAAAGCCTGTTTTGAGATTCGGCTTTGGCTAAATAATAAGATCCTTTAGTGATCTGCAGATTATAAATATTGGAAATCAAACCAAAAAATAAGAAAATGAAGAAGCTAGAGATTAAAAAAATTCTTATTTTCATCCCACACATAACAAAGATTGAAAGCGAAGCTTTCTTTGACTTTGTTTTTATATATTAATTAGCTACGACGTTAATTATTATTTAATACCACTCACGCATATTAAACCGGATTATCTTTGTTATGTGTGGGATTCATGCAACTTAATTTACAGCCAAAGATTTAGTTTCAAAATATTTCGGACTTTTATCTTTAACTAAATTATTACTCTTAATAACATCGTTCAAATTGCTCAAGTCTGTCATTTTATAAAGCTTATTTTTAAATTCAGCGTTTACCACTTGAAGCTCCTGAAGATTTTTTGTTCCTTCAGAAATAGACTGTTTTAGAGTTACGTTTTTATTATAAATATATATATTTGAAAAAGCCAAACAAGCTAGTGAAAGAGACATTAATAAAACCGCTGAATTATAAGAATATTTTGATTTATTTGGTTCTATGATAGTCATTTTTTAGATTATTTTTAATCCCCTAAGCTTAGCCGACCTGCTTCTTGGATTATTTGAAATCTCGTCCCTTGAAGCGCTAATTATTTTTTTATTCAGAAGTTCTGCCTTGCCCGATTTTTTCAGATCCCTGAAAATATTTTTCACTATCCTGTCTTCTAAAGAATGGAATGATATAACCGCAACCCTTCCCCCGCTTTTCACAATACTTTCCAGATCGCCTAAAATCTTTTTAATATTTTCCAGCTCGCCGTTCACATATATCCTTAAAGCTTGGAATGTTCTGGTAGCAGGATCTATCCTCCCCTTTTCATAATTCCTCGGCAAAGCGCTTCGTATTATCCGCGCCAGCTGCAGGCTTGTTTTAATCGGTTCCTTTTGTCTGTTTTCCACGATCACCCTAGCAATTCTTCCAGGAAATCTTTCTTCGCCCAGCTCCTTTATAATCTCCAAGAGTTTTTCTTCTGAATAAGTATTCACCACTTCGTAAGCCGTCGGCCCGCTTTCTCCATAGGACATCACAAGTGGCTCATCTTTTTTGAAACTAAATCCTTTTCCGGAGTCTTCCAGCTGATCGGAAGAAAATCCCAGATCTAGAAGCAAGCCATCGGCTTTTGGCAAATTATTTTCTTGTAAGAACTTTTTTGCATTTGCGTAATTAACGTTAGCGAATGTAAAATTTTTCTTTTCAAGAATGATAATATTTCGTTCTGAGGCTTTTGGATCCCAATCAAATGCAAGAAGTTTTCCCTTCTCCCCTATCGCTTCAAGAATTTTTTCAGAATGGCCTCCGGCGCCAAAAGTTCCATCAATAAAGAATTCACCTTTTTGCGGTTTCAATATTTCCATCACTTCATTTAAAAGAACTGGGATATGCATAAATCATCTAATAACGAATTGGTACGAATGAGCGAATAGTAGTCCACTGATTAATTTAAAATATTGGGCGAGTTTCCCTACAAACCCTAATGTTTAATCAGTAAATATTTAATTCGTATATTCGTTGTAATTCGTTATTGGTTGATTACTTTAAATACCGAGCTCCCCCAACTTTTCGGCTATCTCATCTGAAGAGGATTCGGTTTTTGATTTATACTCCTTCCACGATTCGCTGTTCCAAACTTCAATGCGGTTATAAAGTCCAGCGATCACGGTCTCTTTCTGGAGTCCGGCATATTCTCTCAAATAATCAGGGATTAAAATTCTCCCCTGTTTATCAAGTTCTACATCCATCGCTCCGGCAACCATTAAACGGACAAACGCTCTGGAGTTGGCCTGAACCAGTGGAAGGTTGATAAGTTTCTGCGCTAAAACTTCCCAATCTTTTGAAGTGAAAATAAAAAGACAGTGATCCAAACCCTTTGTGATAATTGCGCCAGTTCCCACTTTTTGGCGGAATTTTACAGGAAGAGCGATTCTGCCCTTTGAATCTAAACTATGTTTGTATTCTCCGATGAACATATGAAAATAATTTACAATTTACAATTTTAAATTTTTAAAAATATTACCGAACAATATATAGCGAGGCTGGATTTTCTTTTCTGTAGTTAAAAATTAACTACAAAATTGAGCACCCTGTTAAATACTGCTTTGCAGTAACCCAGTTAAATAAAATCTTCGATTTTCTTTTGCCAAAAGCAAAAGATTTAATAGGGTTATTTAACAGGGTCCTCGATTTTACATCCAATCGTTTCACTCTTGGGTAAAATCGGGACTTATCCCCAGAATCAAGGGTTATCCCCATAGTTATCCACTTCCCACCACATACATACATTCTACCCCACTAATTAGAGGTGGTCAAAGCAAAAAGTGGATAACTAAAAAAGCCCGCCTTTAACGGTGGGTCTTTATTTTTTTGTGTGCGCGCACCAGGAGTCCCCTCCTTCGCTGTAGCTACGGACGGGCAAAGGGACTCTGTGGTCTTTACGACTTGTCCCGCACTAAAATTTGTGGGCATTACTGGAACCCCAGCACTACAGCAAAGCTGAGTGCGGGGCGCGGTTGGACCAGTGGCCTATTTAGTGCACTCTACAGGAATCGGACCTGTAGCCTTTCCGATGTGAACGGAACGCTCTACCATTGAGCTAAGAGTGCGACTTAAATATCATAAACAAAAAACACGCCGAATTCAATCGGCGTGTTTTTTAGTTACTATTGCAATTCAACAGTAGCGCCGGCAGTTTCCAATTTTCCCGACGCTTCGGTCGAGGATCCACGACTCCAAAGGAGTCGGGACTTTTTATTATTGTAACTCGACGGTCGCGCCCGCTGCCTCGAGTTTTTTCTTTAAGTCCTCAGCTTCATCTTTCTTCAATCCTTCTTTGACAGTTTTAGGAGCGGCATCAACCATATCCTTGGATTCTTTAAGTCCAAGACCAGTGGCCTCTCTTATGGCTTTAATGACTTGGATCTTCTGAGAACCACCATCTTTTAATACAACTTTCCAAGCGGTCTTCTCTTCGGCCTCAGCGCCACCAGCGGCAGCACCGGCTCCGGCAGCCATCACCGGCATAGCGGCGGAAATACCAAACTTTTCTTCCATTGCTTTTACGAACTCGGCGAGTTCAACAACTTTCATTTCTCCTATTTTATCTAACAATTCTTTATATTTTTCCATAAATTTTTTACTGCGCCCGCCATAGCTTTAGCGAAGGCGGGTTTTTGTTAATTTTTATTGTGTTAACCTCCGACGCTTCGGTCGGAGCCCCGTACTTTGCCGACAGGCAAACGTCGGGGTTGTTATTTTATTTATTACACAACCTGCTTAGCTCTTTCGTTAAGCCCGATCATTATTTTCTTAATTGGCATAGTGAGCATCATAGCTATCTGAGACAGCAATACTTCCCTGGAAGGCAATGTGGCAACGAGATTGAACTCTTTGGCATCCACCACCCTCTTCTCCTTCATATCGTAAGCTCCCAATACTTCAAATTCGCCTTTCTTGGATTTCTTGATAACTTTAGCAAATTTATTAATCGTGGCAGCTACCGAAGTCAGATCGCCTTTGGCAAAAACCGCGGCTATCTGAGATTTTGCGGTCATAGTATCAAAATTGATACCGGAATTCTTTAAAGAAATATTCAATAATCTCTTTTTTACAACTTTCAGATCAGCTCCGGCTTTTTTGAGCTCTCTTTTGAGTTTCTTAAAATCCTCCACCAAAACTCCGTTGAAACCGACGAAAACCGCAGTTTCATTTTCTTTTAATCTCTTTACGCTTTCGTCAACTAAAGAAATTTTTTGTTTTTTAGTTAATGACATAATATTTGTTTTACTTTTCTATTAATCGACCCGGTCTATTATTAGTATTAAAAAAGACCACTAATGGTCCATAGTATCCGCCCTTTGGCAGATATTTATTTCCTCGGCAGGTCTTATTCCTATTGGAAGCCCGCTGTCTATGGATACAGATAATATATATCAGATCACTTCGCCAGTCAATATTGGCGGCGAGATCTCAAAACCCGCCGTCGCCCCCGACTTCGCAAGGCTTCGACGGGCAAGAAGGCTATGGCGGGCGAAGAAAGAAAAACCCCCTCACACTGTAAGTGTGAGGGGGCGTATTTTAATCTTTCTTTTCTTCTTCCACTTCTTCGTCCTTCTCAAAAACGACTTTGGACTTTTCATCAAGCGTGATATGCACTATATCATTCTTTTTGATCAATCCTTTGTTCTTGAGCCGGCAAAGAGGCTTGCGAAGGTACTTGTAAACCTTGTTTTTCACGAGCCTTGCTCCATTTTCAGGTTTATCGGTAGCTTCGTTAAGGATGAATTCTTTCACCTTTTCATCAAAAACAAGAACGATAGGAAGGTTTTTCAGGACTTTTTCCTGGAACTTGCGCAACTCAACATCTAATATCTTGCGCAATATTTCCGGACCTAAGGGCCTGTAAGCGCTTATCCTATCCAGCCTTGCCAAGAATTCCGGAGGAAACACCAGCCTTACCTCTTCAAGCGCTATTTTGTAGATTTCTTTATCCTCGTCTACAACGGCATCGTCTTTTTTCTCCGGTACAAACCCAAGTTTTGGTTTCCGGAGCTCAGCCATTTTACGGGAACCAGCATTGGTCGTCATCAGAATAACCGAATTTGAAAAATCGGTTACGATGCCGTTAGACAGCTGAAGCTGAGCCTTGTCTATAATATTCAGAAGAATATTATGCAGGGCCGGATGAGCTTTTTCTATCTCGTCAAACAGAATGATAGATTTCGGCCTTTTATTCTGCATAAAAGGTTGCATATGCTCGAGCCTCTTTACTTCTGCTATCATTTTTTCGCGCCTTATGATCAAAGGAAAAGACTCTTCAAGTTTTTTTCTGAGTTGGGGCCACTTTGCAATATCAAATGTGCCCCTATCATCAAATAACCCAACAATCTTGTTTAGTTGTTCAGCAAGATCATTATTTACTTTAAGGATCTCTTCTACTCCGATCTCAATATTTTGGTTAATCTTAACCAAAACGGGATCGGCGCCTAAAGCAAACTGATCAATGTTGCCCTGCCATAAAATTGGCGGAGTCCCTGAATCCCTTTTATTGCACGGGTCCCAGTGGCCAATATAACCGGCAGGAGAGCCGATAAGCTTGGAAATGCTATGGCTTTCCGAATATGCCTCGCACGGAATTTTCGTGAAAGCATTTCTATCGCCAAACCAGAATTCAGCCAGCAATTCAGCCGTTAGAGTCTTGCCGACACCGGAAGGTCCGCAGCACAAACCTACGTAAATAGGCTTGTTTTCAGTGAACATTTCCGATTCGAAAACCTCTATAGCGTCAGCTAAATCTTCAACTGCTTTATCCTGACCTTTGATAACGGACAACATAAACTCCAAAAGCTTAAAACCATTTTCGCTTGGTGTTTTTCCATCCAATCTTATTCTCTTTTTCATAACGTTTCCCCCTTATATGTAATTTAAAAAGATGCTAATTTCAGATTAACTCTACCCAAAATAAAAAACAACCCCCCTGTCGGGGAAGGTTAAAAACTATAAAAAGATTAAATCAATCTTTGATTAGAGGCACAAAACTAAAACCAAAATATTCTTTTTTATCATACGCATCTTTTGACTTCTTTTCTACCATCACAATGCTATTTTTGATAGGCGCGATAATTTTACCGCCAATTTTTAATTGCTCCAGCCAAGCGGCCGGAATTTCATCGGCCGCGGCAGCGGCGATAATCTTGTCATAGGGCTCAAATTCCTTGCAGCCCAAAGAACCATCGCCCAAAACCAGCCTGACGATTCCCTGTTTTTCAAATCCATACTTTATTAGATTTTCTTTGGCAAGTTTTTGAAGCTCTTCAATCCTTTCAACTGAAATGACCGAATATGAAATTGATGTCATTTCATTTTTAGCGATAATTTCTTTATGAGTCTTGTCCTCGCTTCCGGAAAATTCCGCCTTTTGCTCTATCTCACGTTTCATATGGGTTAGAATATGAGCCATTAAAGCGGTTTTCCATCCGGAGCCGGTGCCAATTTCCAAAACACGTTCCCCTATTTTCAAATCCAAAAGCTCAAGCATAAAAGCCACAACCAACGGCTGGGAAATTGTCTGCCCATTACCGATAAGAAGCGGTTCATTCAGATAAGCCTTATCTTTGAACGCTTCCAAAACAAAATCTTTCCTGTCTACATTTTTAAAAGCTTCAATAATTACGGGGTTTTTTAAATAGCCGTCTTTTTTTAAAAGCTCTATGAGTTCTTCATTTGTCATCTTCTTATTATAACAAAAAGAAAAAGCCCCCTCGCGCATACAGCGCGCGAGGGGGCAATTTTTACAGATGAGTCTCTTTGATGGCAGACTTCTTCATCAGCGGATAGTAGTTGCGGTAGTCGATGACCACCCGCGTGATGTTCTTGCCAGACTTATCAAGGAAGACTTCTGTGATGAACATTCCTATAAAAGGCAGTAAAGCATGCGTTTCGTGGAAAACATCTTCATCTTTGAGACAGGGCATCCTAATGCCTACCCTTGTGTCATAGAGAAAATATGCTGAATGGTAATGTCCGATATATACGATCTCGGGCAAACCACCGCTTTCCTTGCTTTCCCTGACTTTCTTGAGGTGTTTTTCCACCACATTGGAGAGACAGCTTCCGGAACCGCCTTCCGGATGGACCAGTTTATGGTATATGCCGTCTACGGTCACACTTCCGACCAGATAGCCGACATACCTTATGCACTGGTTTAGCCGCATCGCAAGGGTTCTGACCATTCTCGTACCGATGGTTTTCTGGGCCCACCCGTCGTGGTTACCCTCGATAGCATCAGTCTGAAGGATCACACTGCCCTCTTTGACGAGCTTTTCTTTGTAGCCTATTTTCCCATCAGGGAAGTTGATCATCTCTGAAACAAGCATCGGATGCTTGGGATCAACCTTCACCATGATGTCTTTAGGCCAATTGGCGACCATATAATCTCCGAGGTCGTCCAAAGAAACGCAGCCGGGTCTCATGTCGTAGAGATGTCCTCTGTAACCGGTAGAACCGGCTCCTTCAGGGATGTCTCCCGCATTATAAACCCTTCTGCACCTCGCCTTGGCAGCATCCTCATATGCTTTCCTAAGGATGGCAGGATTGTCCTTGTTGCTTCCGAGATGGGTATCGGAGATGCCCGCTTCTTTCGTCGCCCAGACGAAGACTTCTTCACCATTGAGCGATGTCGGAGCGAACTCCTTTTTCTGCCCCACCTCCAAATGCAACTGCTTTGTGGCAGTGTCGAATTTTGCGACGCAGCCGCATTTTTTCAATTCGGCGATAATTTTATCCACCGAACCCTTGTCTTCGCCGAGCCTGCGCGCCAACTCGCCTTTGGTCAAGGTAAAACCCTCTTCCTTAAGAAACCAGTCAAGAACTTTCTGACCTTTCTGACTGAGCTTGGCCTTAGAAGCGAGATCCGCGCCATAGCAATCGTTCGGATCGGCATATTTCTCAAGTCCGATGTGATGGAGCTTGAGACCGCCGCCTCCGAGGTCTATGGACCAGTCCTCGTTGTAATTGAGTTCGATGATGGAACAGCCGATGTACGGAGTGACCGCTTTTCTTTCCTGGCGCTTCGTCTGCAGATGCAGAGAAGGCGTGGTCACTATATACATCCCATTGTAAGTCGGGATATAGGATCTCCTGTGCGTGCCACCTATTACGAATATGTCAGGCATCGGATCATCCTTCAGCTTATCCGCCATCTTTTGAGGGCCATACGAAACGCTCATGGGAGAATTATCGTCGAAGGGAGCTGACACCTTGATGTTCACACCCTTGACGTTAAAGGTCCTTTCGAGATCCCCGGCCATCCTGAGGTCTTCCCTCTGTTTGCAGATTGCCGAGACGGTATCGACGCCTTTCTCGTTCTTCCAGGTGAGCTCCGCTCTGCCTGAAACGATATACGTTTTAAACTTCTTGGTCTTCGGGAAATGCTTGACCACGTACTTAATGAGCTCGTCTGGATCCGTTATTAACGCATCCGGAAGAGTTCTGGTGGTAGGCTTTCCATTAACCAAGTCGCCCGTAACGATCACGAGGTCGACGTCCTCCTTCTCGAATATATCTTTATATATGCCGTGAAGAAGCGATATCTGGGACTTTTTTGATCCCATACGCGGGTCTGAAATGAGACCGATCTTGAACTTCTTGTTCAAAAATGAAATCGGAATCGCTTCCGTATTCACATTCTCGCCTCTTACAAGAGTGTAAATATTTTCATCACCCTTGTTAAAGACATGGATGTTATACCCACTCTCGCCCAGCTCCTGAGCCATATCCCGAAGAGTGATCTCATCCATTTGAAGTTCCGTCTTCAAGAACAGCTCTTTGCAATCACCCTTTATCAAAAGAGCGATAAGTTTGAGAGCTTTCTCAACCTTAGTTAAGGACTTTCTTTCCGGGACTTCTCCTTTGAGCTCATCCTGCTTCTTGTCTTTGCGTTTCATAATTGCCTCCCCATACCAATATTTTTAAATCATGCTTTTATTCAGTTTTCAACGATCTACTTATAGCTTCATTATAAAGCCCTATCAAAATATAATGCAATAGGCCGAAATGATTTACGGCCAAATATTTATTGAATTTAACAACTGCAGGGGTTATAATTAAAATTTACACATCAAACGCTCTTAAAATGGGGGCATCGGTTAATGGCAAACCAGCGGTCTCCAAAACCGCGACTGGGGGTTCAAGTCCCTCTGCCCCCGCCTTCGGTCGCCGTAGCGACCTTCGGCGGGTGAAACCCGCTCTTCGTCGCGAAGGAGACCTTCGCATAAACAAATATATGTATTACGTTTATATTTTAAATTGTTCAGATAATCATCCATATACTGGATGCACTAACGATTTAAAAGAAAGACTAAAGCGACATCGGGATAAACAAGTTCTAGCAACTGCAAATAGACTTCCTATACAGCTAATCACATATATAGCATTTAAGAATAAATACACGGCTTACAATTTTGAAAAATATTTAAAATCTGGTTCTGGACGAGCTTTCATAAATAAACATTTAATATAATAAATCAAAAAATCCCGCAAGCTTGCGGGATTTTTATTTATTTCTTTATTTCTTTGTGTATCTGATGCTTTCTGCATTTCTTGCAATATTTTTTTAACTCAATTTTCCTTTCAACTAATTTTTTATTTTTACGCGTATAATAATTAATCTCTTTGCAGATCGCACATCTCAATTTTATTAAACGCTCTCCAAATTTTCCTTGTGCCATATTTTAAAATTTAATGATTCCTGCCTACCGGCAGGCAGGTAAGGTTTAATGATTATAAAACAGAAAATCTTTTTTTGCAATAATAACCCCCGCATCACTACTGAGCCGATGGTGAGAATTGAACTCACGACCTACTCCTTACCATGGAGTTGCTCTACCTCTGAGCTACATCGGCATCGCTAATCTTTATTAGCTGAGCCACCTCCCGGACTTGAACCGGGGACCTTCACTTTACAAAAGTGTTGCTCTACCGCTGAGCTAAGGTGGCTAAACAGTAGTTAGCTACTAGCTACTAGCGACTAGAGCCTAGAAACCAACTACTAAACACTAACACTCTAACAACTAATCACTATTCTGTGTGGGCAGGGAGGGATTCGAACCCCCGAAGGCATAAAGCCAACGCGTCTACAGCGCGTCGCGTTTGACCGCTTCGCTACCTGCCCAATTACCTACTCTCTTATTATTGCTTAGTTTCTTCTCGACCAGAATTAGAATTCTCTCCACCGGAGACAGATCCCTGCCCGTCCGACAAGCGGGCGCCTTCCGAGGAAAAGATATTGGGACGCGAATCTTTTTCGCTTGGAACTATCGGCTTAAAATCACTAAGTTTCCTGGTTAAAGCGTTGTCAGTTTTCATAACAACGATCTTAAACTTCCTTAATATCTTTTCTAATAAATTATCAAACATTAAATCAATTTTCTCAAGTGGCAATTTGGAAAAAAAATTTTCTAAAAAAGATTTCTTAGTTTGACCCAAAAAAACATTCTCGTCAATTCTGGGAATTGTTCTGGCCACTAAATAAATTATGGCAGCTAAGCTGGCCATAATTAAGAATTGAAGGGTGAAACTATACATGTCATTTTTGCCCAAGAAGGCTAGTTAATTTATTAACGCAGCCTGATTGGCTGCAAAACTGAACACCCTGTTAAATGATGCCCTGCATCAATTTTACCATTTCGGTAAAATTATTTAACAGGGTAAAGGTTTACTATCTAAACTTTGTGCGTCCTTCAGACTTCAAAGTTCAGAGTAAGCCCTTTACAACTCGTATCTCATAAACCTTTCAACCACCATATTTTCTCCAATCTTGCCAATTACCTGTTTTATCACGTCGCTTATATTTTTTGACGGATCCTTAACAAATGGCTGAGCCAAAAGGGCCTCAACATTTTCCGGATTCATAGCGGCAATATGCATAGCCAAATCGTGAGCTAGATTTTTAAAATCTTCCGTCTTGGTCACAAAATCTGTTTCACAGCGCAATTCCAAAAGCACGCCGACGCGGCCATTGTGGATATAAGATTCTAAAACTCCCGAACCGGTCTTTCTATCGGATTTTTTTTCAGCTTTCAATAATCCTTTTTCTTGTATTATTTTTTTTGCTTCTTCAACGTCGCCCTTGGCTTCCTGTAAAGCTCTCTTGCATTCCATTATGCCGGCGCCGGTTTCTTCCCTTAACTTTTTGACATCTTCAGCGTTCATAATTTGCTTTAAAAATTATTTCTTAACTTCTTTAACCTCAGGAATGGCGCTCTTAGCTTCGCCAACGGCTGTGGCCAGCTTTTCCATCACCCATTTAATTCCCTCTTTAGTGCGGTCATTGCACGGAATTGGAAATTCAACAATTTCAGGATTAAGATCAGTGTTCATCATGGCGATCACGGGAATTCCCATTTTCTTGCCTTCCCTAACAGCAATCATATTGTGAGTGGCGTCAACAACGAACATTGCCTGCGGCAAAATAGCCATATTTTCCGTACCGCTGAATTTGGTATTTAATTTAACTATTTCCCTGTCAATGTCCAGTCTCTCTTTCTTGGTATATTTTTCCAATTTACCGGAAGCTTTATCGTCTTTTAACTTTTTAAAGTACGTGACTCTCTTTGAAAGAGTTTTGAAATTGGTTAATGTGCCGCCCAGCCATCTTTCAACAACATAAGGAAAACCCATTTTTTCCGCATATTCTTTAACGATCTCTTTAGCCACTGGAGTGGTGCCAACCATCATAATAAAACCGCCCTTGATCACCTTTGATTTAATAAATTCCAAAGCTTTTTCTAAAGCATCCAAAGTCATATCCATATCAATGATCTCCATAGCATTTCTCGTGGTATGAATATACGGCTTCATTCTTGGATGGGTTTTGGACTTTCCATGTCCCATAAAAAGACCAACCCTCATCATTTCTTCGAGTACCGGCAATTTAACGGTATCAATAGGGGCTTCTTTTTCTGATTCTAATTCTTTGATATTTGTTTCGTTTGTTTTAATCATATAGATAGAAATTATATACAATAATAATTTAAAAGTCAAAAATCCCTGCCTGCCGGTAGGCAGGAAGGGTTAAAATTTAGGGGGTTAGTCATTAAAACAAACAACCTCTTCTATCTCAAAATCTTCCAGTAGTTCTTTCTGAAAAGGCCCATATTTAGGGCTCGCCTTTATTTTTTTGCCGCTTAACGCGATCGGCAGCCACTTTTTATCTGCTGGCATCATTTTTTCTAAAGGCAAATTCTCAATATCAAACCACGTTGGATTCAACATTTCCTCTGTTCCTTGAATTTCTCCTTGCCATTTTTTGACCAAATAAAAATGTACTTTGCAGACGAAATTCCTACCATCGCTTTTTGTATTATGAAAATCAATTTCTGCTATCTTTTCAAGATCTTCAGGCAAAGCGATAACTCCGTTCGTTTCTTCTTTAAGTTCTCTAACAGCGGCCTCTTTCGGTTTTTCTCCGACATCAATACCTCCGCCATAACCATTCCAACAACCCTCCCCTATATGCCTGCCTTTGATCGCAAGAAGTATTTTATTTTCTTTCACTAAAAAACAAACAGTGGCATACGCCAATACTTTTTCTTTTTTAATATTATTTATTTTGTCTCCATTCATCTATTTTTTTATGATCGCCGGATAAAAGCACCTTGGGAACCGCCAGAGCTTTTGACTTTTGACCTTTGACATTCAACTTAAAGACTTCCGGCTTTGTATAAACCTTATAACTTCCCTTTATTTCTTCTAGAGATTCAAACTTTCCCAAAACGCCCGGAATAAATCTGGAAACTGCGTCAACCAAAACTCCCGCAGCCAATTCCCCGCCCGAAAGAACAAAATCCCCGATGGAGATCTCTTCATCGGCTATATATTCTGCCACCCTCTCATCTACTCCCTCATATCTTCCGCAGATCAAGATCAATTGATCATATTTTGATAATCTTTTGGCAGCCACAGAGTCAAATTTCTTGCCACGCAAACTAAATAAAATTGTTCTGGATTTAATTTTCTTTTTTTTGTTCGCCGGCTGGCGAATTATTTTATTTACGGCTCTATCAATTACATCCGCCTTAAGCACCATTCCTGGCCCCCCGCCATACGGAGTATCATCAACTTTATGATGCTTGTCCAAAGTAAAATCACGCAAATTATGCGCCTTAATAGAAATAAGTTTTTTAATTTGAGCGCGCTTTAAAATAGACTCATTAAAATAGGAATCCAGTATTTTAGGGAAGATTGTAATAATGTCGAATCTCATGATATATACATTATAAATTAATTAGACAAAAAAATCCCTCACTGGATGGTAAGGGATCTTTTATTTGATTTTATAGTTTCAAATCCGTGTCAGAGAAGGAAGACGGCGCTGGTCTTTCAGCTCTCTGAAAGGTAGAACCCTCCGGCTCTTCAATCTTGAGATTAACTCTGGCATTATTTCTAATACCAACAATTCTCAAAAGAGATCGGATCGCGCTTGCGGTGGAACCTTGTCTGCCTACAACGAGACCCATATCCTTAGCATCCACTTTCAAAGTAAGCAAAACTCCCATCTCGTCTACTTTTCTAGTAATTTCCACTTTGTCCGGATTCTCAACTATAGACTTAACGAGAAATTCCAAAAAAGCCTGATCGTTTGTGTTGTTGTCCATTTCTGCAAATCTTTTTAACTCTGGCGACCTTTCTTTATTTAAATTTTATTTAGCGGTTGGAGCAGGAGCGGCAGCTTTTTCTTCCACTTTCTTTTTAGCCTTTTTATGAGCTGCCATCTTTTTACCGTCAATCACTTTGGCATTAACCAATAAATTATTAGTCGTTGCTGATAATTTAGCGCCAACTCCCAACCAATAGGAAATTCTTTCCTTATTAAATCCATTTGTGCCCTTTTGTGGATCGTACCAGCCCAAACTTTCTAATTGTTTACCTAAAAGCTTGCTTCTTTTTTCGCCGACAACCAACCTGTAATAAGGCTGATGCTTTTTTCCGTGGCGTTGTAGTCTAATCATTAACATAGGTAGTATTCTATATAAAAAAAATTAAATCGTCAAATCCCCTAAATCAAATTTGTGTGCAAATTTGATCGGGCGAACATCCGTCAATTGACGGATGTTTTAGCCAAATATATAACTATCTAAGCTCTGCCCCCACCTTCTCTATTAAAACTTTTATAATCTTTTGAAGTTCTTTGTCAACTTCCACATCGGTAAGAGTTTTGTCTTTAGCTTGAAAAACAATCCTGAAAGTCAGGCTTTTCTTTCCGCCGAATTTTTCATCTTCATAGAAATCCATCAAGTCAACATCGTCCACATGCTCCGGCTCAACGCTTTGAATGATATCTAGAATATCACCCACTCTGATATCACTAGCCACCAACATAGAAATATCTCTATCTATAGAAGGAAACTTTGAGATTGGTTCATATTCTTTTTCTTCAACTATAGCTTTGACCAATCTTTCCATATCTAATTCAAGCACGGCGCCATTTTTAGAGCTTTTCAAAACTCCGATATAGCCCAACACAGAATGGTCGCCCATCTCAATTCTCACGGCGCCATTGTCTTCTAATAAATTATTTTTTAAATTCAGATCCGGCATAAACCAATCCACCAAACCCAAATTACTAAATAATCCATCTACAATCCCCTTGAGCTCTAAAAATCCGCCTGCCCGTCCGACTTGCCCGTCCGAAGCCTTGCGAAGGAGGGAGCCTTGCGAAGGAGGGTCCTTTGCGTAAATGGCAATGCCCAAAACCGGTTTCTCTGATATTTTAGAAACCCCCTTCTGTTCAGAGGTATCTCCGAATACCCTGCCAATTTCAAAAATTCTAACTTCTTCATAAAATCTCAAGTTATCATTTAAATTCTTTTCCAGATATGGAGCCAAACTATTTCTTAAATAAGCAAAATCAACGCTTAATGGATTGGCCAAGCTTATTGGCCTTTTTATTCCAAAAACTTCGGCCGGAGCCAAATCTGTTTTTTCTTTTGATATAAAAGAATAATTATAAACCTCGCTATATCCGGCAGCGCACAAATATTTTCTAATTTTGTCCCTAATAATGACCGAGTCGTCTTCTGCCCCAATACCCAAAGAGATCTTCGGCGAAACCGCTGGCAATTTATTAAAATTTTTAAACCTTACTATTTCCTCGGCGACGTCTTCAATTATCTCAATATCATTTCTGATCGCCGGAGCAGTGATCAAATTCTTTGAAACTTTAAAATCAAGTTTTGATAATATACTGACTACTTCTGATCTTTTTATTTTTATGCCTATGATTCTTTCTATCTTGGGCAAATCCAATTTTATCGCTCTCTTCGGCTGTTTTTTTGGATAAACATCCTCGGTCTTATATATTTTGGCTCCGCAGATTTCCTTAAGAAGGACTAACGCCCTATTCATCCCTAATCCAACCAATTCCGGACTTAAATTATGCGAAAAAGCGATAGAGGCATCAGTTCGGAGATTAAGTTTTTTTGAATTTTTATAAATACCAACTCCCTCAAAATTAGCTGATTCTACTAATAGCCTATTGGTTTTCAATGAAACCTCGCTATATTTTCCGCCTTTAATTCCGGCGATAGCTAACGGCCGGTCTTCATCGGCAATCACTAGAGTATCTTCGGAAAGTTTGAATTTATTATTATCTATCGTTTCAATTTCTTCTCCATTTTTAGCCCTTCTTACTATTATTCCCCCCTTAACTTTATCCGCGTCAAAAGCGTGAAGCGGCTGTCCAATTTCCAACATAACGTAATTCATAATATCCACCACGTTATTGATAGATCTTAATCCTGAAGTTTCCAGAACATCTTTAAGCCATTCCGGAGAAGGACCAACTTTTACATCGGTCACGTAAGTGGCGCTATATCGCGGGCATAAAACTTTTTCTTTGATATTAACTTTAAAAATGCCCTTATCCTTAAAATCAAACTTTGGATTCTTTAGGGTCGGATCAATAAACTCTGTATCAAAAATAGCCGAAGCTTCCCTAGCGATGCCTAAATGAGATGCCGCGCTGGAAAAACGCCTGGCAATAGAAGTATTCGGAACTTCCAAAATATCCCCTCCCAAATCAACGGCCTCAAAAGAATACGTATTCAAACCCTCAACCAAATCGGCTTTAGAATATTTTCCCGGCGCAAATTTTTTAATTAAAGAAAAACTAAATTTCATGCGAGTGTTTAATTTATTAAATCGAGCACCCTGTTAAATAAGATTTGAGGCGACTCTTTATAAACATTTTACCATGATAAGTTTTAAAATATTTTTCTCTGTGCATAGCATCTTTTTTGTTTAAACAAGCTTCGGAATAAATTATTTTTAACGGTCTTCTATTTTTTGTCGAAATCACATAACCTTTTCGATGTTCCTCAAATCTTAATTTCAAATTTTCGGTATAGCCTGCATAAAATTTATTATCTTTTAGCGATTGCAATATATAAACATAATAAAACATATTCTATGGAAAATTTGAAATTATTTAACAGGGTAAGAGCTACGCTCTTAAAATTGATTTATAAATTTCAAATCCCCGCTATAAAACATTCTTATATCCGGAATATTGTATTTAAGCATGGCCACTCTTTCGCAGCCCAAACCAAAAGCAAACCCCTGATATTCCCGAGGATCATATCCTCCAGCTTTTAATACGTTTGGGTGCACCATACCGGCGCCCATAATCTCAAGCCATCCGGATTCTTTGCAAATATTACATCCCTTTCCCCCGCACTTTACGCATTGGATATCAATCTCCAATCCCGGTTCCACGAACGGAAAATAACTGGGTCGAAGCCTAACCTCTAATTTTTTCTTAAATAACCTGGTAAAAAATTCTTGAATAATATATTTAAAATTGGTCAGATTTACATCCTTGCCGACCATTAAACACTCAATTTGATTAAAATTTATTTCGTGCGAAGCGTCCGTTGCTTCATAGCGAAAAACTCTGCCCGGCACCACTATTTGAAAAGGCGGCTTGTGGGTCTCCATATACCTTATTTGCATCGGGCTGGTGTGAGTCCTCAGTAATAACTTTTGACCTTTGACCTTTGACCTTTGACTCTCTGTCAATTGTTTAGTGTCATGTGTCAATTGTTTTTGGTTGTCTTGCAACCAGAATGTATCATGCATTTCCCTTGCCGGATGATTTTTAGGAATATTCAAAGCGTCAAAATTATAATACTCCGTCTCCACTTCCGGTCCGCCATCAATAATAGAAAAACTCATACTCCTAAAAATATCAATTATCTCATTTTCAATAATTGTTAACGGGTGCAAATGCCCTATTTTTATTTTCTTACCAGGACGGGTGACATCCAAAGAATTCCTGCTTTTTTTGGACAAAAATTCGTTCTTTTTATTTTCAATTAAGACATCCAACTCATTTCTTAGTGATTGAGCCTTTGGCCCGATCACTTTTTTTTCTTCAAGCGAAAGATCGCCCAGTGAACGCAATATCTGATTTAGCTCTCCTTTTCTGCCTAAATATTTTATTTTTATGTCTTCAAGGGATTTTAAATCAGCGCAATTTTTTATTTCGCCTTCGGCCCTATTTTTAATCTCGTCTATTTTCTTATTCATCCCGTTAGAGACAGGTCGCCTTGGCGACCGTAATTACGACGACTGTGTTATTTGGATTATTTAGAAAATTTTTCATATTCATAATAAATTATTTTATTTAGTTGTCTCTAACGGGATTCATTGTTCTAATTTAAAACCGAAATTGATACTTTGTAAATCTTTGTTCCTGCGGAATTAGTTATATTAAAATTTATTAAGTATTCCCCAGCATTAACCCATTTATGATTTAAAACAACTGATTGATCCTTTTTTGTTAATTCACCGGAATTGGAATTGCCATCAAGCCAATCAACTTTATATTTTAAAGTATCTTCTCCGCTATTTCTTATAATAAAAGAAGCGTTAATGCCCTTCTTTACAGGATAAACAATAGGATTATCTATCGCGGTGTCCGCACTATTTATATTAACACTAGTAATGCCGGCTTTCTCCCCTAGTTTGTTAACACCATCTTCTACTCCCTGTTTAAAAACATCAAAAACATAATTTTTAGCATTGTTTATAGAAGACGATACCATTTCTTCTGCTTTAGTTTGCAACTCATCTGTAAATCCTGAAAAAGTATCAGAAACTCTATTTTTAATATTCCCAACCGTGGTGGTAGCCATAGAAACTATATTATTCTCACTAAGTCCCAAATTAGGCATTTTATAGCTGAAAGTGTTGCTTTTTCCAAATAAAAAATAACCGGCCGCGCCAACCAAGGCAATTCCCAAAACTATTCTAATAAGTATTTTCATGAGCTACTCTTAAATTATAAGATATAGCGCCGATCTTAACAATTGCATTTAGCAACTCCGAAGCTTTAGCGAAGGATTGTGCCGACAGATGGAATCGAACCATCGACCTGAGCGTTATGAGTGCTCCGCTCTAACCACTGAGCTATGCCGGCATTAA
The DNA here is from genome assembly GCA_030646555.1 of bacterium. Classification (GTDB taxonomy): domain Bacteria; phylum Patescibacteriota; class Minisyncoccia; order UBA6257; family 02-FULL-45-10c; genus JAHILT01. The sequence goes on from JAUSKP010000010.1 coordinate 45,613, forward strand.
AAAATTATATATTAAAATATAAAATATTAAAAGAGAAATAGCGCGTGATAAAAAAGCAACCTAAATGCTGCTTTTTTATTTTACGTGGTTGCGGGGGTTGGATTTGAACCAACGACCTTCTGGTTATGAGCCAGACGAGCTACCACTGCTCTACCCCGCGTTAGTATAATAAAACAAATTATCAAAAATGGAAAGGGCTATTTTTTGACTACTATGATAAAAAGATGGTAAATTAATTAAAGAACATAAAAATAGTTCAGCGGGCTCACTATAAAGGAGAAAATTTATGAACGAAAAAATAGCGCAAGCAATAATAGACAAGGCGAGATCTTTCTTAAACACGCCTTACGAGTACGGCGAGAACAAAACAACCGGCATAGATTGTTCCGCTATGGTACAACTTATCTTTTTAGAAACAATAAAAAAAGACATTGGCAGAAGCGCGATACTCCAAGCCGCCAACAAAGAAGGCTTTACCGTTTCCGAAACCAGGATCGGAGCCGTTGTCTCTGAAAAAGACCTGCAACCCGCAGACCTAATTTTCTTCAGAGGCACAAAAGCGCATCTCAATGATGAGCTATTTCCCCCGGAAATATACGGCCTCAACATGATGATCGGACACGTCGGCATATACACCGGAAACGGAATGGTCATTCATGCGGCAGGAGGAAAAATAAAAAAAGTTGTAGAAGAGCCTTTGGAAAATGTAAAGAAACACGCCAAGGAAATAAAGATAATAAAAAGGTTTATTTAAAACAAATTCCCCTTCTTAAAAAGGGGAATTTTTAATTTAAGTTGACAAAATAATGATTATAGCTTATAATATACAAATCTTTAAAAACTTAACAAGGAGATAAAAACATATGTCCAGAAAGATGTATTCGGTTTATTTTGAGATCCAGTCCCACTCCATGGAGGACAGGCCCATAGGAAGAATAATTCAACTTCCTGATCCTGATATGTTCCCCGCCGAAAGCGATGACGAAGCCGTAAAAGAAGCCTGTCGCCTTGCGGAAGTAAACGAGCGCTTGAGATCACACAGGCTTACCAGAGGAGGGGGCAGTAAAAAAATACTGTTAAGAGTGAGAATGATCAAAAAAGAACTTGAAGGCAGAATAATCTTCGCGCCGAGATACAAAAATGGAAGCTTCAACGAAACGCAAAACAGTAAGGTTGAAATAGCTTAAAAAATAAAACCCGCCAGTTTAAAAACTGCGCGGGTTTTTTATTTCCCCTTCCCATAGCCATCGTCATCTTTAAAAAAATGCGATTCAAAAATGCTGTGGCAAGGAAACGGAGGAAAAAGGTGTTTTTTACTGCCCCTTTCTATATAATCGGCATAGCCATCGCTCGCCATAACCTTATTCCAACTTTTTCTAAATCCATCGCCATTTTTATGGAAAATACTGAAAGCATACATCGCCGAATATACTTCATCGTCGCTCATAGAGTTTGGTCTGAATTCTGCATTAAGCACGTTTGAAACGGCAGAGAATATGCTCATCCCCTTTTCAGAAACTTCGCACAAATAATTGAAACAAAGTATCGCGTTGTCTTTTTTCGCTTCTTGCATTGCCGCCTTCCATTTTCCGTATGCGTCAAGCATTTCATCCTTAATCTGCATAACATCACCTCCTCGGGCGAACATTCTCACGGAATGTTTTAGCCCTAAATTTTCAAGCTCCTAATTTAATGGTCAAACTTTAGCGGAAAAGAGTCAAGCCCGATTTTTTCGAATATCAAAAACAAAACGTCCCAATTTAATATCGGGACGTATTTTATCTTTTCATATAGGGATTGAAAACATATCTTTTCCCCTCGGACTTTTTTATGGCCTCTATCATAAATGCATTGCCTTTCAGCCAATAAAAATTCTGCCAATAAAAATTCCATAAAAGCCTAAACTCTTCACCCTTGTCGTGATATTCAATGACGGCTTTAATTGCTAAAATTATCCGGCATTTTTCACTTTCCAATATGCCGAACATTTCATAAAGCTCCTTTGTGCGGCAAAAAATGTAAATGATGGAACTTATATCCAGTTTTCCCAGATTAATAAGATTAAAGAACCATGCCACCAAGCGAACGATGGACCTCATGTTTTTTTCCAGCATGACTTTTTGCCAGATTTTGTATTCGCGCTCCCTATCTTTCCTTGCAGGCATAAATGCCCCCTATTCATATATTTAAGTTCTGATTTAAGACTAAAACTTAAGCAGGGCATAGTCAATCAAACAATTTTAAATCATAAAACCGGCAACAAAATGCCGGTTTTATGATTTGTGCGCGGTAGATGGGATTTCCCTACGGTAAATTTACTGACGTAAATTTCCTCCGGGCCGGCCCTCACAGCGCTCGCCTCGCCTTCAGCGAACTCGCGCTTTGCTCCGGGCTTCAAATCCCCCTACGTATAAATCATAAAACCGGCAAAATGCCGGTTTTATGATTTGTGCGCGGTAGATGGGATTTGAACCCACGGTCTCCTCCGTGACAGGGAGGCGCATTAGGCCAGCTATGCTACTACCGCATATTTTATTTATCTTTCCATTGTCAATTAAACAACACGGTCTGTCCGATGGTCATCGGACCGCATAGGTGCCAGCTATGCTACTACCGCAAATGTGTTCTGGATAAATATAATACAAAAACTCCTACTCTTCAAGCAAATTCAATTCTATAAAGGCTTTCTTGAAAGATTTAAGGGCAATAATTGCGTCTTCTTTTTTGAGCTCCATGCTCGGATCTTTCATGATTTTATCTGACAAAAAATGGGCTTTTTTTATTTCATCTAAATTAGACAAGTTTTCTTTGGTCAGTATCTCCAATTTTTTATTCAGATCAGTGCCGAGATAGCCTGCCATTTTCAAAATTTCATTCATTATTTTGTCGGCCTCTAAAACGGCTAATTTCCAATCTTGCTGGAGCGGAGAAGCAATCCTTTTTTTGATCTGCTCCCAACCCTTTAATGATCTTCTCTTGGTAAGATTTCCGAAGCCTAAAATGTCCATATAGTTCTCAACTTTTCCATTGAAATAACTAGTCTTGGTGATTATATATACTATCCCCCAAATAAATAATCCCGAAAGCAATATGGAGACTAACTGAAACCAAACCAAACTTGACCCAAACCAATTATTGATTAATATCCTTAACTCTACTGCTTTATTTATAATTTCATTTATATCCATAGATTGATTATACCAAGTAATAATTTAAGATTTACTCTGTCATTCCGCACTTGATGCGGAATCTAGGTTTTCTGGATTCCGGCTCGTTGGCCGGAATGACGAGAATTTATTTTCTTAAATTTTAACATTTTTATCTGTCATTTTGATCTTTGATATTTACATTTTACATTTTCTCATACAACTGTCCGATACCCAAAATATCCGCCTCCCTGAAATGCTTTCCGATCAGCTGAAAACCTATCGGCAGTCCGGTATTATTCTTTACTGGAATTGATATCGCGGGTACGCCGGCCAAATTTACCGGAATGGTAAAAATATCAGACAGATACATAGCCAGCGGGTCATCTGTTTTCTCACCGATCTTAAATGCCGTGGTGGGAGTAACGGGAGTTAAAATAACATCCACTTTTTTAAAAGCTTCGTCAAAATCTTGCTTTATTAGAGCTCTCACTTTTTGGGCCCTGCCATAATAAGCATCGTAATATCCGGAAGAAAGCACAAATGTACCAAGCAATATTCTTCTTTTAGATTCAGGACCAAAGCCAAAATCCCTGTTCTTTTTATATAATTCAATTAAATTGTCCGCCTTTTCTCTGGTGCCATAACGAATGCCGTCAAAGCGGGATAAATTGGAACTGACTTCCGCCGGCATAATGATGTAATAGCAAAAAAGCGCGTATTTTGTATGAGGCAGACTGATCTTTTTAGTTTTAATGCCTAACTTCTCCAGATCTTTTACCACTTCATTTATTTTATTGGCGACATTTTTATCTAAACCATCCACAAAATACTCCTCGGGAATACCTACTGTCAATTTTTTGATATCTTCAATTTTTGGATTTAAAAGTTCGTCTCCATAAGACACCGGAGCGCTGGTAGAATCCATAATATCCTGTCCACTCAATTCTTTGAACAAGATTGCGGCGTCTTCAACTGTTTTAGTGAACGGGCCAATTTGATCCAGGCTTGAAGCCATAGCCATCACGCCATACCTTGAAACAGCCCCATAAGTAGGCTTTAGACCAACTGTGCCGCAAAATGCGGCCGGTTGGCGAATAGACCCGCCGGTATCAGAACCAAGCGCTGCCACAGCCATTTCCGAAGCAACGGCTGCGGCTGAACCGCCGGATGATCCTCCCGGAACCCTTTCCAGATCATGCGGATTATGAGTGATCTTAAAAGCCGAATTTTCCGTGGAAGAACCCATGGCAAACTCGTCCATATTTGTTTTTCCAAGAAAAACAGCTCCCGATGCTTTCAATTTATTTATAACCGTGGCGTTGTAGCTCGCCTTATAATCCCTTAAAAGCTTGGAGGCCGCCGTGCATTTTAATCCTTCTATCAAAATATTATCTTTTATCGCCATTGGCACTCCGCCCAAAACTCCCAATCCTTTTCCGCCGGCAATATTTTTATCCACTTCCCCGGCCTGCGACATAGCCATTTCTTCGGACAAACTAAGAAAAGCGCCGATTTTTTCATCTTCTTTTTTAATAAAATCAAAATATTCTTTAGCCAATTCTTTGGCAGAATATTCTTTTTTCACCAGATCGTGGTGAATCTTTTTGATTGTAAGTCCTTTAATGTCCATATTTTTATTTTGTGTTCTTTTGCTATTTTACTTCCCTTTGTCATTCCGTACTTGATACGGAATCCAGAATCATGGATCCCCGGGTCTCGCTTCGTTCGCCCGAGGATGACAGATGCCCTTTGTTTTTCTAGTGGCTAGTCGCTAATTACTATTCAAACACCGGTGGCACCTTAAGATATCCATCCTTTGATTCGGGAAATCCTTCTACGCCCTTGCCCTGGTCTTCATTTTCATTAAAATCATCTTCTCTTGTGATATTTTCCAAGCTAGTTCCTCCGGTCATTGGAACTACTCCGGAAGTATCCAAATTCGCCAATTCTTCAAAATGGCCAAGAATACTTTTAAAATCAGCCAGAAATTTATCCTCTTTTTTTGGATCTATTTCTATCCTTGCCAGTTCGGCGAGATGTTTTAATATTTTTTTATTTATTTCTGCCATAGAAGTAATATTACTATAAAATCTGTCATTCCGCACTTGATGCGGAATCTAGATCTTCTGGATTCCCGCTTTCCCTCCTTCGCCGAGGCTTCGGACGGGCAAAGCGCGGGAATGACAAGGAATAGATATTATTTACTTATTTTAATATCGCAAGAAACTCTTTTTCATTAAGTATTTTTACTCCTAACTTTTTCGTCACCGCACCAGAACACCTCAGCACCAGAACTAAGTTCAATGCTGGGTATAAGTTCGGTGCGGGACTCCGCTCATTATTGTTTAAATTATTACTATCTTAACATAGCAATAAACTCCTTTTCGTTTATCGTCCTTATTCCTAATCGCTCCGCTTTCTCGGCTTTAGAACCAGGCTCAGCGCCAACCACTACATAGGAAGTATTTTTGGAAACAGATTCGCTCACGTCCCCGCCCAATTCTCTGACTTTATCTTTGGCGTCTCCACGCTCCAATGCTTTCAACGTTCCCGTGAAAACAAAAGAGAGCCCCTTCAACTTTAAACTTTTTCCGCTGGAGGCGGATCCACCTTTGGCGGAAACTTTTATTCTCACGCCGACTTCTTCCATTTTCTGCAAAAGCTTCAAATTCCTGCTTTCACGGAACCAATCATATACGCTTTGCGCCACCTTCGGGCCGACATCCGGAAGTTCTTGTAGATCTTCCATTGTCATTTTTTCAAAGGCCCTAATAACATCCTTCGGCTTTGAAATTTGAAACCCCGCACCAGAAACTTTGTTTCGGTGCGGGACTAGTCCAGCACCGAGCCTTGCTCTGGTGCTGGGTTGTAAATTCTGCGCTAAGAGCGCAGCGGTTTCCTCTCCAATATGCAATATTCCCAAACTATAAATAAATTTGCTTAAAGAAATTTCTTTTTTTAAATTAACTTCCCAGACTATATTTTCAGCTGATTTCTTGCCAAATCTCTCAAGGGTCAAAATATCCCCTTCTTTTAATGTAAAAATATCGGCCGCGTCATTAATGAGCCCCTCGTCTATAAAACGGTCAATTATTTTAGGTCCAAGCCCCTCAAGATTAAATGCTCCGCGCGAAACAAAATGATAAAGTTTTTCTTTATGGACTCCGCCGCAATTTTTATTACCGCATTTATAAAAAACTCCATCTTTAACCACTTTTCCGCCGTCAACAGGGCAAAGCTTGGGCATCTCAAAATCCTTAGTATGTTTAGGTCGCAGATCCTTTAAAACTTTTAAAATTTTAGGAATGACATCGCCCGCCCTGCTCACAATGACCGTGTCTCCTATCCTCGCTCCCAATCGCTGAATCTCGTCAAAATTATGAAGCGTGGCATGAGTAATTGTAATGCCCGCAACCTGGACCGGTCTTAGAGTTGCCACGGGAGTTAAAACTCCGGTCCGTCCAACTTGAATTTTTATGTCTTCAATGACCGTCGTGGCTTCTTTTGGAGAAAATTTAAAAGCGATTCCGGCACGAGGCGCTTTGCCTATGACGCCGGCTCTTTCGTATTCTTTATTATCGTTTACAAACACCACGATCCCGTCAATTTCGTATGGAAGATTATCTCGTTTTTTGCCGGTCCAATAATCTTGAAGCCTAAAAATATCTTCCAAACTATCCACTCTTTTATTATGAGGGTTTATCTTAAAGCCCCAAGACTTCAAAAGCTCGTGCTCTTCTTCATGTTTTGTTATGCCCCATTTTTCCAGATCTTTAGACGGCATAATGATGTCATATTCAAAAGAATCCAGTTTTCTGCCGGCGGTAATTTTTGGATCCAGCTGACGGACAGAACCGGCCGCGATATTGCGAGGATTGGCATACGGCTTTAAACCTTTCATTTCCTGCTCCTTATTCATTCTTTCAAATTCTTTTTTATTCACGAAAACCTCTCCCCTCACCACTATTTTTTTAGGGATTTTTATCTTTGCCTTGCTATCGTCCAATACCAAGGGCACCGCCTCCACGGTTTTAATATTTTGAGTGATGTCTTCCCCTACTAAACCATTGCCGCGGGTAGACGCCTGTTTTAAAATTTTATTTTCATAAAGAAGTTCAACGGCAAATCCGTCAAGTTTTAATTCGCAATAGAAATCTGAATTAACTTTCCGTCCCAAAAAATTTTCAAGCTTCTCCAGCCAATCATTCATATCTTCCGCGGAAAAAGCATCATTGAGAGATATCATCGGCTGTTCATGTCCGACTTTTTTAAATTCTTTAAGAGGTTCCCCGCCCACTCTCTGTGTTGGCGAATCAGAAGTAATAAATTCCGGATACTGATTCTCTAAGTCAAAAAGCTCCTTTTTTAAGGAGTCTAGCGCTTCGTCGGAAATGAGCGACTTATCCAAAACGTGATAAGCATAACGATATTTTTCTATAACCTTTTTCAGTTCTATTATTCTTTTTTTAGCCGCCTGTTTATCCATTTTTTTATCCTTCTACTCTGTCATTCCGGGCTTGACCCGGAATCCAGAAATTCTGGATCCCGCATCAAGTGCGGGATGACAAAAATAATTTTCTATTTAATAACTCTTATTTCTTGATTAAAAACATATGAGGTTTTTGCATATTTAGCGGTAGAAGTTATTGCAAAATAATCATAATCCGCATCTGAACCAGTTTGGACACAAGTTGTTTTTAAAATATCGTCGCCAACGCCAAAAGAAGGTTTTTCGTTGCAAACAACTCCGTCATCCGAACAATTTTCCGCTTTACACGAATTTTCATCCTTAAGAAATTTATAAAGCCTCCATTCCAGCCCGGCATCGGCGGCAAAAATAGCTTTAGAAAAAGACCCCGCGTCAGCGCTTTGTCTAGTCTGCCGGGAAGTTAAAAGACCCCCGACTGCTACGGCGCCGATCATCACCGCGGATAGGACCATAACAACAATCATCATTGCTTGTCCGTTATTATTTTTATCTTGTATTTTTTTCATATCTTTTTTTGTCATTCCGCACTCGATGCGGAATCTAGGCTCTCTGGATTCCCGCCTTCGCGGGAATGACGAATGTTTTAGTTTAATATCGCAGATCATTTCTCACGCTCACAGTATTCTGCAAATTAGTAAAAGGCATAGTAGAAAGCTGAGTGTTTCTCGTACTCACCCTTAAAAGAATGGTTATTTTGGGATAATCCGTATCGCTTTCAAAACAAACCGAGTTTTCACACTGCATCAAAAAATCGGCAAATTCCACCCGCAAATTCTCGCTGATTATTCCGCTGAAAAGATTGGAATCGGCGCAATTGGCAAAAACAGCCGGACCGACATTCCATTCCAAAGATTTACCCGCTCTATTCCAGCGATAGGTAATATAATCATTGCCGTACTTAAATTTTAAACATTTAAAATCACTATCCACTCCGTTATCCGCTAAAATTCTTTCAGAAATAAAGCTCTGGCCTAAACCCTTCCTGATCATCCTGGACATTTGATCTAGGGTTAGAGAGGCGTCTGAATTGGCCGTTATTAAAGCCACCGCAAGCCGGTTGGAGCGAAGAGAGCTTATAAATATTCCTGAAGCCACGGCTACAATAACAGAAAAAACCGATATAGCTATTAAAAGCTCTATCATCGTAAATCCCCGCACCAGAGCATAGCTCGGTGCGGGACTAGTCCAGTACCGAAACGAAGTTTCTGGTACTGGGCCCCCTTTATCACCTATTTTAAATTTATTTTTCTGTATCATATTTATTAGCGCAACTTAAGATTCAAATTATATTTATAAAAACTGCCCTTAAAATCATAAAAATGGTCCTCTACGAAAAAACTTAATCTGGATCCATCCTTGTCATTCCAGGAAACCGTGGAAGTAACTTTTATGTGTTCAAGATTGATATTTTCAATTGCTATAATTCTTTTTATCTTTTGCTTGGTCTCTTTATAGATATTCAAATCTAAGCCATCCTCATCGTAAGCATAATAACCACTGCCCGTTTCACTAAAAAATAAGGTTCTTTCATCTCCGTTGACAGATTTTAATCCTGAATCATTATAATCAATTTCATAATTTCCCGGTGAAACTCCGGCATTCCACGCAACATTCTCGGGTTCAACGAGCATTATATTTTGGTCAATTATATTTTTCGCCAGTTCAATTCCCTCGCCAGCCAAATTTACCGCGATATATCTATCCGCGGCAGTCCTATTTAAACCAATGGAACTGGAAGACAAGGCAAAAGCCCCTAAAAGACCGACGACAATAACAGACATTGCCACCATGGCTTCCACCATTGCCTGCCCAGCATCGAACTTGTTCTGGTGCTGGGCTTGCCCCTTCGACAAGCTCAGGACTTCGCCTTTTTTAATTTCGTTATTCATGCCAAGTTTGTATAATTTTTTAAGCTCATTTTTGTAGCGATTAAAAATTATCTACAAACTTGAGCACCCGCCAAAATTTTATTTAAATAATTCCTGCCCCAACCTGTTTTTAAATACTTTTCTCGTTTCATAGCCATTAATTTATTTTTATGACCTTCAAAATATACAAGTTCTAACGGACGTCTATTTTTAGTCGAAATTACCAATCCCTTACCGTGTTCCAATACTCTTCTTTTTATATTATCAGTATAACCGACATAAAACCCATTGTCTTTTTTACATAATAAAACGTAAGTATAATAAAACATAAAATTTAGGCGGGTTAAAGGTTTTGTACCTGAAATTTGTTTGTTGAAACAACTCCAAATTTCAGACAAAACTCTTTATTTAATTATATCAGAAATACAACAAAAAATGCTTTAAAAATAGAAATGGAAACAAAATTTTATTTGTATTATATGCTATAGTAAAATAAATATTTTATGCAGACGATCATAATCAAAAAAAGCAAGGGAGTGGCAAAGAAATATTTTATAGAAGCACTCAATCAACCAGAGCTTGATTTTGTTTTAAAAGACTTAGAACTTCCAATGGAACTGGCATCGAGACGAAAAAAAATTAACACCTCGTGGAAAAGATTTTTTTCATATTCAGAATATAAGCTAACCCACTTAGCCTATAAAACTTTTAATAAATACTATAAACGCGCAAGTGATGATATTAAAATCATTTATGAATGGCTTAATAAAAATAATTCTCTATGGGATACTGCCCACTCAATAATTCCAACTATCACAAAAATTCCTTGGAAAAGAACTGTAATTATCAACGTCGTTTTTGGTCGTTGGGCCGCCGCAGATAAAAATCAAGTTTATATAGGAATGCGGCCATTTTCTTTTTTAGAAAATCCTCAGAGCAGTATCGTTTTACACGAAATGTTGCACGTAAATATTGAAGGACGAATGCCATCGTATTTATCACACCCTCATAAAACAGAAGAGTTGGTGGTAACATTATTCACGCGGCAATTGATAAAAACTCTCCAAGAAAAAAATAATATAATAATTCCGGATCACACCCCAGATGCTTCTTATGGTGATTTTTCTGTAAAAATCATGGACAACATTGAAGAATTTGATGCTTTGGCCAAACAATCGGAATCTATCTTTGATCTAGCAAGAAAAATCGATAAATATTTCTATAAAAGCAATTAAAAAAGAGGGGCTTATTTCATCCCCTCTTTTTGCTTCTAAAAAACCTAGATCACTTTCCGGAATCTCCTCCGTCTGATGTCTTGGTTTTATTACCATCGCTATCAGTTTTCCACCAGCTCCCGTCACCATGCTGGGTTGTGTGAGGATTATTATTGCCCTCATAACCATGGAATGTTCTCGTGCTGCCCTCATCGGACTTGGAAACACGAAAACCCACACTGTCTCCGTCTTGATCCTTCCCCGTCGCGCGTTCGGTACTCTCGCCCATTATTATTCCTCCGTCCTTTTTTTATTTTTCTTCGGCAACTAAATATTTCGCTTAAGTCGCCCAAGAAATATTTCGATTCGCGATAGATCTCGTTCTTTGTATATCGCGTATCTTAGCAGATCATATCGAATTCCATTGAATAATCTATGTCCGCCAAAACAGCCCTCTTGAGAAAATCCAGCTCCGCGAATACAGGAAAGTGATTGAGTATTATACTCATATACTTCCATATAAATCTTAAATATAGGAAACTCACTGAATAAGTGATGTAAAAATAATGCTATGGCTTCAGCGCCATATCCACTAGTACGGTATGATTCAGAAAGAAAGATGGTAATAAAAGCATATCCGTCTACTTTTTTATAACCATAAGAATATATTGTGCCTATGGATTTTCCATCTTTTTTTCTTATGATCATCATTTGGATATGTCTATCTCTTTTAAAATCCTCTTTCAATTCTTCTCTGAAATCATCCAAATTTGTTTCATCTCTGCGAACGGAACAATTTTTTCTAAAATCGTTATCATTGCGCCATTGGAACAACAATGGAATATCTTGTTCACTGCAACAACGAAGATAAACATGCCTTCCTTGTAAACCCATACAGTTGACCTCCTTTTTTATTTTTCAAAGATCCGTTCGTAGTTTTTAACTACGAAACACCATAAAAATAACGATTTTTTGATGTTTTGTCAAATAAAAATGGGTTAGATTCAAGTCCTTGGCGCATTTTTTACCATTTGACAATTTTGGGAAAGCGTGCTATCATAAAAACATAGTATCCGCCTTCGCATCCTGCCGTCGTTTCCTCCTTCGCCAATGCTATGGCGGACGAAGAAAACTATGGCGGGCGAGGAAAGCTATGGCGGACGAAGT
>JAUSKP010000044.1 GCA_030646555.1 bacterium
TCGCCAATGAAACCGATTATGACTGGGGCCTGCCCTTCCGCATTGATAATTATGATCCCTTTGGCGGTATCTATCGCGGTGACTTGATCCTGCAAGTCTATTGGCCGGATGATGCAAATAAACTAACCCGTTTTGTGGATACGCTCTCCCAGTCCGATTACATTATCATCCCCACCAATCATCAGTATGCGCAGATCACCCGTCTGCCCGAAAGATATCCGCTGATGACCTTGTATTATCGGGAATTGCTTGGCTGTCCTGCTAACGAAAATGTCATCGAATGTTACCGCGTGGCGCAGCCCGGACAATATGAAGGCAATCTTGGCTTTGAATTGGTTGAGGTTTTTGAATCTTATCCAACATTCGGTTCACTGGTCATCAACGATCAATCCGCAGAAGAGGCTTTCACTTTCTACGACCATCCCAAGGTGTTGGTCTTCAAAAAAACGGGTGAATTCGATTCAGCCAAAGTGCAGGGCATTCTCAGCGCAGTCGATTTGACGAATGTGGTCAGTTTCACGCCCAAACAGGCCAGCAATTACAAAGATTTGATGCTGCCCGAGACCCGCCTGGCGGGACAGCGCACGGGCGGGACGTGGTTTGAATTATTTGATTATGATTGGATTCAAAATAAATACCCTATCGTTGGCGTTTTACTTTGGTATTCATTTATTTTCGTTATCGGACTCTTTGCCTATCCCATCGCGCGTTTGGCATTGCCGGGGTTGAAGCAGTATGCCTATCCGTTAGGCAGGATTGTCGGCTTGGTTCTGCTGGCATGGATTGCATGGATGGGCGGTTCGGTAGGCGTGCCGTACACGCGAGTCTCCATCAGCGCGGCGTTTGCCATTGTCGCTGTGGCAGGCCTCGGCTTGTGGGTGATGCGCAGAAACCAGTTCAAAGACGAGTGGAATGCCAACCGCAGATTCTTCGTCATGGTGGAGGTTCTCTTCCTCGTCTTCTTCCTGATTGATCTGCTGATCCGCCTCGGCAATTCAGACATGTGGCATCCAGCCAAGGGCGGCGAGCGCCCGATGGATTTTTCGTATTTCAATGCGGTTTTGAAGAGCACGAGTTTCCCGCCCTATGACCCCTGGTTTGCGGGCGGATATATCAATTATTACTATTACGGCTTTGTGCTGGCTGGCACGCCGGTCAAACTGCTCGGCATTGTGCCTTCGATTGCCTACAACTTTATTTTGCCGACCTGGTTTGCGTTGATCGCGAGAGGCGCGTTTGCGATTGGCTGGAATTTAATAGAAAAGGATGAAGGCAAAAGGATGAAGGATGAATTCCCAGACGCGCAGGCTTCATCCTTCATCCTTCATAATTCATCCTTGATCTCTGGTCTTTCCGCCGCAGTAATGGCCGTCTTCCTCGGCAACCTCGGCACGATTCGTTTGCTCTTCAACGGTTTCCAGCGCATCGCCGCGCCGGGCGGGCTTGTGCCAGTGGATACGGTCTTTTTCCAAAAATGGATTTGGGCGATTCAAGGAATGTTCATGTCGTTTGGCGGCGCGTTGCTCCCGGTTGGCCGCGGTGACTGGTATTGGTTTCCTAGCCGTGTGATCCCCGCGCCCAATGATGTCGAACCGATCACAGAATTTCCTTTATTCACCTTTCTATACAGCGACATGCACGCGCACATGCTCGTGATGCCGATCACGTTATTCATCATTGCCTGGGCTGTTTCATTCATCAAATCGCGCGCTAAAATGAGCCGCACGGAATGGTTCGCTACATTCGGCATCGGCGCATTGATGATCGGCGCATTGAAGCCAACGAACACATGGGATTTATATACCTACTTCCCGCTCGCCGCCATTGCGGTGGCTTATACCCTGTACCGAAATCCCCTCATCACTTCGACAGGCTCAGTGCCCCGCCTAACCCACTCCCGAAGGGAGAGGGGACTCCCTTCCCCCCTCGGGGGAAGGGTTGGGGATGAGGGCTGGCTTTGGCGAGCCATCGTTGCCCTGGGCGCAGTTGTCATTTTATATCTTCTAGGTTCTCTTTTGTATGCGCCCTTCACTTATTGGTATGGACAGAGTTACGGCGCCATAGACCCGTGGAAAGGCTCGCATACACCTATTTCTTCCTACCTCACGCAATGGGCTTTGTTCCTTTTTATCATTGTGGCATGGCTGGCATGGGAAACACGCGAGTGGATGGCATCCACGCCGGTTTCGCGTTTAGGCAAACTGCGTGATTATGTGGTGGCCTTGGAAGTTTCGCTGGCCGTCTTGATTGCCCTGTTGGTCTTCTTCGCAGTGGAGGGCGTCCGCATCGGCTGGCTGGCATTGCCTCTCGCCGCCTGGGCAGGGATTCTCATTCTGCGTCCGGGGTTGCCCGATGTCAAACGCGCCGTGTTGTTGATGATCGGCACGGCGTTGAC
>JAUSKP010000045.1 GCA_030646555.1 bacterium
TTGTTTTGAAGGGCCAAAAGGAGCATTTTCTCAAGTGCTTAATTCAATGCAATATGAGCATGAATCAATACCGAAAGCCAAGAAAGGGCAGGAAGTGGGCGTAAAAACCAAGAAACCGGTCAGAGAAGGACATAGGGTCTATAGAGTCTAGTTCCTAGCCACTAGCGACTAGTAGTTAGTAAGAAATAGATTTTTTTATTTGGATTTTTCTAGTCGCTAAGTACTAGTGGCTAATAAACTATTTTATGTATAAGAATATTCTTTTGCCGGCAAGCATATTGTCGGGAAGCATAATCGGGGCAGGAATTTTTTCCCTGCCTTTTGTGTTTAATAAGTTCGGAGCGTTGGCGGGATTTCTTTCTTTGATTGTTTTCGCTTTTATTTACGCGCTTATATATTTTATTTACGCGGACGTGGTTTTACGGACCGAGGGCGAGCATAGGTTCATAGGATACTCTAAAATATATTTGGGAAAGACCGGTTTTGTGGTTTCTATTTTTGTGGGACTGGTTCAACTACTTTTAGTTTTAACTGTTTATCTTATTTTAGCCCCAAGTTTTACACAATTAATTTTCGGAGGGAGCTATGTATTCCATTTTTTGTTTTTCTGGCTGGCAGGATCGTTGATGGCCTTATTTAATACTAGAAAGATAGCTTGGTTTGAATTTCTTATTGTTTCCGGAATACTTTTTATAATATTTTTAGTTTTCTTTTTTGGCGTTAAAAATACAGACCCTTCTTTTATTCAAAATTTTAATTTTAATATAAATTCCCTGGGTGTTCTTGGTCCCGTGATCTTTGCGTTAGCTGGAATTATGGTGGTGCCTGAAGTGGTGGCTTATTTTAGGGAATCCAGCTCGCCCCTTAAGTTTTTGAAAAGAAGCCTGCTTTTAGGCAGTTTCTTGCCTGCTTTGGCGTATATTGCTTTTGTTTTGGGAATTTTAGGGCTTTCAAAAAATGTTTCTGTTGATTCCGTTAGTGGATTGATGGGATATGCACCTCAATGGCTATTGGCGTTATTAGGTTGTTTGGGCTTTTTATCGCTTGCCAGTTCGTATGTTTTGGTCGGCCTGAATACCCGGCATATTTTTGAATATGATTTTTCTTTGTCGGCTAACTTATCCAAGTTTTTGGTAATTTTTATTCCTCCAGTTCTTTATTTTTTAGGAATTAAGGGTTTTACCGAGGTCATTTCGTTTACGGGGTCAATTTTTATTCCTTTGGAAATTATTTTGTTGATTCTGATATGGATAAAGGCGAATAAATTAAGGCCGACTAATGATTTTTTTGACAGTAAAATCACCAAGGCAACATTACCATTTTTGTTGGCGGTGTTTTTAATTGTTTTGGTTTATGAGATAATTAAACTAATTAATTAATGAAAATCCGCAAAAAATTATGGGAAAACTAATACATTCTAATTTAGGCGAAGTGAGGCCGACCAAATCAAGAAAGGAACGCGAAGAATTTGGTGGAGGCAAACAAGGGGTGGTTCTGTGCCCTGTTTGTAAAGCCGCTTATTATAAAAAATCTTGGCATCACGACATCGCTCATTTTGCGGGGAAGGAAGATGTTTCAGTGAAGTTTATGCTTTGCCCGGCCGACCAGATGATAAAAAATAAGCAATATGAAGGAAGGGTGGTGGTTAAAAATGTACCCAAGGAATTGGAAGAGGAAATAGCTCATTTGATAAAAAATGTAGGTTTTAGCGCTTTTGAAAAAGAGCCGATGCATCGCTTGATAAGCATCGAAAAAGTTAAGGGCGAATTGGTTGCCTTAACTACCGAGAATCAATTAGCGGTAAGCATGGCTAAGAAAATTGGCAGCGCTCATAAAAAAGCTAAAGTAAAAATAAGTTTTGCTAAAGAGCCAAATGATGTAGCGATAGCGGTGGTGCAGTTTTAAAAAATAAAAATGTTTCAGTATTTATTTATATTTATTGTTGGCGGATCAATAACCACTTCAATTGTTTATTTTGAATCTAGTGGCTTTCCGTTGCTTTCCAGGCTGGCTGCATTGGTGCCGGTATTCACTTGGCTATCCTATTTATTTATTGGAGAAATTTCCGGACCCAAGGAGATTGCTAATCATGCGCTTTTTGTTTTGCTGGGGACAATCGTCGCGTGGATTCCTTATATGCTGGCTATTTATTTTCTTGCTCCGAGAATTGGTTCGGTTAAGGCGGTATTAGCAGGGATCATTATATTTTTGGTTTTGGCTGTTATTTTTGTAAAATTCTATAAAATTTAGGAGTTCATAAGTGATTAATTCTGGACAGCCCCTTTAAAAAATGCTTAAATATATCCTATAAATCGTATTTGATACGATCAAACTGTTCTTTGAGGAGAAAATAAATGAAGAAAAAGGATAGCGCTTTTTGGGGTTTGCTGACGTTTTTTACGCTTGTCGGCGCTATATTCTGCGCCATAATATTCTTTTTAGGTATGTTGGTTTTAGCGCTTATAATAAAGCCAATTAAGATGTCGTGTAAGGGAATGGTGTTTACCATGAAAAGATCCTGGAATTGGCTTCGGGCGCCTCTAAATTATTAGGGCCAAAATGACCCCCTCACTCTTATAGAGTGAGGGGGTTTTTATATCTAAAAGTTTAGGCTAAATCTGTTATAATTAATTTATGGATTACTTTGGAATGTCCGTTGTTTATATTTTAAATAGGTACTTATTCCGTATCTATTATTTTTTGTATCATTGGTATGTCCGCGGTTTTCGCAAGTTTTTAAATTGGGCTATAAATTATTTAGAAAAACTGGATTATAAATTTGCCTTAAGGATCAATTTAAAAAATATTTTCCAGCCGTTGTTCCAGGATTATAGTGTCATTGGCCATGTTTTAGGATTTGTTTCAAGATCTACGAGGATAGTTGTAGCCAGCATTATTTACGCGGCTTTTATTGTTTTTTGCGCGGCTTTATTTTTGGTCTGGGCGCTCATACCTATTTTTGCGATATATCAAATAATTTTTAATTTTCCGAACTAAAATATGAGCGAAAAAGATCTAGAACTTTATTTTGAAGATCCGAGGCTGAATATGTCCCACTTAGGGAGATTTTTAGTTCGTTTGGTTTTTTATTCAAATTTTGGAATTTTAGCGGCGGTGTGCGTTCTAGCCCTAGCGTCTCCTATTAAATGGCTTTTTTGGCTTGGTGTTTTACTGGCTTTATTTGTAGCGGATTTTGTAATGCATCTGGGCAAGGCCGATCGTTCTTTGCGGGGAAATCTATCGGGCAGAGTCAATCTTTTGAAATATACGGCTCCCGCTTCTTTTTCTATTTTAGAATACGCTTTTGACCGATCAATGCTTTTAGGGGGGAATTTTTACTTATATACTTTAAAAAAATTATTGGAAAGAAATGATATTAAGGACGGATTATCAAGGATGGATGTGAAATTGGAGGATTTCAGGAATAAAGTGGATGAAATGCTCGCAGATTCTTTGAATCAAAAAAATAAATTTGCTTCCAAGGACGAACAAAGAGAAGTTTTGAGAAAAGAAATAGAAAGAATATTGATTTTGGCCTTGGAACAGGCTGCTGCTTCGGGAAATAGATATATTACTCCCAAAGATATCTTTGCCGCTTTGAGTTATTGCGAAAGCCATAGAGTTTTGCGGGTTTTAGAATTTTTCAATATTGATTCGGGAGATCTGGAGAATTCATTGATATTCAGCAATTATTACAAATCATTTAAATTTATAAGAAGTTTGCCAAGCACTTTGGGCGAATTTATTTCTTTTTCCAGGCCATACAAAGTGAGGCATCGCGTGATGAACAGGGCGTGGACTGCCAGACCGACTCCATTTTTAGATCAATTTAGCGTTGATTTGACGGATTATGCGATGATTGAGTCAATTGGTTTTTTGGTGGGGCATAAGCAGGAATATGACAGGCTAGTTGATATTGCTTCAAGGCAGGGAAGGCCGAATGTTCTGTTGGTTGGCGATCCAGGAGTTGGAAAGGAAACAATCGTTAAACATTTAGTTTATGAAATAACTAAGGATAGGGTGCCATCCCAGCTTTTTGATAAGAGGGTAATAGAGCTTAAGGTAAACGATCTATTGACCGGCGTTGATCAGACCGAGATTCAAAATAGGGTAAATAAAGTGGTAAACGAAATTGTCAGCGCCGGCAACGTGATCCTGTATATACCCGCAGTTCATAATTTAATAAGAATGTCCGGCAAGGTCGGTCTCAATGCGGCTGATATTTTTCTGCCGTCTTTTAATTCCAGCGCTTTTTCAGTGATAGCCACCACCATTCCAAAAGAGTTAAAACAGATGTCTGAAGGGCAGGGTCAATTTGTTGAAGTTTTTGAAACGATAAATGTTCCGGATATCTCCGTTGCCGAAGCCATGAAGCTTTTGGTTTATAAAAGTTTAATTTTGGAAAAGCAATTTAAAACAACTATAAATTTTAACGCCATAAAACAGGCGGTGAATCTCTCTTCTAAATATTTTAAAGACAAGTCGCTCCTTACCAGCTCCGAGGAGCTGCTTAAAGAATCGCTTTCAAATGCCAAGGACAAGGGAGATAAAGTTTTAAATGGCGACGATGTTTTAGATATTGCCCAGCGAAAGATTTCTATTCCGTTAAGACAAGCCAAAGAAGTGGAAGCCACCAAGCTTTTGAATTTGGAAAGTATTATTCATGAGAAATATATTGACCAAGAAGAGGCAGTGAAAGCAGTGTCCCGGGCATTAAGAGAGTATAGGAGCGGGCTTTCCAGGAAGGGCGGGCCGATTTCCACTTTTCTTTTTGTGGGTCCGACCGGTGTCGGTAAAACAGAGCTTGCCAAAATACTGACCAAGATTCAATTTGGAGCCAGCGATGCCATGATCCGTTTTGATATGTCCGAATATCAGGACAAGCAGAGCATTTTCAAATTTATCGGTTCCCCCGATGGAAAAATGAGCGGAAACCTGACCGATGCCGTTATGAAAAAGCCATACAGTCTTATTCTTTTGGACGAATTTGAAAAAGCCCATCCGGATATTTTGAATATTTTCTTGCAGGTTTTTGATGATGGCAGATTGACCGATAATTTTGGCAAGGTGGCGGATTTTTCAAACACGATTATTATCGCGACATCAAATGCCAGCTCTAATTTTATAAAAGAAGAAATTGAACGAGGCAAGCCGATGACGCAAATAAGAGATGAGGTTAAGAAAAAATTGACTGAATACTTCAAGCCCGAGCTCATCAATCGTTTTTCGGGGATCATTGTTTTTAAGGATTTGTCTAAAGATGATATTGCGGCTGTGGCAAAAATTTTGTTATCCGGTTTAGCTAAGGATGTGATGGACAGCCACAATATAGCAATAAAATTTACCGATGAGGCTATTAAAAAAATATCAATTTGGGGTTATGATCCGGTTTTCGGCGCCAGGCCGCTCCGAGGTGTAATTTCTGAAAAAATCAGAAGTGTTTTGGCTGAAAAAATACTTAAAAATGAAATTAAAAAAGGAGGCAGTCTGTTGATATCTGCCAAGGGCGAGGAATTAGTTTTTTCCGCCGAAGGCGGATCCGCCTCTGGCGGAGAATTTTAATTAAAGAGCTTATCTTGATTTAACATGAAAATAAATATTGATTTTAAATTGGATGTTAATAAGGTGGTAAAATATTTTATTTTATCAGACCTCACTTTTTTGGCGGGATGGGGTCTTTTAGATCCTCTTTTTGCAGTATTTGTCATCAGAAACATTCCCGGGGCGACTGTGATGACGGTCGGCATAATGGCCGCGATCTATTGGATAGTAAAATCCACTCTTCAGATTCCGATTTCAATTTACTTAGATAAAAACGACGGAGAAAAAGATGATTTTTACGCATTGGTAGTCGGTGTTTTATTGGCTTCTCTTACCCTATTTTCTTTTATGGCGGTCACTCAAGTCTGGCACCTTTATTTGATCCAGGTTTTTAAAGCTATCGCTTTCGCGCTTTATGTTCCGGCGTGGACTGCCATACTTTCAAGGCATTTAGACAGAGATAAAGTGGCTTTTGAGTGGGCTCTGGCCAGCACTTCGGCCGGGTTTGCTATTGGCATTACAGGACTCATCAGCGGATGGTTGGCGAGTTTAGGTTTTAATCTGATATTTTTGGTTGGCGGATTTTTAGGACTGGCTTCGGCGATATTTTTGATCTTGGCTCCGAACTTGATCATTCCGCCGCGGAAGATGACTCTTGGTGAAGGTATTTTGAGAGACCATGGCCCAGCTAACATACAAAAATAATAAGGAGATCTCTCTTGTTTGCAGAGAGATTGCCTACTTCCTTGAAATGGAGGGGGTGGCTTTTAAGCCGAGGGCGTACGAAAAAGTTGCCGAGGTTATTTTTGATCTGAGCGAAGATGTTTTTGATATATATTTGCAGGGCGCCCAGTACCAGAATAAATTCGGTACTAGGCAGCCCCGAACCGCAAAACGCCTCTCTGGGCGTTTTTCTGGTTCGCGGGGCGG
This sequence comes from bacterium, assembly GCA_030646555.1. Taxonomy (GTDB): domain Bacteria; phylum Patescibacteriota; class Minisyncoccia; order UBA6257; family 02-FULL-45-10c; genus JAHILT01. The sequence continues at coordinate 6,472 of JAUSKP010000045.1, forward strand.
ACTAAAAGCGCTTGAAAGTATTCCGGGCGTGGGTGTTTCTATCGCAGAAAAAGTTGAAGAATTTTTAAAAACAGGAAAGATAAAATATCTGGAAGATCTTAAGAAAAAATGGCCGGTAAAAATTGAGGAATTTATGGCTATTGAGGGCGTTGGCCCTAAGACTGTCCGCCATCTTTATGAAAAATTGGGCGTTAAAAATTTGAATGACTTGGAGCTTGCTTTGAAGAAAAATAAGATAAGCGGACTGGAAGGTTTTGGAGAAAAAAGCCAGGAGAAAATTTTAAAAAGCATAGAATTTCATAAAAAATCCGGCGGACGGGCGGTTTTGGGTTTTATAATGCCGGAAATTAAAAAACTTGAAGAGAAATTGAAAATAATTAAGGGCGTGGAGCGGGTGGATATTGCCGGATCTGCGCGGCGCAAAAAAGAAACTATTGGAGACATTGATATTTTAATTATTTCTAAAAATTCCAAGCCGGTTATGGATTTTTTTGCCAATATGCCGGAAGTGGAAAAAGTGTTTGCCTATGGAGAAACCAAGTCAGCCGTGAGACTGAAAAACGGGCTGGATGCCGATTTGAGAGTCGTGCCGCCGGAATCATATGGAGCGGCCTTAAATTACTTTACCGGCTCAAAAGAGCACAATATAGCCCTAAGAGAGATTGCGGGCAAAAAAGGCTATAAATTGAATGAATACGGGCTATTTAAGGGCTCGAAGATGATTGCCGGTAAAACTGAAGAGGAAATTTATGAGAAATTGGGGCTTAGATACATAGAGCCGGAAATGCGGGAAATGCAGGGCGAAATTGAAGCTGCCAAGAATGGTAAATTACCTAAACTTATTGGTTATAAAGATCTGATGGGCGATCTGCATGTTCATTCAGTTTGGTCTGATGGATCCAACTCTATTGAAGAGATGGCGCGGGCAGCGATAGAAAGGGGTTTAGGATATATTGTTATTTCTGACCATTCTAAACATCTAGGGGTTGCGCATGGTCTAGATGAAAAAAGATTAAAACAGCAATGGAAAGAAATTGACGCAGTAAATAAAAAGCTGGAAAAAGAAGGCGAGGACTTTAAAATCTTGAAAGGCACCGAATGTGATATTTTGAAAGACGGCTCAATGGATTTTTCCGATGAAATTTTAAAGCAGTTTGATGTTGTGGGCGCTTCCGTCCATTCTTCTTTCAATCTTAGCGAAGAAGAGCAAACCGAAAGGATTAAAAAAGCGATGGAAAATAAAAATGTGGATATTCTTTGCCATCCGACCGGGCGAATTATAAATCAGCGTGAGCCATATAAAGTTAGTATTGATGAAATAATAAAAGTTGCAAAAGAGACGGGAACTATCTTAGAAATAAATTCTTTTCCCAACCGTCTGGATCTGAAAGACGAATATATTAAAAAATGTGTGGAAGCCGAAGTGAAAATGTCTATTGGTTCGGACGCGCATCTTTTTAGCCATTTAGACTGCGCTGAATATGGCGTTGCTCAGGCTCGCAGAGGATGGGCGGAGAAAAAGGATATTATAAATGCGTGGCCGATAGAAAAAATGTTGAAGATGTTGAAATAAATCTATCTGGACAAGGCAATTTTGTTTTGATAGCCTATAATCAGTTCATTTAGTAGGAGGTGAAAATATGGGAAGAAGGGAAGTAAGAAAGAGATTGGGTTCTAAAGAAGAAAGATTGCATCTTATAGTAATGATGGATAACTTTAACCACTTTACAGTGGACCACTGGAAACTCACGTTGGAAGAGTGTATAAAGCTGTTGAATCTCAGTTCTATTGACGAATCACTGGGTTTGAGGAGGACTATTGAAAAAATTCCCAATGATGAGATTTATGACAAGGTCTTTCTCAGGCTCATTTATGTATCGGAAATTTACTTTTGTCTTCAAATCATATTTTCTGTACACCGTTTTCCCGAAAATAAGGCCACGGCGGATGCTTGGGTGCGTCGGCCTAACAGCTACCATTTGTTCGGCGGAAGGTCTGCATTGGAAAAGATGACCTCAGGAAAACTAGGAGATCTAAAGATGGTGCGGGATTATCTCAAATCCCAAATTGTCTAACCAGAAGCAGAAACAGGGCGCCCCAAACAGGGCGCCCTTACTTTTTAGAAAAATACTAGAATAAGGTATATAATATTAATAATGCGCGAAATATCAGCCGGAATAATAATTTATAAGAGATTGAAAGACAGAGACGATAAGATTGAAACCAAATATTTATTGCTTTATCAGGGCAGGGGATATTGGAATTTTCCGAAGGGAAAATTGGAGAGCAATGAAAGGAGCTTTGAAGCGGCTATCCGGGAAACCGGCGAAGAGACCGGTATTTTGCCTATGAATTTGAGGATGGATAGGAATTTTAAGGAGCCGGACCGCTATGTTTTTCAGCACGAAGGCAATAAAGTTTATAAGTTGGTGCTTTTTTATCTCGCTGAAACAAATAAGCCGGAAATTAAACTATCCAAAGAACACGAGGGCTATGGCTGGTTTCTTTTTAGAGACGCAATTAAGCTTTTAAAACATCCCAACAGCCAGTTTATTTTGAAAAAGGCCAATGAACACCTTAAAAAGCAGATGGGTTTTAGAAATCCAAATCCTATTCATAAACCGCCTGTTCAAAAAATATAAAGCATAATGAGCAAGCTCATAAAGCTGGGTCATTGGGTCAGGGATTATTTGCGTGTTATACACGGACACAGTCTTGTTTTTATTCATAAAAATCCGCCAAAGCATTATTTGGGACATATTATTGCTGGTAAAAAACCGATAATTCTTATCCCAGGAATTCTTGAAAAATGGCATTTTTTAAAAGCTATTGCTGATCCACTGTCTCTTAAGGGGCATCCGATCTATGTTCTGGAGCATCTTGGCTATAATATAAAAGAAATACATCACACAGCCGAATCAGTCAGGGAATTTATTGATAAGGAAAAATTGGGCGATGTGGTTATTATCGCTCACAGCAAGGGAGGTCTTATCGGTAAACACATACTAAATTTTCATAATAAAGATGAAAAAATAAAGAAGGTGATTGCTATTGCCTCGCCTTTCGGCGGATCTCATGCGGTAAAGTTTGTTCCCCACAAAATTTTTAAAGAGCTTTCACCACATAGCCAAATTATTAGGGAATTAACCGAAAGAAAAGAATTCAATCATAAGATAGTTTCTATTTTTGGCGTATTTGATAATCATGTTTGGCCCGAGTCCAGCTGTAGATTAGAGGGCGCAAAAAACATTGAAGTTAATATGCACGGACATCATAGAATTCTTTTTGATAAAAAGGTACACGACATTGTTATGTCTGAAGTAGAAAATGTTTAATTAGGACAGCTTAATTAAATAGCTTTTCCTATCAGGGCCAAAACAAAAATTCCAATAGAGTTTAGAAAATATGAAATGGGGACGAAATATAAAGTCCTCATTTTTGTTATGCCCATTAAAGCTAAACCGATCTCATCCGGAAGAGGGCTGGCTACGATCACAGCCCCAATAATAGCGAA
>JAUSKP010000049.1 GCA_030646555.1 bacterium
TTAGATGCCTTAAAGAAAAATGCTCAAGGGGACGTGGCTGAAACAGCTAATTTATTTTTGAAGTCTTTATCAATTAATACTTTTTTGGGAAAGAGCGAGGCTAGATCGCAATTTGCAAATTTCGTAACTAATATTGCGGTAGCTTCCAATAAGCTTGATGATAATCAAAAATCCCAGCTTTTAGTCAGGGCCGTTAAAGAAATAGAACAAGATCGGGCGGAAAATACTTTAGATCCAAGGCCATCAATTTATTTGGGAATTATTTATAGCAAGATAGGCCAAATTGATAAGGCAATTGAAAATTATCAAGACGCTTTAAAGTTTTCTCCTCAAAAGCAGGATATATTATTTTCTTTAGCCGATTCATATATGGCCAAAGAAGACTATGTATCAGCTCTTTCAGTTTTAGAAAAAGCTTATAATTCAGATCCTGAATTTTATACCGCCAAGGTCTATTTGGCGGGCATGTATGTTATGAATGGCCGGCAAGATAAAGCGGACGAGATTTTATTAAAAGGTTTTGGCGCGGTTGATGTCGCCGATGAATTTTTGGTGAAAGTTTATTATAAATCTAAAAATTATCCTCGTTTGATCGGCGTGTGGCAGGCGTATGTGGATGGAAATAAAGATAATATTGATTATAGAAAAAGCTTGGCTGGCGCCTATCTTGTGAATGGCCAAAAAGAAGAAGCGATTAGGGTTTTGGAAGAAGCGGCCGTCATAGATCCGTCATTTGAAAAGAGCGCAAAAGATTATATAGATCAGATCCGCTCCGGAAGTATGAAATAAGTCTCTCCCTATCATTACGGGCATCGCCGACTTGTCCGCCGTAGCCTTGGCGAAGGTGGAAGCAATCTATTTTTTTGTCATTCCCGCGAAAGCGGGAATCCAGTCTTCCGCATACTTATTAACACCCCTCTTTTCACCATGGATAAATTTGGTGTATACTTAAAAAGCTTATATAAAAAATAAATAACGTCGAAAACTTATCCGCCAGTCGGCGGAAATAAAAATTAAAAAAATAAGTAAATTAAAATTAATTAGATATGAAAAATTCAAAATTTTTATCTATCGTTCTCTCAGTCGTCTTGTCGGTTTTAAGTGTTGCGCTTTTAACTCAAGCTGCGACATCTATCAGTACTAGTATAACTACGGGAGGTACCCTGGCGGTCACAGGTGCATCTACATTAACCGGCGCAGTCGCAGCTAATGGTGGATTAACTGTTGATTCCACGGCATTTATAGTAGCTGACACTACTGGCAATACAACAATCGCTGGAACTTTGGGTGTCACTGGTTTAACCACAATGGTTAATGCTACAACAACTGGCAATTCTTCTATTGCCGGAGCTCTTTGGGTAAATGGCAATGCTACAACTACTTCTGCCGGAGCAATTTCCACGCAGAGCAGTTTGACTGTTGGCGCAGGCGGTACAGCATTAAATGGATTATATACGGGTTTTTGCAGTATGACTGCCTTAACAGTTACTGCTTCCTCTACGGCATATGCAGATTGTAATACTTCTATCACTCTTCCTGCTGGTTCTAAGGTTTGGGTTACGGCCACTGGTTCTTTACCGACAAACTTCGTAATTGAGGCGGCTTCCAGTAGCGTTGCCAGCAAGATCAATCTAAGATTTCTGAATACTGGTATGATAACCGGAGAAGCTGTAGGCGCGCATTCATTCAATTTCTTTGGCATTAATTAATTCGATTTAATTTTCTTAATTATGAAAAAATACCTATCAATTACAGTCGGGTTGATGTTGGTGTCTGGGACACTTCCGGTTTTAGCTGCCAATGAAGTAACTATTGATCCTAATGTTGAAATTTCGGTGAGCAGTTACACACTGGTTGTTTCCGGTACCGCCAAGATAATAGATTCTTTATCGGTGGCCGATAGTAATTTTACCGTGACTTTATCTCCTGGCGCCACATTTAGCGTGACGTCTGCGGATAAAAGGAAGTTTTCTTACAGCGTTGGTACTGGCATAACTGCCGCAACACATTGTACGGGTAGTTCATATGTATCTTTTGCGGCATCTAGCGCTAGCGAGGCCGCCGCTGATGCGACGATTACTCCGTCAACAACTGAAACTTGTGATGGCACTACTACAGCTGCCGCAGTAACAGGTAGTACGTCTGGTGGCGGTGGTTCGGGCGGATCAAATAATCCTAACGCCACTATATTCAGTCAGACCGCAACTACTGCTTCAGCTGCAGCCGCGGTTCAACTTCCAGCTCAAGCTTCATCGGTAGCTGTTGCCGCAACTAGCGGTGTGACTACTGGCCATGTTTTTGCAACTCCTTTGAAACTCGGATCAAAAGGAACCGATGTTTCTGAATTACAAAAAGTTTTGGTGGCAAAAGGATATCTTGCCATGCCATCAGGCGCGGCTTACGGCACCTTCGGATCTTTAACCCAATCTGCTGTTAAAAAATATCAAGCCGCTAATGGCATTGATCAATTAGGCAATGTTGGTCCTGCCACTCGAGCAAAACTTAATGCCTCTGTCGCAGCTCCAGTTTCAACTCCCGCTGCCACTGCTTCAACTCAAGCTTCTTCTGCTCAAATTGAAGTCTTGCAGACACAGCTTCAGGCATTGCAAGCTCAACTCTTAATGCTTCTTAGCCAGCAAATGGAATTATTGAAAGCTCAGCAATAAGAAAGATTTTGATAAAAAATTCCCCTTTCGGGGAATTTTTTATTGACGTCTTCAATTCCTCTGTCATTATGTTCCAAATATTATCTGTTCTGCGGACATCAGGGATTGTTAATTTCTGTCATTCCAAACTTGATTTGCCTGCCTACCGGCAGGCAGGGAATCCAGTCCGTCATTGCGAGCCCCACTAAGCGGGGCGTGGCAATCTCTTTTTCTGTCATCCCGGCCCTTGAGCCGGGATCCAGACCTTTTTTATTATTTCTACTCCCCTTATTTTGCTTATTCTTCCTATTCCACTTATTAAACTTATTTATCTATGTCAAATTTGGAACACGATTCAAGATTAATCCTAAAACGTGTTCCTCTTTTTATTAATTCAAAATTATAAATTCCAGCTTTTGAATTAATTGATATTTTGATATAATATAGACAATTTAAAGACTATTTATCCTGTTAGAGACGATCGATACTTAAATAAAGGTGATATGTTAAAAATTACACCAAACATTTTAAATAGCGTAGTCGGCATAATTATGGTCGCTTCTGCGACTCGTCTCTAATAGGATGGACCTGAATACCGAATTGGTAAAAATAGACGGTATTGGACCGAAGTTTATTCCAAAGCTTGCCAAGCTCAACATTAAGACTGTTAAAGATTTGCTTTGGCACTTTCCTTTCAGGTATGATGATTTTTCAAAAGTAATTCCGATAGCGGAACTTAAGCCCAATCAGCCGGCCACTATTCAGGGTACGGTTAAAAAAATAGGCCTGCGCCGCACTTTCAGGCAAAAGCTTGTTTTAGTTGAAGCTATCATTGTTGATGATACCGGCGGAGTCAGGGCTTTGTGGTTCAACCAAGCATATTTATTAAAAATATTAAAACCCGGCACGCGGGCAAATTTTGCCGGAAAAATTATTGAATCCAAAAAGGATTTATATCTAAGCAACCCCGTTTATGAAATTACTTCCAGCTATGGAATTTCTAGCGCTAGTAGCGGGCCTAGACACACGGCGGGTTTAATTCCTGTTTATCCGGAAACCCGAGGCGTCAGTTCAAAGCTTTTAAGGTATATTTTAAAACCCATACTTACTTCAATTCCTGTTATTGCGGATTTTTTGCCGAAAGAAATTTTAACTAAAAATGTTTTGCCGGATATCAATTCGGCTCTTAAGAAGATCCATTTTCCTTTGCGCGCGATAGATGCCGAGATTGCAAAGAAAAGATTTGCTTTTGAAAATCTTTTTTTACTCCAGCTCAATAATTTGAAATTAAAATCCCAATTGGCGCAGGAAAAAAGCGAGATTATTCCGGCAGACCAGGAATTTTTAAGCAAGCTGCTTGCGGAGCTGCCCTTTGTTCTGACTGGGTCCCAAAAGGAAGTTTTGCATGAGGTGCTTTCCGATATTCAGAGGCCGAGGCCGATGAATAGATTGCTTCAGGGTGATGTCGGATCAGGCAAGACTGTTATTGCCGCCATAGCTGCTATATTAGCCGCTAAGAACGGCCAGCAGACGGCTATTCTGGCTCCGACCGAAGTGTTGGCCCAACAGCATTACAGGACCATTACAAAGTTGTTCAAGGAATATTTTTCTGCCTCCGGCAGATCTCCCGAAGGGAGAGAGAAAGAAATAGAAATATTGACCGGGGGATCAAAAGGCAAGAAAAGTTTGAATGAAAAAATAGAAAACGGGGAGATAAAAATAATTATCGGCACGCACGCCATCATCCAAAAAACGGTCAAATTTAAAAATCTGGCATTGGTGATTGTAGATGAACAGCATCGTTTCGGAGTGGAACAGCGCGCAGCTCTTTTGAGGTCTGAGAAAAATTCTAAAGTTTTAATTCCGCATCTTCTTTCTATGTCGGCTACGCCTATTCCAAGAACTTTGGCGCTCACTATTTTCGGCGATTTGGATCTGTCTATTATCAATGAACTTCCGGCTGGCAGAAAATCTATCATTACCAAAGTGGTTTCGCCAAGCAAGCGTTCGGACGCCTACGGTTTTATAAGAGAACAAATTCTAAAAGGCAGGCAGGCTTTTGTCATTTGTCCGCGTATTGAGCCGGGCACTAAAGATGAAGAAGAAAGAAAAGTTTTGACCGAGTCTCAGCAAAAATTATTAGATCTGAAGTCGGTTAAGGAAGAATTTGAAAGATTGTCCAAGAATATTTTTCCGGACCTGAAGATTGCTATGCTCCACGGAAAATTAAAGAACACAGAGAAAGAAAATATTATGAAAGATTTTCAGGATAAAAAATATGATATCTTAGTTTCCACTTCGGTGATTGAGGTGGGTGTAGATGTGCCTAATGCCAGCATTATGATGATAGAGGGCGCGGACAGATTCGGCTTGGCCCAGCTTTATCAGTTTAGGGGCAGGGTAGGACGAAGCGAGCACCAGTCTTATTGTTTGCTTTTCACCGATTCCGATTCCGAATCCACTCAATACCGCCTTGATTCTCTTTTGACCGCAAAAAATGGTTTTGAATTAGCTGAAAAAGATCTGCAGCTTCGCGGCCCGGGTCAGTTCATGGGCAAGGAGCAAACTGGGCTTCCCGATATTGCTATGGATGCTTTGAAAAATATTGAATTAGTAAAAGCCGCTAAATCTTCTGCTGAAGAATTATTATCCAACGACCCTGATTTTTCCAAGAATCCTTTGCTTGCTGAGCGCTTTAAACAATTCCATCAAAATATCCATTTGGAATAGTTTTTATTGCTATGTTATCTTACGACATCAGATGTCGTAAGATTGTCATTGCGAGGAGTCCGCGACGTGGCAATCCAGTATAATGTAAAATAATATGAATAAAGAAGAAAAGGGAAAGTTGATGCGAAAAATAGAGAAGGAAATTTTAAATAATAAAAAACTTCCTCTTTATAAAGATAGGATAAAAAATAAGAATTTTCCGGTGATAGGCGAGGGAAGCCACTCCGCTAAAATAATGTTCATCGGCGAAGCGCCGGGAAAAAATGAGGCGGCAACGGGCCGGCCTTTTTGCGGAGCGTCGGGTAAATTTTTGGATGAGCTTTTGGCGCACGTCGGTATTAAGCGCGAGGATGTCTATATCACCAATATTGTTAAGGACAGGCCTCCGGGCAACCGCGATCCTTTGCCGGAAGAAATAGAATCGTATTCGCGGTATTTGGATAGGCAGATAGATATTATCCGCCCGAAAGTTATAGCTACTTTGGGCAGATTTTCTATGGTGTATATTATGAAAAAGTTTGGGCTAGACGATAAACTGGATCTTATCAGTAAAATTCACGGAAAAGTTTTTTCCGCCGAAGGCGGATCCGCCTCGGGAGGAGAAGCTAGAGAAATAAAGATTATTCCGTTCTACCATCCGGCGGTTGCCATTTATAACGCTCTTACTAAAGATGAACTTAAAAAAGACTTTGCCATCCTCAAAAAATTTTCGAAATAAATTATATCTCAGTAATTTAAAGTAATTTAATTTGGAACATAAAATAGGATTAATCCTATTTTATGTTCCTCTTTTTAAGTAAGTAAAGTATAATATTACAGTTATTAATTTGATTTATAAAACATATGACCAGGGGATTTTTAGTAAAAAACAATATCACCAAAGAAACGCTTTTAAAGATTGCTGAAATCGGAATTTTAGTTTTACCAGCGCTGACCTCGCCTTATTTTCTTAGATACATAGTAAAAAAGTATTTTAAGGAAAGAAATAAAAAACGTGTCAGGGCTATCACGGATCTTAAAAAGAAGAAGCTGATAGATATTCAAGAATTAAAAGATGGATCTATAAAAGTTTGTTTAACAGAAAACGGTAAAAAAATAATTTTGCAGTATGAGTTAGAAAATTTGAAAATAGAAAAACCAAAAAGATGGGACGGAAAGTGGAGGGTAATTATTTATGACATTCCCCAGAGTTTAAGAAAAGCTAGTGATGCCTTTAGAATTAAAATTAGAGAATTAGGAATGTATCAATTACAAAAAAGTATTTGGATTTACCCATATGATTGTATTAAAGAATTGGATTTTGTATGCGCTATTTACCAAGTTCCACTAGAGAATTGCGTGCTTTATTTTAAAGCCGAAGAATTACCAAAACAAAAAGAGATCAAGCAATTCTTTGGTCTATAAATTGAGTTTATAATTTGGAACATGATTTAGGATTAATCTTAAATCATGTTCCAAATTTGAC
>JAUSKP010000059.1 GCA_030646555.1 bacterium
TGATAGCCACATTGTCCGCGGCGCGGGTGCCCAGCATTTTCTCTCTGGCGTCGCCCTTACCGAAATGGTAGGGTGAGGCGCTGATATTCACGATGACCTCGGCGCCGGAGTAGGCTTGAGACGTAGTTGGTCCAGCCTCGTACCAGATGTCCTCACAGATGTTGATGCCGACACCGGCGCCGGCGATAGTATAGACAGGACATTTATTACCGGCTCGAAAATAGCGGTTCTCATCAAAGACGCCGTAGTTGGGTAGATATATTTTGTGATAGATGTCAACCAGCTTGCCATCGTGGATTAATGCCGCCGCATTGTAAATATCTTCCTGGGCATCGACAAAGCCAACCACAACAGTAAGTCCTGAGGAGGCAGCGATTACCTTGTCCAGAGACCGCAGATTGGCTTCAATAAACTGGGTTTTAAAGAGGAGGTCCTCTGGGGGGTAGCCGCAGATAGCCAGTTCGGGAAAGGTAAGCAGGTCGATGCCCAGGGACTTAGCTTCAGCAGCAGATTGTAGAATTTTGCGCGTGTTACCGTCGAAATCACCCACGGTGGTATTGAGCTGAGCCAGTCCAACCCGCAACCGTCGCAAGCTAAATCCTCCTTGGTATGATTACCTTATTGTGTCAGCTTCATCCTATCATGTTTCCTGTGTTCTATTAGTAGGCGTAGAGCCGTCCATACGGTCGGAGCCAGAGCGGTGAGAGCTTGGAGAACTCATGTTTGAGTATTGCTGCGGCATCGTAGCCGAAATGAGCCGCAAATTCGCCGACGTATTGCTGCAAAATGCGGCGGTCCTTCTCATCCAGTGCCGTAACCCCAACCTCTTTGCCTAACTGGTGCTTCTCAACGCTGCCACTGAGGTACATAACACCCCCGTGCATACCGGTAGCAATAAAGTTCGCCTTGTGGTGTTGCCCTTCACTTAAATTGAGGCCCAGTAGAATCAGGACGCCACCGGCCATATACTCGCCGACGAAATCCTGAGCGGTGCCGCCGATGACCAGTATCGGCTTCTTGTCGCCATATTCCTTCATATGAATGCCCGCCCGATATCCGACATCCTCCCTGACAAAGATTTTACCACCTCTGGCGGCTAAACCCGTAATGTCTCCGGCGTGGCCGTGGACAATTATTTCCCCGCTGTTCATAGTATTGCCACAACCATCCTGGGCGTTACCATGCACCGTAATTCGGGGACCGTCCATAAATGCTCCCAGGTCGTTACCGGGAGTGCCGAATATGTCAATTTCGACGGGCATGTTCAGGTTAGTGCCGATGTATCTCTGTCCGTAGACATTCTGTAGCTCGATGCGGCGAACGCCATTAGTAACGGCTTCCCTGAGTTGAGCATTGAGTTCGCGATACAAGATACCGGTGGCATCTATTTTGAGCACCTGACCAGTCTTACTGCGGGGACTATTGCTTGTCATTTTAGCGTCCAGCCCCCCTTACTCCCAGAATTTCCAGCTCGGTATCGGTAAGTCCTACCCCCCTTAATTGCAGACGATTCCCCCGCAGGCTCTCCAGGGCATTAAGGCCCATGCCACCCAGTATATCTGTAAGCTCCAAACTCCAGCTACGCAGCAGATTAGCCAGGCGCCGGGCACCGATATCAGGATTAATTCTCTTTGTCAATGCCAGGTCAGTAGTCGCAATGCCCCAGGCGCACTTGCCGGTATGGCATTGCTGGCAGACGGTGCATCCCAGGGCAACCAGAGCCGCCGTGCCGATATACACGGCGTCAGCGCCCAGGGCAATCGCCTTGGCAACATCACTGCTGCTTCTAATGCCACCCGAAACGACGAGCGAAGCCTGGTGACGAATACCCTCCTGCCGCAGACGGCTATCCACCGCAGCCAGGGCCAGCTCAATCGGGATGCCGACATTATCACGAATTACCTTGGGGGCAGCCCCGGTGGCGCCACGCAGTCC
>JAUSKP010000060.1 GCA_030646555.1 bacterium
CTGTGGTTCCGGCATTTGAATCTGTTCCGCCAGCAGGACTTGAAGTGACTGTATAACCGGTAATCGTGCTTCCGCCATCAGAAACCGGAGCCGTGAAAGTAACTGTTGCTTGAGTATTACCGGCTGTGGCAGTGCCAATAACTGGAGCCGAAGGAGCTCCACTAATTGTAAAACTGTCGCTTAAAGTAGCGTTTTGAGTGTCCGGATTAATCACCTTTACATTCCATAGTCCATCGGCCGCGCTCGTTAAATTACAAGTAGCTGTTAATTTTATTGTGCTCACAAAGCTAACGCTGGTGCAAGAAATATCAGTCTGACTTGTTTTGGTTAATTTTACCGAAGCTCCTTGTTGAAAATTAGTTCCCGCCAAATTAGAAATATTGACTGAACCAGAATTTAAACCATTATTAGGGGTGATAGAAGAAATGGTGAGCGCGCTGGCTACGCCCGAAACAGTAGTGATTACGCCGGTAGTAGTATTAAATGTGGTAGTTTCAGCAATAGAGCTATTTCTTACAGAAGCAAGCGAAACAGTATATTCGCCGCTAGGCAATCCCGTTGATTTTGCAAAATTTATTTCTAAAGTACTGCCCTGAGCCGGAACTGAAAATTGCACGCTGGTTGACAACGTGGTTCTTGACACAACGGTCCCCGCGGCATAACTATCACCATAAAAAAGCTCATAGTAATCATTAGCATCGGCAACAGAATTGATATAAACACCCCACGCAGAACTTTGATCTTGAGAAATGGCTCTTTGGCGAGCATCTCTTAAAGTTCCTGTTAATTCAGCGGCCGCAGCTTCGGTAGCTACAGAAGATTGATAATTAAAATAATTAGCTGTGCCAACACTGCCCAAAATAACTGTTATACCCAAGGTTATTAGAAGCTCGATTAGGGTGAAGCCCTTATTTTGTATACGTAACATATGTATCAACTATATAACATTTCAATTAAAAAGTTAATCTATAAATCCAAATTATAAATTACAAATTTCAAATCAATGACTAAAATCCCTGCCTGCCGGCAGGCAGGCAAAATCCAAATTTTTAACATTTGAACTTTGGATTTGATTTGAAATTTGAACTTTGATATTTGAAATTGTCTTAGTAAATTACATTCCCCCGACCAATTGATACACCGGCACGATAACAGCCAAAGCAATAGTTCCAATGATTACGCCTATGCCCAAAAGCAAAATTGGTTCCAAGAAAGCCACCAGATTTTTAACCCTGCCGTCAATTTCTGTTGCATAAAAATCCGCCAAGGTATTTAAAATATCTTCCGTGTGCCCGGCTTTTTCGGATACAGCGATCAAGTTCGTAATAGTCATCGGAAAATACGGCTCTTTACGAAAGGCCTCGCCAATAGTCAGTCCCTTAGCAACTCCTTCTCTGGAAATTCTAAGAAGCGCTTGTCTAAGCTCTTCCGATCCCACCGCGTCAGCGGTAATTTCCAGTGAATCCAAAATTGGAAGACCTGCCTTCATCAAAGAAGCAAGCGTTGAAGCAAATCTCTGCAGGGCCATTTCCTTCATTACTTTATTTATAAGAGGAGTTTTATTTATAAAACGGGAAACAATTTGTCTGCCCGGAACTGTCTTTGCGAAAAAATAATAAAGAATGAATGCTGAAACAAAAAGCGCCGGGAAAATAATCATCTTATAATCATTCATAAAAAGACCTATCGTAAAAACAATTTTAGAAAATGTTGGCACCTTAAAACCGGACTTTAAAAAAACATCCGCCACTTTAGGCAAAGCAAAACTTACTAAAAGCAAAAGGATCAGCGCTGAAACAGACATAAGAATGATGGGGTAAACGAATGCTGATTTAACCCTTCCATAAAGTTCCTGGTCCTTCTGCAAAGAATTACTTAGATTAAGAAAAACTTCTTCCAAATTTCCGGAAACCTCGCCGGCCTTGATCAAGCTCACAAAGACGCTAGAAAAATATCTTGGGTATCTGGAAAAAGTCAGATAAAATGGCTGCCCTTTTTCAAGCGTGTTTCCAATTTCAATTAAAAGCGCTTTCAAAACCGGCTTTTCAAAGTCTTGAATCAAAATAGTGATGGCCCTGAATAAATCTGTGCCTGCGCGAAGCATCAAAGAAAGATATTTAGTTAAAAATATTTTATCCTCTATGGTGACTGACTGGCCAAAAAATTTTTTAAAATTTACATCAATATTTCTGACCACCTTGATGGAAATAGGCCTCAATCCCTTTTTAGCCAAAAGGGTCAAAACATCGTAAGAATTTAAAGCCTCAATATTATCCTCAATAATTCTTCCCGTCGGATCAGAAGCTACGTAGTGAAATTTCATGCCAGTTTTGCCCAAGAGGGCTAGTTAATTAACACAGCCCGATTGGCTGCAAAAGTGCGCACCCTGTTAAATAAGATTTGAGGCGACTCTTTATAAACATTTTACCACGATACATTTTAAAATATTTTTCTATGTGCATATCTTTTTTTTATAATTCTCAAATCTTAATCCGTCAACTGACGGATTATTTAACAGGGTAAGGGTTTTGTTGCTAAAATTTGTTCTCCGCCAACAGGCGGATCCAAATTTCAGACAAAACTACTCCCTTATGACTCTTAATACTTCCTCAATTGTAGTCATGCCCCGCTCCACCTTTCTTAAACCGTGTTCAAACATGCTGATCATGCCCTGAGCTCTGGCCGCTTTTTTCAAACCATCAAGGGAAAAATCGGGACTAATAATAGATTTTCTTATATCTTCGGAAATATTTAAAATTTCAAAGATACCGGTTCTGCCTCTATATCCGGTTCCTCCGCAAGACTGACAGCCCTTTCCATGATAAATTAATTTAGGCAATTTGAAAGTTTCTTCAATTCCCAATTCTTTTAATTGTCTCCTGATCACATCAATAATTTCCTTGCTCGGCTCCACGGAATATATGCATTCCAAACAAATGCTTCTCACCAATCTTTGGGCTAAAACCATATTTATAACCGCGGCCACTAAAAATGGAACTATGTGCATATCCATCAGTCTTGGCACCGCTGTCGGCGCGTCGTTGGTGTGCAAAGAAGAAAGAACCAAGTGACCGGTCAAAGCCGCTTGCACGGAAATATCAGCCGTTTCGGCATCGCGGATTTCACCGACCATAATGATATTCGGGTCTTGCCTCAAAATAGATCTGAGTCCCCCGGCAAAAGTAATTCCTGCCTGAGAATTTATTTGGGTTTGATTTATAAATTTAATATCGTATTCAATAGGGTCTTCAATTGTAACTATATTTACTTCCGGCTTATTCAAAAGCCCGAGAATGGAATAAAGCGTAGTTGTTTTACCAGAACCGGTAGGTCCGCAAACCAATATCATACCGTAGCTTTTTTTAATATTTTCTAAAACTATCTCCGCCTCCTCATCAAATAAACCCACCTCCTTCAAAGACAATGGTCTTTGTGAAGCGGACAAGAGACGCATTTCTACTTTCTCGCCGTAATATGTCGGGAGTATGGAAACCCTGACGTCCAACACATCTTTGCCGCCACCAATTTTATATCTGAAACGGCCGTCTTGCGGTTTATAGTGTTCGTCAATTTTTAATCCTGCTAAAAGTTTTACACGGGCCACAATGGCGGAGTGAACTTCTTTCGGCACCTTCATAATTTCGTGAAGCACGCCGTCTACCCTGTAACGGACCAAAATTCCATCCTGAAAAATTTCAAAGTGAATATCCGATGAGCGGGTTGAAAGAGCGTAAGAAATCAGATTGTCTACAATGGCGACAATAGGAACTTCAGTGGCGGCCTCGTCGCCCTTCTTTCCCATTCGCAAAGATTCCTTAATATTTTCTTCAATGGTCTGGCGAAAATCTTGCGACATCTCTTTGCCATACATGGCAAAGCCCTTATTCAGATCTCCCCCTAAAGCTAAAAATGATTTTATTTTGCCGCCCAAGTTTTGCTCCAAAAATTCAATGGTCGCCAGATCGCTTGGGTCTTCCATGGCCACATCAAAAACACCGCTCTCTTCTTTGGCAAACACAATGGCTTTTTTCTGCCTGGCCAATTCTTCCGGCAAAAGCTGGAGAATATCTTTCTCAATTATCCTAGTATTAAGATTGGCTTTTTCTACGCCGAAATAAGACGATAACAAATCGGCTAAATATTCCGGGGAAACCAAGCTTTTAGAAACCAAAACGTCTGAAACATTGTGTCCGAGTCTGGCCGCCTCCTCGGCTAAAATATCAAAGTCGGCGGCAGAAATAAAATTCTCCGCAACTATAATTTCTTTTAATTTTTGGACTGGTATTTGCATGCAAGTTTTGCCCAAGAGGGCAAGTTTATTTATTTAATTATACAACGTAGCCCGATTGGCTGCAAAACTTAGCACCCTGTTAAATAATTTCGCTTCAGCGAAATTCCTGCTCACCCTGTTAAATAAAATTTTTTAAATTTTCTTTTGTTGAAAACAAAAAATTTAACAGGGCAAGACAGGATTTAACAGGGTAACGGTTTTCTAGATAAATTTTGCACGTCATTAAAGACTCCAAAATTTATAGAAAGCCCCTTATAACAAAATTCCCCGCATTGCGGGGAATTTTTTGTTCATAAGTTTATAAGTCTAATCCCGGATCATTACCCACTTCATAAATAGTGGATGTGTCTCCACCGTCAGTTGATTCCACATCATCAGCGCCGCTAGCGCCGTTCCTATACCTATCGCTTTCCATGTTGGCGTTAAACTCAAACCATTTATTAGTATTGTCGCAGGCATATGTATAGTAGTATGTTGAAGCAACTGTATTGGTTGGATCCATAGGCAGAGCGCTGATCGGAGAACCTCCTGTAATCGAAGTATAGGCAACAGGAACCCACCCTAAACCGGTTGTCACGCTAGTAAAAGCGGAATATATCGTACCCGAACCAGTAAAATTTTCAGAGGCTCCAGTTACTGACGTGCCAAAATTAGTGCCACAAACAAAACCTCCCGAACTATCCAGATCGGGGCTGGTAGCTGTTGTCAGATAAAGAGCCGTGGCATTGCTCAAAGTATTCATATCATAGATCCTCTGCGAATCTCTGGCCTGCGCAAACATCTGCACCGGATTGATAACCAAAAGAACCACTGTGGCTAAAATAGCCAAAATAGCTATGACGATTAAAAGTTCAATTAAAGTAAATCCTTTAACTTGCCTCATCTAGAAATTATATCACAACTGCAAACTAGCCGAAAGATTAATTCTTATACTACAAATTAAGAGCGGATCCAGTTTCATACAACCAAGTTCTATCTCCTCCATCTGAAGATTCCTTATCATCAGTTCCGCCATTTGAATAACGGGTGCTTTCCAAGGTAGCGTTTAATTCAAAAACTAATCCAGTCGTGCTACAAGTATAAAAATAAGCATAGGTAGCATTGGTATTAGAAAAAGTGGTTGCGCTTGGGCTTGTTGGATCAAGCGGAAGAGAGCTTATCGGAGAACCTCCGGCTGTGTCAGCCAAGGCTACAGGAACCCATCCATTAATACCGACTGTCGTAGTGGCAGGTGAGCCGATGAAAGCGGTTTTATTAGTATCTGCAAAAACTCTAGTAGCAATTATCGTGCCTGAAGATGGGCTGGATGTTCCAATAGTTCCCCAAATCTTAGTGGCGCAATTGGTGCCCGCAGTATCAGAAAGATAGGGAGTAGTCACCGTAGAAGTATATAAAGCAATGGCGCTTTTAATAGTGTTTAGATCGGAAATTCTCTGTGAATCCCTGGCTTGGGCAAACATCTGTGCCGGATTTAATACTAATAATGTGACTGTGGCCAAAATAGCCAAAATACCGATAACGATCAAAAGCTCAATTAATGTAAAACCTTTTTTTGTGTTGACTTTATTCATTTTTATTAATTTTAATTGTAAATATAATTATACGCTATTTTTGAAATATAGGGAATGCGAATTGTTGATAACCTTTATTTATAAAACTCTTCACTCCGTCATTCCGCACTTGATGCGGAATCTAGTCTTTTATCCTGGATTCCCGCTTTTCCGCCAGAGGCGGATCTGCCTCAGGCACGACGCGGGAATGACAAGAGAAATTCATTTATTCGTTCACCCGCCCTGTTAAATAAAATCTTTCTAAGATTTTAATTTGCTTTGCAAATTATTTAACAGGGTGAATACTAATTCCTGCCTACCGGCAGGCAGGCGTTATTAATTGATATTTTAGACTAAAAATTCTTTAGCCTTACCAATCAAAGAATCAATAGATGTGCGAGCTTTCACCAAATAACCAACCGCCCCCAATTCTTTTCCTTTTTCCATATCGCTGTCTTGACCTAAATTGGAAATTATTAAAATAGGAATTTTTGGAGCTAGCGGATCGCCGTTTATTTCTTCCATCACTTCAAATCCGGACTTGCCCGGCAAAATAAGATCCAAAAGAATTAGGTCGTGACTACTTTCTTTAAGCGCCTTAATGCCGGCATCCCCTGTTTGAGCCAAATCCACATCAAACCCCTCTTTTATAAAACGATTTTTTAAAAGCGAAGACAAAAACGGATCGTCTTCAATAAGTAATATTCTCTTTGCCATATATAATCAACGAATTACAAATTTATACGAATGTACGAATTTAATATATTAATATTTATATAAATAAATTATATCACAATATATTAACATCTGTCTCTTCTTGGGTTCGCTACAGACAATCATTTTTTAGGAACGCCTCGGAGGCGCTTTCGCGCCGAGAGAGAAGCAATCCGTCAGCTGACGGATATGCTGTTTCCTAAAAAATGATTAGCTGGAGCGAACAAAACAAAAAACGCCCATTCCGGCGTTTTTTGTTTTAATTTAATATTTAATTCAATGTTAAGTAAGTTTAAAAACTTTTTAGTTATCTCAACCTTACCCGTATCTTTTAAAAAGATCTTGGGAGTCGCGACTTAAAGCTCCGCGACCAACACTTGTATATTTGCCATAAAGACAAATAATCGTTCTTAATTTTTACCGAAGTAAAAATTTTAAATAAAATGATCCACGCACAGCTTCCGCTACGCGTGCCTTGTTACGACTTCTTCCATGTCACCGACACTACCCTAACTCCGCACGAAACGAAGCTTTAGGTATTTC
>JAUSKP010000013.1 GCA_030646555.1 bacterium
AGAGGAGAACTCATTGAGATCGGCGGTGAGTTCCGTATACCGGAAGTGATGGCTAAAAGTGGGGCGCGTCTCAGGGAAGTGGGGACAACCAATCGAACCCGCATCAGCGATTACGAAAACTCTATCGGGGAAAATGCCGGGCTTATCCTCAAGGTCCACACCAGTAATTTCAAAATCATGGGCTTTACCGAGGATACCGGGCTTGCATCACTGGTGGCGCTCGGTGAAAAACATGGTGTACCGGTAATGTATGATCTGGGAAGTGGTTGTTTTCTCGGGTTGGATCATTACGGTCTGGAGAGGGAACCCACCGTCTCCGATGTCATGGAAACGGGAGTGGATGTGATCTCTTTCAGTGGCGATAAACTGCTCGGAGGTCCCCAGGCGGGCATCATCCTCGGGAAAAGGGACCTCCTCCAGAAAATCAAGAAAAATCCCCTCACTCGGGCATTACGAATTGACAAATTGACTCTAGCCGCTCTCGAGGCAACGATGATCCAGTATTTGAATCCGCAAAAGGCAGTCGAACGGCTCCGGGTTCTAAAGAATTTGACGGAACCCTTGTCAACTGTTAAAAAGAGGGCAAATAGGCTCCTGACCATGCTGAAAAACGCCCGCCTGGAGGGGGTGGTTTTATCACTGAAGAAGGGGTTCTCTACGGCCGGAGGGGGGGCTCTTCCCACCCGCGAGATTCCAACGATGCTGCTTGCCATTCAACTGGAATTCATGTCGGTCAGTTCTCTTGAGGAACGCCTGAGGCGCCTCGATGTCCCTATTATAGCAAGAATCGCCGAGGAACAGATTCTCTTTGATTTGAGAACAATTGAAGAAGAGGAATTTACCTTCGTCAGAGATGGGTTGAAAATTACCCTTTCCACATGAGCGAGAGCTATAATTTCATTGCAGCATCCCATGAAAGCGGTCTGAGACTTGACATCTTTCTCGCCCGGAAGGAGTTGACCCTTTCCCGTTCGCAGATCAAGAGGGCGGCAGATGAAGGTCTGGTACTGGTTAATGGTTTAAAGGCAAAGGCCGGTTACAAATTAAGAAACGGCGACATCGTCCACCTCTGGAAAAAGGCCTTGGCTGACTGCCATGCCAGTCCCCAGAAAATACAGATTAATATCGTCTATCAAGACCCCTCCATCCTTGTGGTTGACAAACCGGCCGGAATGGTGGTCCATCCGGCGCCGGGTCACCATCAGGACACCCTGGTCAACGCCCTCCTCTTCCACTGTAATGATCTTTCGGGAATCGGTGGAGTCTTAAGACCCGGGATTGTTCACCGCTTGGATAAGGAAACTTCCGGCCTGCTGATTGTAGCCAAATCTGATGAGGCCCACCGTGGACTTGCCGCCCAGTTCAAGACGCACCAGGTTAGGAAGAGTTACAAAGTTATCGTGTATGGGGCCATGAAAGAAGATCATGGCCTGATTGATGCGCCAGTGGGAAGGCACCCTGTGGACCGAAAGAAGATGTCCACCACGAGCAGGAGAGGAAAAGAGGCCATCACGCATTGGCGGGTCTCCGAGACGTACCAAGGAGCAAGCCTCCTCGACATGGATACTAAAACGGGAAGGACTCACCAGATCAGGGTCCACTTGAATGCTATGAACCATCCCGTGGTGGGAGACAAGCTCTACGGCAGTTCAACAAAATTTAGAACCATCGGTGATCCGTTTCTCAGAGCAAAGATGAAAACAATGTCAAGACAAGCGCTGCATGCAAGCCGGATTACCTTCTCCCATCCCGTTAACAATGCAGAAATGACCTTTTCGTCTCCACTGCCGGATGATATGGCCGGCTTATGTGATTTTCTCAGAGGATACGTCTTGCGAACTTTGTAAGCTTTCAGTGATCAGCTTTCAGGAATATAAAACTGTGGGGATGACATTTTATAGGTCTCGGCGGGTGTTAAAAAATGCTTGACATGATAAAATGTTTAGTATAATAGGGACGGAAAGTAGAAAGACGTAGGCTAAATCCTTCCTTTTTGGAATCTTAGAGTTCGAATTGACAACCCATTATCCTAATCCACATTCTCCTTTTTCAGGACTCCGTGTCTAAGTGAAATATCATTTCCTTTCTTTAAGGAATGATGGTTCCATTGGAACAGAGAGGCGTATGACATACGTAATGTAATTAGAGTGTGGGAAAAAAATATAAGGAATTTTAGTTATGAATATTGAAGAAATTAAGAGACAACCAATCAGTAAGCTCACAAGTATGGCCAAAGAATTAAATGTCACCGACACCAGCGGGATGAGGAGACAAGATCTAATCTTCGCTATTTTGCAGGCTCAGGCAGAAAAAAATGGCGTAATTTCCGGGGCCGGTGTTCTGGAAATCCTGCCGGACGGTTTTGGCTTTCTCCGTGCGGTAGATTATAACTACCTACCCAGCCCTGATGATATCTATATCTCCCCCTCGCAGATACGTAGATTCGCACTAAGGACCGGTGACACGGTCTCAGGTGAGGTAAGACCACCTAAGGAAGGAGAAAAATATTTTGCCCTCCTCAAGGTGGATGCGGTTAATCTTGAAAATCCCGAGATAGCGAGAGATAAAATCCTCTTTGACAACCTCACGCCGCTTTATCCCCAGGAAAAATTGAATCTTGAAGCCGATCCGGAAAATTTATCCACACGAGTTATGGACCTTTTTACCCCTATCGGTAAAGGCCAGCGGGGGTTGATCGTCTCCCCTCCAAGGGCCGGTAAAACGGTACTGCTTCACGATATTGCCCACAGCATTACAACCAACCACAAAGAAGTCATCCTGATGGTTCTTCTGATTGATGAACGTCCCGAAGAAGTAACCGATATGCAACGAAACGTAGCCGGGGAGGTCATATCCTCCACCTTTGATGAGCCTGCGACACGGCACGTCCAGGTTGCCGAAATGGTCCTTGAAAAGGCAAAGCGTCTCGTGGAACATAACAGGGATGTTGTTATCCTTCTTGACAGTATCACCAGGCTGGCCAGGGCATATAATACGGTAGTGCCGCCAAGCGGCAAGATACTTTCCGGTGGTGTTGATTCCAATGCCCTGCACAAACCGAAACGATTCTTCGGCGCCGCCAGAAACATCGAAAACGGAGGCAGCCTGACCATTATCTCCACCGCCCTTATTGACACGGGAAGCAGAATGGATGAGGTCATCTTTGAAGAGTTCAAGGGTACAGGAAACATGGAATTGCACTTGGACCGCAAGATTGCCGACAGAAGGGTCTTTCCTGCCTTTGATATCATTCGTTCCGGTACCAGAAAGGAAGAACTCCTGATACAGAAGGCTAACCTCAACAGGATATGGATATTAAGGAGGCTTCTTCAGGAGATGAACCCTTTGGATGCCATGGAATTTATAATTGATAAGGTACGTAAGACGGAAACGAATAAGGTATTCTTAGATTCCATGAATCACTAATTAATAGCTGCCGTAATTTAAAAGGAGGGGAACAATGAAAAAAGGTATTCATCCAGAATACACGGATACAAAGATTACCTGTGTCTGTGGAAATGTCATTGAGACCAAATCTACCAAAGGGGAAATAAAGGTGGAGATATGTTCTCACTGCCATCCTTTCATGACGGGCAAACAGAAGCTTGTTGACACCGCCGGCCGGATAGAGCGGTTCAATAAGAAGTACGCGGCTAACAAGGTGCAAGAAAGAGGTTAAAGGCTGCGGGCTGCGGGTTAAAGACTAAAAATTACTCGGCAATTCTTCAAACTTTGCCCCTGTTCACAGCTCATAACAAGCTATCCGAGACGATGTAAAGTTATGTTCGCCAGACTTAAAGATGTTGCCACAAGATACGAAGAACTGGAAAGGCAATTAAGTGATCCTGCCATCGTAACCAAACCCCAGATATACCAGAAATACGCAAAGGAACACTCCGATCTTCGTGATATTGTGGAAACTTACAGGGAATATGAAAAAATAAAATGCCGCCTCGAGGAAGATCAGAATCTCCTGCGGGGAAATGATGAGGAACTGAAAGAGATCGTCAAGGAAGAAATACCTCTGCTTAAGGAAAATCTTCTTGTTTTAGAAAATAAAATAAAGCTTCTCCTTTTACCACAGGACCCCAATGATTATAAGAACGTGCTCCTGGAAATCAGGGCTGGCACCGGTGGTGATGAGGCAGGGCTTTTCGCCGGAGATCTCTTCCGGATGTATGCAAGATATGCGGAACTCAACCGATGGAAAGTGGATGTAATGAGCAGCAACCCCGCTGGTGGCGTGGGAGGTTTTAAAGAGATCATCGCCCTCATTGAAGGGAAAGGCGCCTACAGCAAACTAAAGTATGAAAGCGGCGTCCACCGGGTACAGAGGGTTCCCGTTACAGAAGCTCAGGGACGGATCCATACCTCTGCGGTCACGGTGGCTGTCCTTCCGGAAGCGGAAGAGGTGGAAGTTAATATTGATGCCAATGAATTGAGAATTGATGTCTATCACTCCGGCGGTCATGGGGGACAGAGTGTCAATACGACAGATTCCGCCGTAAGGATTACCCACCTGCCCACATCTCTGGTGGTCACTTGCCAGGATGAGAAATCCCAGCTTAAAAACAAGGGAAAAGCCATGAAGATCCTGAGGGCGAGGCTGCTGGACATGATGGTGAGAAAACAGCACGAAGAGATCTCAGAAGCAAGAAAAAGTCAGGTGGGAACCGGTGATAGAAGTGAACGGATCAGGACCTACAATTTCCCCCAGGGGAGGGTTACCGATCACCGTATCGGCCTGACGCGTTACGACCTGGAGAACTTTCTTGGCGGAGACATCCAGGAGATGATCGACGCCCTAACAACCCATTCCCAGACCGAGATATTGAAACAATCCGTTAATTAGCAATCAGCTTTAAACTCTGAACTCTGAACTTTAAACTTTAAATCATGGATATCCGGACTGCCTTGAACATAACGACGATTGGTTTTGAGCGTGGATGTCGTACCCCTACACCCCGGCTCGATGCCGAAGTGCTCCTTTTTCACTGCCTAAAAACTGACCGTCCCAGTCTCTTCATTTATCCCGGCAGGTTAATGACAGACGAAGAAACTCGTGTATTCCAGTCCTGGGTGGCAAGGAGGCAACAGGGGGAACCGGTTGCCTACATTATTGGTCAAAAGGAGTTCTGGTCTCTCGTTTTTGAAGTCAACAAACAGGTTCTCGTGCCAAGGCCGGAAACAGAACTTCTCGTAGAGGAAGTTATAAAAAAATGTTCA
>JAUSKP010000033.1 GCA_030646555.1 bacterium
GCGCGAGGAGGAAATCGTAGTCTGCGACTACCTTTCCGACGAGCAACGAAGCGATGTAATAAAATAGGCGCGTCCCAAAGGGTTGTTGCCAAAATGAAATAGCTCATCGTCGTTCCTCCTCGGAGTATCTAAAGATACACCATCGTCGTCACTTCTTGATCTATTTCATTTTGGCTAACAACGCGTCTAGAGCTATTACTAAAATAGAGGTCTACCTTAGGACGGACCTGTTCTATCTTCACCCCCACACCAAAATTGTCTCCCCGGAGAGAATCGAACTCCCATTTTATCCTTAGGACGGATTTGTTCTATCCATTGAACTACGGGGAGGTATTGATTTGGTGTGGGGGCAAGTTGAACTACGAGGGCATTTACTTTGAACCTATTTTAAATGTATCATCTAAAATAGCAATTTTGAAATTTAAAAGCAAGAAAGAATGAACTGCAGCGAATGTAAAAGGAAGCTATCAAAGCAAGTGGTTAAAATTGCAAAAGGTTTGGGGGCTAAAAAAGTTATAGGAAGATGTTGCGGTCCTAATACCCGCTTTTTAACAAGTGAAAAAGCATTAGTCAGAGATGAATTTCTTAATGCTTTGTTTAAGATAATTAAAAGAAATAATAAGACTTTCAAGAAATTCGGAAATTAAGGCGCGAATAGCGCCTTTTTAGTTATTAACATTAAACCCCTTTACACTTTTAAAGAAGAATTTGTTATACTTCTATTTAGTATTTTCAAATAGATAAATATTACGTTTAAAGAAGGGTAGTTTATTAAGTTTAAAATAATTTCGTAAATTCGTTATTGTGAGGATGATGAATTTCAGCGAAATACTTTTAAATAAGATAAACCTGGGATATCAAGTGGCTTGCAGGATATTAATAATTTATTTATCTTTTGATCCTCTAGCACAAGCATATTCTGGAGCGGGAAATATTTTGGCTATTCCAAATTTGGAGCTGAAATCTTTACCGACCCTTCTTTGAATGTAAGTAAGTTTGTTGTAGTATTATAAATACAGGCAAATCGATTTTATAAGGTCGCGATTAGCCGGATTCTAAAAATAAAGTTAATTTTTTAAAAATATGGCAAATAGTGCATTTATGAAGCCTTTGAAAGTTAGTGCTGAATTAGCTGAAGTTGTTGGAAAAGGTCCAATGCCTCGCAGTGAAGTGGTAAAAAAGCTTTGGGTATACATCAAGAAAAATAATCTTCAAGATCCAAAAGCTAAGCGTAATATTGTTGCTGACGCGAATTTGAAAAAAGTTTTTGGAGGAAAAGCGGTCGTCGATATGTTTGAGATGACCAAGTTAGTCTCTAAACATCTTTCTTAAAATAAAAATCCGCTCTATTCTAGGGGCGGATTTTTATTTGCTAGAGGTTAAATAGGCGTGATATACTTATAGGATAATTTAATGGTCGAGGAATTTAATTAATTTTTCAACAATAATTTATGGCAGAAGCAGTAACAGGATATTGCGTAAAGTGTAAAGAGAAAAGAGAAATTTCTGATCCAAAAGAAGTTGCTATGAAAGGCAAGGGCGGAAAAGAAAGAAGGGCGATGACTGGCGTTTGCCCAAAGTGCGGCACCAAGATGTTCCGCATCATGGGTGCTAAAAAAGAGTAAGATTTATAGCTATAAACCTTAAAACAAAAAATCTGGCTAAATGCCCGATTTTTTGTTAAATTAAGGTTGGGCTAAAATAATTTTTCAAATTGTTCGCCTCTAAAGAGCCGAGCTCTCGAGTTTTAGGGAAGGTTCGCATAGTGGTCTATTGCGCCGCATTCGAAATGCGGTTGGGGAGAAATCCCCTCGGAGGTTCGAATCCTCCACCTTCCGCAAATTTTCTTACCACCTTTATGGCGGTTAGAAAAGTTTTGATGATAGATTCGAACCGAAGGCCGAAATCACGCAGTGATGAGGTCTCGACTGAAGGGAGAGGCGAATCCTCCACCTTCCGCCAATTAGGAAATGAAGCAGTTGGCGCAAATATCAAAAAGGTACGAAATAAGCTTGGCTTGGCCCAAGACGACTTAGTGAGAAAATCCGGAGTAAAGCACACTGCCCTTACCAAAATTGAGAGTGATGTGGTCGTAAAGCCAAGCGTGCAAACGGCTGCCAAGATCGCCAAAGCATTGGGCGTTCCAATGGAAGATATGGTAAAATAATACGAAGATATCAAAATCATAGGTGGTAATTTAGTCGAATTACTACTATGATATAAGTAAACAGTAAATAAATTAACCAAAAAAATATTATGAAAAAAACATTTATATCCAGTACATTTGCATTAGTAGCCCTGTTTGCATTTGCGAGTGGCACTGCTTTTGCGCAAGGAACACAAGTGAACCTTCCTTCGGCCGGTTTCACTCCCGAAAGCCCTTTCTATTTCCTTGATCGTCTGGGCGAAAATTTACGGCAATTCTTTACTTTTAATCCCGAAGCAAAAGCCAAACTCCAGATTGAGTTTGCAGGAGAACGTATCTCGGAAATTAAAATTATGATTGAGGAAAAAGGAGTTAACGCAAAAGGACTTGCGATAGCCGAGTCGCTTCTTAAAGCCAATGTGGCGTATGCCGCGGAGATTGTGAATGAGGAAAAAACAACCGGTAAAGATGTTGCCGCTCTCGCCAAAACACTCAATGATGAATTTGATGTACGGGATAAACTTTTGGAGCAAACTTTTAAAGACGCGAAAGCGCAACTCAAAGCCCAACGCAAAGAAATCAAGACAAATCTTCTTAAAGAGGCGCGCCGTGTCGGAGACACCGCGCAGATAGCAGTATTGGAAGCACAGCTCAATGATATTGATGGACAAATTGACGCGCTTGGACAGAAAAAAGATCAGCTCGAAAATTCTCTTCAAAACGAGCAGAAAAACATAGAAAAAGAAATGAGCAAGGATGATCAGAAAAAAGAAGCAATTGAGCAGAAAGAAGAGCAAGAGGCCGTAGAGGCGGAGGAGGCAAAGGAAGCTGACGAGCCGGAAGAGGCCGTGGAACAGCCGGAGGCGGGAGATAAAGATAGTAAGAAAGATAATTCTCAAAATTCAAATTCTTCAAATCAGGGCAATCAAAACACCACTAAGATAGAAGACAACGAATAATGGCCATTAGAATTAGAGTCGGTGGATTTTTGATTTGATATAGCCGCCAAGCTGCTCCGTGCGTCCGCCTTATACGGCCGAGCCAAGCCAGTTCCGTTCGGATATTTTCAAACAAACACTGCTTTTATTTGACTTTAGATTGTAATTTAATTTACAATTGTTTTAGTTTATTATAAGAGGATTTTAAGATGGAAGTCAGAGCGATTAATGAAGATTCAGAATCTGCTCAATACCATATTCGTCCGGAAGATATTGATGTTAGCAGGCATTTTTATAGCGCATTTGGAAAAGCTCAAGTGGAGTCTGCAGCTCAATATGTTGTGCGATTTTGCCAGCAATTAGGTGGTTGGAAATCATTCAGAAAGGAAGATCTTGAAAAGTTTTATTCTGAAAATGGCGGCAGGAAAGAGAGGCTTTCAACTGATAACAAATTTCCTTTCTTTTGGTTAAATGAAAAACTGTTAGTGCAAAGACCAGATGGCAAGTGCTGTGTTACTGATCTTTTTATTGACCGTTGCTTTAAATCTTCGCCGAATAGAAAAATTTAATAATCGCCTCTATCGGCGATTTTTTTATTGATTTTTTTGGAAAATACTGGTAGTATATTATCAGTTGTTTTTTAAACTAAATATATTAAATGGATCGAATCGATCTTTTCAAGAGGTTTATTTTAGAATCAGATTTAATTGAGAATATTCAGGATAGCCCGAAATTATTGGAAAAAGAATTGCGGAGCAGAAAGAAAAACGGTCACGTGGGAGCAATTTTGTATTTGGAAAAGCTAGCTCAAAATAAAACCCGTTTTTTAACTGAGAGCGATATCAAGAAAGTTCAAGGATTTATTACGAAAGAACAGGAATTAAAAAGAGCGGATTTAAAGCTGAAGCCAGAATGGATCGGCCAATATAGAAATGTCGGCGTCACTGTCGGGGGACGTTTATGCCCGCACTATTCAGAAATTCCAACCAGAATGGATAAATTAGCTTTAGAAATTCAGGAATGGCAGAATGGCTGGGAAAAATTTCCGGAAATCCAAAATTTAGCTTTTCTTGCGGATTTTCATTATGAATATGAAAGAATACATCCTTTTGTAGATGGCAACGGCCGGAGCGGCAGAGCAATA
Organism: bacterium; assembly: GCA_030646555.1. GTDB lineage: Bacteria > Patescibacteriota > Minisyncoccia > UBA6257 > 02-FULL-45-10c > JAHILT01. Next base: position 4,229 of record JAUSKP010000033.1, read on the forward strand.
ATTCTTTATTTAATGCTTTATATGGATAAAGAGCCGTTTGTTTTTACCAATCATGATAAATACTTATTTTATTATCCGTCCTTTAGCTCTGAAAATTCAATGGTGATGCGAAGCTATTTTTACCGAAAAACTGGAAATTTAACTTAAGACCAATCTTAAAGCCCTTGCGGGCTTTTTTATTTGCAATACATCTAAAATTTTAATATGCTTATTAAGGTTTTTTGATTATAAAAAAGAGGTTTCGGGTGGATATAGATAAGCTGGTAAAAAATTATTTTAAGAAAAAGGGCTTGCCCCTGGATATCGCGGTAACTTTTTCCGATGTGATTATCAAGGATAATTTTTCCACAATTGACAGCCGGTCTGATATTGAAAATCTTAAGACCCAGCTTACTAAAAATATTTCTTTAAATATTCCGATTGTTTCTTCCAATATGGCTGATGTGACTGGCGCGAAAATGGCGATTGCGCTTGCAAACTTGGGAGGCTTGGGATTTTTGCACCAATTTTCTGATTTAGAAGAAAGAATTCAGCAAGTTAAAATCGTGAAAAATGAAAAGCCTATCGGTCCGAATGCAGTCGTGGATATGAAAGGAAAATTAATGGTTGGCGTTTCTATCCGCCTAAATGGAGATTATTTAAAAGAAACTGAAGAACTATTAAGGGCTGGCGCTGATGTAATCCTTTTGGATACTGCTCGTGGAAATTCCCGGAGGGTCCGGGATGCAGTTAAAGAAATTAAAAAAGCATTTCCCTCTGTCCAATTAGTCGTTGGCAATATTGATACTCCGGAAGCAGCTTATATGTTGATTAAAGCCGGAGCAGATTGTTTGAAAGTTGGCATTGGTCCGGGTTCTGCGTGTAAAACTCGGGAAGCGACTGGCGTTGGCATTCCTCAAATTACTGCCGTTGCATCCTGCGCGGCAGTGGCAAGAGAATTTGGCATTCCGATTATTTCTGACGGCGGAATCCGTTCTGGAGCTGATTTAAGCAAGGCGATTGTTGCCGGAGCAAATTTAGTGATGCTTGGCGGAATGCTTGCGGGCGTAGATGAATCTCCTGGAAATATTAAAACGGAAAAGGGCCAAAAATTTAAAGTTTTCCGCGGATCAGCTTCCAAAGAACATCAGTTAGATAGAATTAAAGAAGGAAGCTTGGATAAGGTTCGTCCCGCAGAAGGAGTGGCAAGAAAAGTTCCCTACGCCGGTTCTCTTAATGAATTGATGCGTGAATTGCTCGGCGTATTTCAATCTTCAATGAGTTATGTAGGCGCGGAAAATTTGGATAAATTTTGGAAATTGGGAAAGTTTGTCCGGCAAACTCATTCTGGATATCAGGAGGGGAAACCCCAAGCTTAATCCCTGTATTGCAGGGATTTTTTATTTATTTGAAAATTAGGGGAAATTAATTTAGTATTTAATTCATCGGGCCTATAGTTCAGTGGTAGAACGCCTCGTTTGCAACGAGGAGGGGGGAGTTCGATTCTCCCTAGGTCCACCAAACGATAATCTTGAGTAGCAGAATGCTGATTTAGTTCGTAGATTAGGCCTAATTTGGCAGTTCCAAATCCTTTTCCTCGCACATACGGGATTCCCTCGGGGAAGACTAGTTTCTGGAACTTCGGCTGTAGGTGTGGTACAAGGTCAAACCACTGTCGGCCAAGGTCGGCTATAAAATTTGTGGCATAAATGACCGTGCCTTCAAGATCGAACTGTTCGATCCGAGCTTCGTTGGATGATATCCTCGTAGCGGCCATTTCGTTTTCTACTTCATCCTTGCGCTCCACGAATTCCTCTTTCGTGTAGGACCCGTCCTCTCGCATTTCGTAGATGCGTTTTTTCTTTGCCTCGAGCATCTCCATTTTCTTATTCCATTTTTCTACTTCGAGCTCAAATCTATGGCCTTTAGATCGCCACATGTCTATGGCGGTTTCTTTTAATGCTTTCAAGAAGGCTTCTTTGGGTGTTATCCGCGCAAGGTAGGCAAAGAATTCTTTTTCCAGCTCTAGTTTCTTTATGCTCTTTCCAAACTCACTGCATATTTTATTTCCGCAGTGATAGTAGTTGTATCTGCCTCCCATACCACCTCGTGGTGCGCTTCCGGTAAGTCCTCTTGAGCACGATCCGCACATGACTGTCCTCCGTAACGGGAAGTCGGGATTAAATTTGTTGTACTTCGTCATCACTCTTTTTTTGCCGGAGAGGATCATCAAAATTTGGTACATCTCGTCCTTGGTGATCATGGGCGTATGCAAACCCTCCACATCTTTGCCTGTCCACGGATTGGCGATGATTCCGGCATAATACTTCAAATAGTTTTTGAGCATCCTGGCTACGAGCTGGGGCGAGCTTTTCTTGCCGGTTAAATCTTTCAAACCCCACTCATCGAGTTTCCTTGCCAGCTCACTTTGCGAATGCAGTCCGTTGGCAAATTCTTTCAAGGCTCGCTGGATGATCGGGAATATTTCATCATGTGGTGGATCAGGCTGGGTCTTTTTCTCTCCGTGTTTTTTGTTCTGCATACACCTGTATCCAATCGGTGGCTTCCACGGATATATACCTTGGTTGATTCGAGCGAGCATGCCGTCGCTACAGCGTTGTTTTCTTATGGCATTATCAAACTCGGCGATACCGGCAAGGAATGTCTCAAGAAGCTTGGCCACCGGTTCATTGCCGATTGGCTCGGTGACGGAATGCAGGGTTACTCCATAGGTTGCTAGGATTTTTCTAATAGCAAAATGGTCATCGGCATTTCTGGCAAACCGATCTACACGTAAAACCACAAAGGCTTGGACCTTGTCTTTATTCTTGCGACAGAATTCCAACGCATCGAGTAATTTCTTGCGGTTCTGAAGACTCAAGTCTTTTGCACTTTGGCCTTCCTCACGAAAAACTAAGTCAACATCAAGACCTTTCTCTTTGCAGTATTTTCGGCAAAGTTCCTCTTGATGTTCCAAAGAGGTTCCTTTTACCTGCTCGTCGCTTGATACTCTTGTATAAATTACTGCTTTCATGGTTTTTTGTTGAAGCTAGATTGCAAACACACCCTATACTATTTTCGTCGACAAGCTA
>JAUSKP010000034.1 GCA_030646555.1 bacterium
AGGCAAATTGCTTTTAGAAAAACCGGAAGTTAAAAAACAAGTTTTGCCGGATGAGGGATTGGCCGATGAATCAAATCCTATTCCAAAAGAACCAGAGCCGGAGGAAGAAGACGAATTATCCGCCGGAATTGAAATGGAACTAGTAATACCGCGTAAAAAAATTAAAGGCCTAGAAATGCTTTCCGGAGGAGAAAAAAGCTTGGTTTCCATCGCAGTTTTGTTCGCTTTGATATCCGTGAGCCCTCCGCCGTTCTTGGTTTTGGATGAAGTGGACGCGGCATTGGATGAAAGGAATACCAAACGCTTTGCCGAGCTCATAAAAGATTTTTCCAAAAAATCCCAATTTATAATCGTGACCCATAACAGAGCCACTATGGAATCTTCAGATGTGCTTTATGGCGTGACCATGGAAGAGGACGGCGTGTCTAAAGTGCTTTCTATTAAGTTGGATTAATCATTCTTATGTTCTTGAGAACATTGGAATAAAAAACTTGACAAATTGTTATAGTGTGTTATTTTATTTCTAGTACTTCGGGGGTCTAAATGGCCCAATATACTAGTGGAGGTTAAAAATGATAACAGGAGTCATAATCGGTGCGGTCATTGCCGGAGTGGGTGTTTTCATATTCGTGAAGCCCAAGGCGTCTCAGTGCCCTGAAAAATGCTTCGGTCTCAATGAGATGGAAGCGGCCGAACGGTTCGTGAAAACGGACGGGGAACGCAATGCGGTAAAAGGAGTACTGCTCGGCGTTCTCGGCTACAAAAACACCATCGAGGAAGACCTTGACCAGCTGGCCGATGAAGCGGCGGAGAGCGATTCCGCCATGGCTAATCGCGCAGCCGACAATCATGCGGCTATCGCTGACCGCGAAGACAAGATCGCCAAACTGAAAGCGGAGATAAAAAACCTGCATCAGGGCATTGAGTCGCTTGAAGCGTCTCGCGCCGAAAAGCAGACCGCCTTCGAGGAGAAGGAAAGGAAAGCGGCGAAGTGGGCATAACAGCCCGATTTGTAAAAGGAGGGACATGGGTCCCTCCTTATTTTTTTAAATTATCTTCCAATAATGTATAATAAATGTAATGTCTTTAGAAATCTTATTATTTATAGTTTTGGCGGTTTTAATAATCGGCTTTGCCGGAGTTTTTATTTTTATAAAAAAACAAAAAGAAGTTGAGCCTAAAGAAGACTCGTCTGTTTTGCTTATTCAAAATCAGCTTCATGAAATAACCAGGAGATTGGATCTGAGCAAGGGAGAGATGTCAGACACAATGCAAAGACAGTCAGATACAGTGCAAAGGCAAATGTCCGAAAGCAATCGGTTGATCAGGGAAATTACACAAGAACTCACAAAAGTGGGCGAGGGACAGAAACAGGTTTTCAGTATGGCTGATCAGCTTAAGAATTTGCAGGATATTTTAAAAAATCCAAAACAACGCGGCGTACTGGGAGAATATTTTCTAGAAACTCTTTTGAAAAATGTGTTGGCGCCGGGACAATATCAAATGCAATATAAATTTAAAGATGGATCTATTGTGGATGCCGTTATTTTCGTGAAAGATAAGATCGTTCCCATTGATTCAAAATTCAGTTTGGAAAATTATAATAGAATTTTGGAAGAAAATGATCCGACCAGGCACGCCGAGCTTGAAAAAGTTTTCAAGCAAGATCTAAAAAACAGAATTGATGAGACTTCAAAATATATTAAGCCAGAAGAGGGAACTATGGAATTTGCTTTTATGTTTATTCCTGCTGAAGGAATTTATTACGACTTATTGATAAATAAAGTTGGCGCTATAAAGAGCAATACGCAGGATTTAATTCAGTACGCTTTTAAAGATAAAAAGGTTGTTATTGTGTCGCCAACATCCTTTTTGGCTTATTTCCAGACTATTTTGCAGGGTCTAAAAGCGCTTCAAATTGAGGAATCAGCTAAAGAGATTAAAAAGAGGGTGGAGAATTTGGGAAAACATATTGGAAGCTATGAAACTTATATGAAAAAACTTGGCGGGCATTTAGGCACGACCGTAAATATGTATAACAGCGCCTATAAAGAACTAGGAAAAATAGATAAGGATGTTTTGAAAATTACTGAAACGTCGGCGGGCATTGAACCGGAAACTTTGTCAGCGCCGGAAAACTTAGAAGAATAATTTTATGAAAATTACGATCTGCGGGAGTATGACATTTTCAAAGAAAATGTTGGAGGCGGAACAGGGGTTGTTGGATTTAAAACATATAGTTGTGCTTCCAAAATTTACCAAAGAATATTCAAAACTGGGAACTGCGGACAAAATGCATTCTGAATCCGCGGAAAATAAGATCAAGCATGATCTGATAAAGGATTATTTCAATGAAATTAAAAATTCAGATGCCATCCTTGTAATCAATGAAGACAGGAACGGCGTAAAAAATTATATTGGCGGAAATAGTTTGATTGAAATGGCATTCGCTCATATATTGGGAAAGAAGATATTCTTATTGAATCCGATGCCGCAAATGAATTATATTGATGAGATCGTAGCTATGAAGCCGATAGTTTTAAATAAAGATTTGATAAAAATATTATGATGACTTCAAAAGAAATAAGAAATAAGTTTCTAAAATTTTTTGAAAAACGAGGACACACAATAGTGAAGTCTTCCTCGCTTTTGCCGGATGACCCGTCTGTGCTTTTAACGACCGCGGGAATGCAGCAATTCAAGCCGTATTATGTCGGCAAAGCTGACGCAATGAGAGATTTTGGCAGTAAGAATGCCACTTCGGTTCAAAAATGTTTTAGGACTTCTGATGTTGAAGAAGTGGGTGATGACACGCA
>JAUSKP010000036.1 GCA_030646555.1 bacterium
TTGGCCGCATCCAGGGTTATTGTTCCAGTATTGGCGATGGTAACACCGCCTGTTGCCGCGAAGGGAGTGACCCATTCTATGCTGGCGGTGCGTGCGGTTGCGGTGTTGTATTGCAGGCCGGCCAATGAACCGTAGGTTGGGACGGCGGACGCGGTAGCAGTGCCTTCCATGGAAAAAATGCCGTCGAGCGATACGCCGGTCGTTGTCTTGTTGCCACTCCCCGCGAGCGTGAGGTTGTTGTAGGCCACAGGAAGGACGAGCTGGTCTCCAGCTCGGTTATAGGAAACGCCGGTGCCATTATAGAGTTGCGCCTGCGTCGAGAATGTTAAAGTTGGAGTCGTGCCGATAAAGATTGTGCCACTGGTTTTTAAGGCGTTGCTCATGGTCCGCCAAGTAGCCGTGGCGGTGCTGGGGATTGTTTGATCACCAGAACCTGTGAAATACACATTCAGGAATAGATTGCTGTACGTACCGCTGAAGTTCCAATCACCAGTGAGTTTAATGATAACGCCGCCTACCGGCTGAATCTGGCCAGCGCCGCTCACGTCACCGTTAACGGTGAAGTTTATGTTGTTCACACCAAAAGCAAGCTTGCCGCCTGAATCTACCGTCAATCCAGCGATGGTCGTATCGGCTTGGAGCGTAACAGTAAATGGTGACGGTATGACGACAGTGTCCGTCGCGGCTGGGACAACTCCACCGGGCCAGGGCGCATTGACAGTTGTGGAGTTCCAGTCGCCGCTGCCTGTGGCAGTAACTGCCGACGCGTAGGCTGGGGTAGCCGGCATCAGGGTGAAACTCAAAGCCAGCACCAAGGCAAAAAAAACAGTGAAAATGTTCCGCTTTATCCCTTTCATCTTTTGAAAATCCTTTATTCCTTCTATTTTTATACGTAATAAACTAACACCTTGTTTTTCAGGCCATTTTCCTAGGAGTAGATCAGGGTTGATAAACCGGAGGTATTGGATATAGTTCCACCCGAGCCATCAGCTATAATCTGAGGGCTATACTGATCGTTGGCATCGGTGGAAATGGGGTTGTTTTCTGTCGAGTCAGTTGACCATGCGGCGAAGACTGCTATCGGCAAACTGAACATTAGCAGCAGAGTCAGTACAATCGGTAAAAATTTATTCACCATCAAGTGTTCTCCCATTTGGTTAAGATTGCTACGGGCACTATCTGGCGTAGAAACCGATTCGACTAAAACCTATAATCATCGCTAACCTTATCATATTACTAATAGATTAGTCAACGAGAGTGGATACTGCCTAAATTTACATTCCAAGCAAATGTTACCCAATAATCTACTACTTTGTTAAGTAACACTCTGTAATTCTGTTGCATATATACTATTCCACACGCCTCAAAACTTCTTTAATAGTGGAAATCAATTCCTCGTTAGTAAATGGTTTTTGTAAGACAAATCTACCGTAACTCTGTATAAAACTCTCGGTTTCAACGCTGAAGGCGCTGCCAGTAGTGAATACGACCTTGCCGATACTGTCTGGATATGCCTCCTGAAACCATTCATACAGCTCTTTACCGTCCATTAGCGGCATCTTGATATCAATTAGATATAGTTCATATTTCCTCTTTCTTATCATCGCTTGGGCTATTCGGCCATTGGAAGCAACATCCACCTCAAATCCTTCTTTCGTAAAGACTCTCTTGCAAAGCCCACAAATTTCTGGTTCATCATCAACGATAAGAATTCGCTTTCTACTGGCACTAATCATTCTTTTACCTCTGAGCTGGTTAGTGTATTCTTGATGGGTAATTCCACGATAAACGTTGCTCCATTCCCCGGTTCGCTATGGGCATATATCCTGCCGTCGTGTTCGGTAATGATTCCGGTACAGATGCTTAAGCCAAGACCGGTACCCTTGCCCACCTCTTTAGTGGTGAAAAAGGGAGTGAACAGTTTACTCATGTTCTCTGTACTTATTCCCGGACCGTCATCGGAAAAGGAGACGCGGACAAAATCTCCTGTACGCTCCGTGGTAATAGTCAGATTGCCCTTCTTGTGTGCTTCAATCATAAAGAATTCAGCATTGATGACAATATTGAAAAATACTTGCTGTAACTGGGAGGTATTCCCCATTACCGCAGACAGGTTTGAAGCAAAGCGGGTAATCACCTGAATATTATTTACCTTCTGCTCGCTGGAACGAAGTTCTAGAACTCTATTTATTGGCTCATTAACATCGATCAGCACTTTCCCTTCCTTTTGCTTCCTGACAAAGGTTAGAAGATTACTAACTATTTTAGCCGTGCGTTTCGCCTCGTTATTAACAATCTTTAAGTCAGCTTTAACATTTCCAGGGAGGTCACTATCGAGTAAAAGCTGTGAGAAACCAATGACGCTGGTTAGCGGGTTGTTGATTTCATGAGCCACCCCCGACACCAGCTGTCCGATGGCAACCAGCCGGTCCTGTGCCATAAGTTGCGCCTGCAGCTTCTTACGCTGGGTGGTGTCGGTGAAGAAACCGACTATGGAGTCTTTACCATTGATCTTAGATTTGCCTGTAGTTATTTCCACAGAGAAAACGGCGCCATCTTTTTTTATACAATCAAGTATCGATGTGTTCTTTTCACCTCTGACATGTGCCATAAATTCAGCAAGTACTTCCGTCAATGATTCTTTAGGGTGAATATCCGATACTCTCAACTTTATCAATTCTTCGTGAGTGTACCCCAGCATTTCGCAGATAGCCTGATTGGCATATTTAAATTCAGTGGTTTCGGAATCGACAAGAAGTATCCCCTCTACGGCCGTTTCAAACAGTGTCCTATATCTTTGTTCCGATTCCATTAGTGCTTGCGATGCACGTTTGTTATCCAAAAGATTCCACATTTCATTAAGCAGCGAGGTTAAAACATTAACATCAGACTCTTCGTATTCGGATACTTTGTTGGCTACTGCGGCTAGGGCGACTATTTTACCTTCGGTGAAAACGGGTATACTAAGAAAACGTTGTATAGGAACATGTCCCTCCGGGTATCCCTTTTTATATTCTGTACTCGCGTTGTAGTCATTGACTATAATGGGACGCCGCTGTCTTATCACCTCACCCCAGAGACCCAACTCGGCAACGGGGTAATATATAGATTGTTCCATGACACCACACTGCTCCATAGTCCCCTTTGACCAGCTATGGATGGTCATTACGGATTCATCCGGGCTCATTGTGCCGATAAAGGCGAACTTACTTTTCAGCGATACTTCACAGGCCTCTATCATAAAACTTAATATTGATTTTTCCGCTTCATTTTTCTTTCTGTGGAGGTCAAGCAAAATCCGAAGGTGCTCTGAATATTGCTCAATTCTTTTTTCTGTCTTCTTACGTTCGGTGATATCTTGAACCGTACCATGCAGGCTTACAATCTTGCCGTTTGCATCATGGTCAGGTTCACCACGCGAGAAAGTTGTTATCCCGGTCCCGTCGGTTCGTATTTGAGTTAATTCGACTTCATAGGGTTCCCCGGTGTTAAAGGCCTTTGTCACTAGCTCATTCATCTGTTTCCAGCTTTCAGGTGTATAAAACCGTTCCATTTCCCCAAACGGCGGTACTGTAACTTTAGCATCCCATCCGTTAATCCTGCAGAGTTCATCAGACCAGGTTACCTTGTTGGTTGCTATAATCCACTTCCAGTTGCCGATTTTGGTCAAGCGCTGAGCTACTTTGAGGTCTTCGTTTAATGTCTTCAATGCCTCCGTATCCAGATTTGCCACCGTCATATCACGTATATTGCACTGGATAATCCGCACGTGGTCTACCTGATATGCATTCGCAACGACTTCTACTGAAATTTTACGCCCGTCTCTGGTAACAAGCGGTAAATCATCCCAGCGCTTGTAACCACTCTCGGATAGCTCCTGATACGAGAGTTTGCTTGCAGGAATATCGCTTAACTCACCAATTTCCCAGAGATGCTTACCCACAAGTTCCTCCTGGGTAAATGCCAGCAGGTCTTTGACAAACGGGTTAGCATCAATAATCTTTCCAGAATCCCCATCAAGAATCAGGATAGCATCCTGAGCCGTTTCAAAAAGGCGCCGGTATCTGACTTCCGAGTCTTTTAACTTATTTTCTATTGCCGAATTACCTGCAGGGGCAATAAAGCGATCCCTGAACAGTTTTGAAATTTCCCCTATCACGTTTATATCCACCTTAAAAGTCTTCAGGATGCGTTATTAGACTATATAAATCAAAAGGATACCGGCACATGCTAGTTAAAGGTATTAGTTGGTGTTGCCCGTACCTGTCGTTTCATCTCTACGCCATATTTCTGATCCGTTCCAGTAATTAATACAGGCGATGCCAGATATTCAGCCAGTTGTTGATATTGAACTCGCGTTTTGAGATTAATTTTGGTAAGTAATTTGTGGTATTCTCTGACTTTGGTTAACTCTTTGACCTGAACTGTACGAACATCGATGGGTAATTTGGATAAGACATCGTGATAAGCCCCGATGAATAGGATAGCCGTGTCATCTTCTTTAAGAGTGCTTCCAATCGTCCTGGCAATAAAGTTGTCCCTATCTTCGAGCAATTTACGTTGAGCTAATTTGTATCGCAACGCAGTAGTCTCCCTTTCACGAGTCGATTTAGCCGAGGTTAGTTTTTTAATATAGCTATATTCTCTTTGAACTAAAATGATATCTTCTGTCTTCATTAAGATAGCTCCTCTTCGAAGCAGATCAGAGATAATCTCGTAATTTACACTACCCTGCCTTATACCTTCATTGACGATTTTTAAGCCATCCTCTCCAGCGGCAACCAGGCCATCTTGGTATATCTTAATATTGCAGACCTGTAGAGAGCTAAAGAACCGAGATACGGAATCCCAAAACCGAAAAACGGTTTTCTGATGCTCGTTCCAAAGTTCTTTTCCTAAAATATCCGCACTGCTTTCTGATAGAGCCGGAGCCAGAGAGCCCATATCCGAAGGTGTATGAATCATTGGAACAAAGTAAATTGTTCTCATAATATTTAATCTACTCTTGGTTAATTATGCTCACTCCTAATCTGTTAGCCTCTGTTCCACACTTTGGACAATATTTGTGTTCTTCCCAGAACCGCCAGGTTAATCCGCACTGCGGACACACGATGGTCCAGGGTTCGCCACAGTTAGGACAATAGGCAGCATTACCAAAGCATGTTATTAAGCAGCTAGGACACTTATTCCAGCTCATTGTGTTCCTCCTCTTTTAGCTCTCTTCGGTATCACCTCGTTTGCGCAGCTTCCTTCTTTCCAAACTAATGAGATCACCATCATTATTCATGGTAATTTCATACAGTCCCAATATATCCATGGTATCGGGGATACCTTTTCTCTCCAGTATCTCCATAGACACTGTCCATCCATCGTCTTTCTTGGACATACCGGTAACACCGTCGTTAGACTTTTTACCCATAGCTACTATGTGCCCGCGCGCCTTTGTAATCACTTCCTGAGCGTTCATCTCAAACCTTTACCTCCTTTTCTCTATTTAAAACGTTGCCCTCCAACAGCAACTGCTCGTTGAGCGGCATCCCAGTCTTCCCATATGCCATACTTTAACATGGTGTCAATTCCGGCAAGGGCAGCTTTTAGCTTTACCCCTAGAAGAGGAACCCCTGCCACATGAATGATGATGTCAGCATCGAGTATCAGACCTTTATCCAAGATTCTGTCTAGCAGGTCTACCAATGTAGCATGGGTGTCTCTAGTCGGAACCATTTTATCCTTCCTCAGCAACGACAGTGATAGGCTTCTTGGTCACAAAACTATAAGCAGGCCAAGGACCTGAGAAATGAACAGAGAAACCTTCCATGTTGTTGATTATTTCCAGTTCCTCTCCCAGACTATCAACCTTTTCTTTAGCCACTAAACAAGAACAATTAAGCAACATCACCATCTCATTTCCCAGTTTTTTGGTTTTTTCGACTATAACGTTATCAACGTGCTTATTTATACAATAATAGAAATCCTTAAACCACGAATCGGCTAGCTGATCCATATCTGCCTTAATCGCCTTTTCCAGCTTTTGCTTATAGATATAAGCGATTCCAGGCGATTTTTTTACCAGTTCCTCCCTGATTTGTTTTACCTCCTCACTTGGTTCTGACATATACTTGCTTATTGCAGACGGACTATATGAGACTTGTACCACATATTCATCCCTACCCTCTATCTGACTTATCAAGGCATGAAAAGTATCACTATCTTTCTTCAGCCAATCCCTGATAACCTGATCAGCGGAGATATTATCATCTCCTGTTTTTAGTATAGTATCAAAACCTAGAGGGATAATTACATCAAACTGTTCTTTAGCTGCATCGAGCACACTTTGGTGAGTTTGTAACCATCTTTTTACCGTTTCGTCATTCATAGATTGGTACGGTTTAGTGGGACAACAGTGTACAATAGCGCTCAAATCTTGGTAACTAACAGTATAAACCTCGTTTCCGTCTATCCCCATCGGACCCAGACAAACTTCTTTTCCACCGGCAGTCACTCCATATACATATCGCCCTTTATGTTGAGAAATTGTTTCTGATTCTTTTCTTGATACTTTGTCGACGGCAACTCCTGCATCTCCATTGACAGCCTGCAAATGTTCGGCTTTTTCTGAATACCTTAGTTGTTCCGATGATTCTCCGGTTTCAGGTATTCTATTGTCATCCAGTTGTGTTACAAAGTACGATTCCGTAGAAACGGTCCCGTTCAACTCCCTAAGAAGTGTTTCTAATCCATCAGTTGGTCCATGCTGCTGGGAGAGCACTGTAGTCAATAGTTCAATTATTTTAGAGTCGCTGCAACCATCGTTCTTGCCGCGAGAAACCTTCAAGGATTCGATAAAAGCTCCAATAATATCAAGGGTCGGTTCATTTACTGGAGTCCCTGCCGCATATAGGACAACCCTTATGTTTTCTTTGTTAAGCGACTTACCAGCCACGTGCAAAGCCAAGGCAGCGTAAAATATATTCTCCATCTTGCTGTTTTCGCTATTTTCCTTTTCCATGGGTTTCTTCCTCCCATCTCCCGGGATTAATCATTCTATCTACAACATCATCTATAAGCTTATCTAACTCGTCTCTTACTGACTGGACTGAATCAGCAAGCCCTTGCTCCCGTATTATCTCTTCTAAAGCTACGTCCAAATCCATCAAAGCCTTCCCCAGCCTCTCACATTCTTCATCGGTCAGAATTCCGCTTTCCATCCTTTTGATGGCCTGGATCATTAGAGCATCTCGTATTACCTCAACAAGAGCTAATACGAGACCCAGAACCCCTTGCTTCAGGTTGTTCTCATCGATTTTAATAACCATAGTCTGAACCTATTCCTTATTCCTACGCGAGTTTTGTTTGTTTTGTTAAAGATTATTTTTCTTAAGTTTGACCTTCAATATACCGTTCCTAAACTGCATATCAGGTTCAGTAAGATTAACCGAAGTCGGTAATTGAGCAATAATGATAACGCTATCCTTCTCATCGAATACATCCACTAATGTTTTGTCTCCATTAGATGTCACAGCATCTTCTTCGCCCATAAACCACCAGCTAAAAAGGATTTTTTCACCTGTCAGGTTGTCAACCTTTGATTGTTCAAAGCTAAGGATCGGTTTGCCTCGAATCTCTTGCGACTTTCCGTTTATAACCTCTTTTATTCGATACAAGACATCGAAGTCGTCAGACTTTTCAAAAAGGTTCCTTAATTCAGCTATCTCGGCATGCCGGTGCCACCACAGGTACCAGAGTATTGCACGGCTCTTTTCATCGAGGCTCTGAATAAATTGAGCTAAACCCTCTTTATCAGTTTCTCTTTCAACAAGACCGATGACATCCACTGTTATTTACCTTCCTTGTTACTACTGAGTAATCTTAAAGATAGTACGGCCTAATGCAACGCCGACCCACTTATCATCTGTGTGATCGCTAATCCGCAAGAATTGCCGGAATTACTGTGGAAGTGACTTTCTTTGCCTTAGCGCTCACCCATCCGCACCAAGGGCATTCCTCGCTCAAAAGCACTTCTGCGAGCACTTTCTTTCCGCATTGAGGGCATTCTTCCTTTCCCACCAGAGCCTGTTTCCATGCAGCAGTCTCATAATTGGTACCACTGGGGAATTCCAACCCATATTTAGCTGCCGTCTCAAAGGAAGCCAGGGCAGCGCGTATTATAATCCCTAAAAGCTCAACTCCAGCAACTGAAACGCAAATATCTGCGTTGATTACCAGTCCCTTATCCAGCACTCTATCGATAACATCGGCCAAACCGGAGCTTTCACCTCTTGTAGTTTGCAATGGCATCTATTCACCTCCTTGAGAACGGTATTCCCTTATTGCTTTTAACCTTTCCATTAACATGATTTCCAACTCTTCATATTCTGCTTCACTCATATCACCGTCTTGAAGTAGCAGTTGAAATTCCTGAAGTTTCTGTTTAATCGACTCTTCGGTTATTAAACGCTCCTTATCCGCCGCATGTTGCTGTCAAGGTAAAATGTCAGTCTAATTGTTAAGCGAATTTGTCAGTGGTCCCCTTTTTACTTGCCAAAAACATCTTTATCTATACCGCTGCATTAAGTAGTATAATGCTTATAAATTGAAGTTTAAGTAGCGGGAGCGCATTGTGGAACAAGCGAATCAGAAGCCGTTTGCTCAATACATACATGATATCGAGAAAGAGCTGGCTGCCGGTAAGAAGTCTTTAGCAATCAGCAACGGTAATATGAGTTTTATCAGTGAGGACTTTGTTGGCTAACTTCTCTTCTGCCACGCTGATTATGGTACTATATGTAGTGGCATTTGCCAATAATAGGATAGAGTTAGTTTACTTCAAAAGTTGAGCCTTCGGCGGTCTTGATGACATCGATGCGGGTGGGGAAGGCGTCTCTCAGTTCTGCGACATGAGTGATAACGATTATCTTCTCAAAGTCGTCTTGGATAGAGGTTATCGCCTCTTTGAGCTTTTCCAATCCGGTGGCATCCTGGGTGCCGAAGCCTTCATCGATGATTAATGTCGGCAGCGGTGCCCCGGCTCGCCGTGCCAGCAGCCTGGACAGGGCAATGCGGATGGCGAAGTTGATGCGGAAGGCTTCCCCACCGCTGAACATCTCGTAATTCCGCATTCCCAGCTCATCCGAGATTGTAATATCCAGTGTTTCCCGTAACTCTCCTGTCTTGGTTTCTCGCTGCGTTTCAATTTTCACATGCATCCTGTTGTCCGTCATGCGTCCCAATAGCTGGTTGGCTTCAGCTTCAATCTCGGGGAGGGCGATTTCAATGAGCCAGGCCTGGACGCCGGTTTTGC
>JAUSKP010000039.1 GCA_030646555.1 bacterium
CCGCCGGTCCAGCCGGAGAATTCTTTTCCTACTCTTCTGGAAAATTCTCCAAAACTCACATGCTCATCCCATATGTATTTGCTCCAATGGGAAGATCTTAAAAAAACGGAATAGCCGTGATAACTGAAAATATGATCGAACGGAATTTTATCCGGAAACACAGCCACATCCTCAATTACCGTCCAATTAAATCCCATCTTGTTCAGAAGATGCAAGGATCTTTTACTAAAAGCCATTTCCGGGAAAAAGAAGCCTTTTGAATTGGCCTCAATCCCCATTAATTTCTTTTTACAAAAATCCTCTGTAATCTGCATGCCGGCGCACTTTATCGGAATAAGCGGAACTATCGGATGATAAGCCGCTGTGCCAACCAACTCTATGAGTCCGTTTTCAACACAATATTTAATGTCATCTAAAACATCGTCATAGCCATATTTTTTGAGAAGTTCAAAAAGCGAATAATTTATATTCGCAGTAAAAGCAAAACCACAGCCGGAATTTCTCACAAAATGAAAAATGGGCCGATAGCACTGCTCTACTATTTTTTGAAGCACGTGTGGAAACTGCCAGTATGGCTGAAAAAAATGCAATAAAATTCCCATGCGGAAATTTTTCATAACTCTACCTCCTCGGACAACGCTTTAGCGTTTAGCCCTATTCTTTTATAAAACTTCTACTAATAGTTTAGACCCATCATTTTAAAAGGCAAATGCTGTTAAATAAAAAAGCTCCCCGATCCTTATCGGGGGGCTTTATTTTTTTCTTATTATACTTTTCTTTCCGGAAAATATTCGGACGCCTTCATATTTCGTCCGCAATACCGAGTACACTCGGCGCATTTTCCGGTTTTCCAACAGGGAGGCTGGAAAAATTCCAAGAGTTCGCTCTTGGGATTAAAAAACTCAATAGTTTTTCTCTGAAGCCGGCTCAGATGATATATCTCTTCCTGGGCACACCAACAGGTTCTTTTGGCCTGTTCATGGGCAATAGCATTTACCGAACCACTCTTTGAATATGCAACCATTGCCCCATACGGCGCCAGAATATACCACAGGCTCTCAGGAAGATTTTTCTGCAAGCTATCCCAATTTGCCATCACGCTTTCCATAGCACCTTCCAGCTTCAACTCCCTTACTACCGGAGGTATATAAAAATTTCCGGTAAGCACAGGAAGCGATCTTCTGATGAGTCTGTGTCGCTGATCTTGGCCCATCGTTGCTAAAGATATTTCCACTGTTGAATCTACATTCAACACGGAATTATCCATAAACTTCGGATGGAAATGCAATGTGTCCACGGGATGCATATCTCTAGGTTCAGGAATTACCATGCCAAAATTTGACATGGTCCCCCTCAATTCAAAATCCGGCTTATACAGGGCCTGTCCGGAAGAACGATAATCTAATTTCAGTGAGCTCGCGCCGGCGCCGGCTTCTTCCGGGAACATAAACTTCAGTTTCGGAAAAACAACCAGCATTTCTTCGACCATTCTCCCTACCACCCATTTCATAACAGGATTAAATGCGGTCCTGTACATAGAAACAAGGGTGATGAGATCAATGGTATAGACCAACCCCGTCGGAAAGATCACGGGCATAAAAACCCGTAATTGTTCCCGAGCGATCTTCGGTGCATTTTGCTGAATGTATTTTTCTGAAGCGAACGGCCGTTCTTCTTTGATAAACCTTGCGGCTATCTCGGTCGCTTTTTCTATATTGGCATTATAAACCTCAACGCTGCGCCTGAAATAATCCAAAATAGAATCATGACTTTCTATTCCTGACCAAAAATCTCCTACATATTTCCTTACTCCATCAATGTCCGGAGCAGAAAACATCTCGGAACAAAACCTGCCACTCCGCTGATCGGAGTTATAAAAAGGGCTGGCAAGATGCAATCCTAAAGTCACATCTCCGACACTGATGCCATTTATTTCAAAGGTGAGATAAAAATGCTCCAGCGTAGTGTGATGACCCGTCAGAAAAAGCCTCTTTTCCACATCTATCATGTCGCCAAACTTCGGCGGCTGCGCTTCATAGCAATACTTAGCGGCAAAGGATGCAAGTTCTAAAGGATCCACGTTGGTGTATGCCTTCAGCCCTACAAATACATTACCCAGTGATTTTATAAGACTCATTAAGCCCTCCTGTTATTTTTTGATATTTTGATGTCAAAACAACTAAAAACAGCCTAATAGATTTAGGCTGTTTTTGCAAATATTTTTAAAGTTTATTGCTCTATTATTTCCACCGAATTTACTACCACTGGTTTAACTGGCTGAGATAGCTCACCGGAAGAATTAGCTACAACCGCCGCCAAAGCTATTTTATCCACCACCTCAATTCCCTTTATTACTTTTCCAAAAATTACATAATTTTTTTGAAGAGGGACATCTCCGTGCATTATAAAGAATTGACTGCCATTTGTATTTGGACCGGAGTTTGCCATAGCTATTGTGCCACGAGTATATTCTCCAGAAAAAGGCTCATCGGCAAATTTATATCCTGGACCACCCATACCAGTACCCTCTGGATCACCGCCCTGAATCATAAAACCCTTCATGACTCTATGAAAAATAGTGTTATCGTAAAATTTCTTTTTGGCTAAGGTAACAAAATTATTAACCGTATTTGGTGTTTCTTTGTCGTTTAGGGCGATCTCTATGTTCCCCTCTGTTGTTTTTAA
>JAUSKP010000042.1 GCA_030646555.1 bacterium
TAAATTGAGTCCAGCCTGCTTTTAAGGGTTTATGCTGAATTCCTTCTGCAATCAACCCTCCCGGCTGTGGAATTTTGACACGGCGCATGTCAAAGACCTGGTGGAAATGATCTAATCGTGCTGTCGATTCTACGATAGCGACATCTGTCTCATACTGCATTTGTTGATTAGTTCCCAATATCATTTCAGGATTGAAAACATTATCTAAATCCATTAATTCACGATATGTGCGATAAAGTTCCCACATAAAACCTGATATTTTATCAGAAGCGTCTGCTACTTTTGGGAGTTTATCTTTAGCTTCCGTTCGCGATATTTCGTAATCGTGGCTACCAAGTTCACGGGACAAGTAATTAACTATGCGCTCTATTTCAGAGCTGTCCAATTTTTTAAGATGTGTCGATAGAAGTTTTTTACCCAGCATAATTATTTGTTCACGTGCCCTGAATGCCCTGCCCAGTGCGAGAGGATTCACTTCAGACGCCAATTTAATAAAAACATTTTCTAAATTATTAATTTGAGCCGTACTTTTCGCAAAATTTAAAAAAGCAGCAACATCTTCAACACTGAGAGGAAGTAGCTGTCCAGCTTGAGGAGTTCCAGGACGGCCAACAGGATTATATTCTGACCCAATTGTCGGATCAATGGGCGATAACGTTCCCATCTCGGTCATGATTATCTCGTCGGCTCCGAGACATATCAACGTACCGCAACTTAATGCCTTAAATGGAACGAGTACACCGAATTGATTACAGAATTCTCTTATTTTGTTAACAATCCCGAATCCTGCAAGAGTATCACCACCATTTGTGAAAAGAAAAAGATCAATTTTTTCTATTTTTTCTATTCGTCCGAATACCTTGAATACCTTAAGATGTTCGTAGATATACGGTAAAGCATCTTTGGCTATACGCGCTTCCAAATTTTGCCTGTCACTTGTTAAATAACATATAAGCCGGGAGCCTCTTTCCTTCTCAATTGCCGAAATCAGATCTTTTCTTTTTTTTCTTTTTTCGTTGTCCATAATTATTACTTACAACTCGTGTTTTCGTATGACTTATTTATAACATATAACTATCATAAGATACAAGGGGTGTCATCTATTAATTATTTTAATTGTCTTATACATAACATGGTAACACGCTTGACTGAAGATACATTCTCAGCATCAACCAGACTGCTTAGTTTCTTTTATAAGACATTGCTTACAAGGGGTCAAAGTATAGGGGGCTATTTTTGCTTGTCAAGGGATATTTTGTTTGAAAAGCAGGGGCTGGCGATGCGATTGGGAAAGGAAGGTGGAACAGCGGCCGCTCTTTTGAGAAATCAGCTCATCTTTTGGTCGAGTCACCCGTCAAGAGGGCATTTTTGAGCACAATTCAGGCATACCTATCCTGCACGCCTCACATCCTCGATGCGTTATGTCTGGATGTATTTACCCAAGGAATATTCATTGTTCCGATAAATGTGATTGTCATTCATTTCCGATCGAGTGATGTAGGCCTATCAAAATCACCGGATGCTTGACTACAAGGAAGAAGCAAACGCGATCATTCACTGTAACCCCTTTGCAGAGTGCGCCGCGAGGAGTAGCGATGGATCATACCCCGTCTCCTTCCACGGCCCCGAGGAGGAGATGGGCCGCCTCGACATCCTTTTTCCAGTGCGCCATCGCCGCGGAGGGCTTCTGGGAAAGATAGTTCAGCAAGGCGATGATCGTCTGCCGGCGGTCCCAGTAACTGGGGATATCCTGCTTGAGATAATCCAGCCCCGGTCGCGGATCATCCTCCTCGGCGGTTTTGTACACGGCAAAGAGGATTTGTCGCAGCAACGATTCGGCGGTTCCGGTAACGGCTCGTAACGCCATGGCCGGTTCAGAGGTCATCAATATTGATCGGCAGGCGTGTGCTCGACATATCTACGTCCTCACTGCCCTAAGCAGTTCTTCCGGCATGACATTCAGTTGGCGTAGGCGTATTGATAAGACATCGTTTTTTGACGGGGGAAGTATCAGACAAGCGGTCTTGAGTGTCAATGAAATACTGGTTATAGGGTGATAATCATATTGCATTTTCCTTTCTTTTTTTTCTTGACAAAAGAAGTGGTTTCGGTGTAACAAAACCCCGCCTTTCTTAATCATGTGGGAAACAAAATGTGCTGGAAAACCGCGCCTGTGTCTGCAGATCCTTCGCTTAGGAGTTAACCATGCTCGCATATATTCCCATCCTTATCATGATAATCATCGCAAGTCTTGCCGCCCTTCTTTTCGTGGGCGCCTCTCACGTTCTCGGGGAAAGAAAATCAAAAATAGCGAAGCTTTCACCGTATGAATGCGGCATGCAGACCGTAGGACCGACGCGGAGAAGGATTACTATCCGCTACTATATCATCGCGATGCTCTTCCTTATCTTTGACATCGAAATCATGTTCCTCTATCCCTGGGCGGTAGTGACAAGGAGCCTTAAACTATTCGGCTTTATTGAAATGTTGATCTTTGTGTTCATCCTTTTTGTCGGTTACGTTTATGTATGGAAGAAGGGGGCCCTGGAATGGGATTAGAAGAAAAATTCCTGCTGAAGCCTCTGCAGGAAATCGTAAACTGGGGGCGAAAGAACGCCCTGTGGCCCGTCACTTTCGGTCTTGCCTGATGCGCTCTTGAGATGATAGTTGCCAGTTCGGCAACTTATGATATCGCGCGGTTTGGCGCGGAGGTTTTCAGGCCTTCTCCACGGCAGGCGGACCTGATGATTGTCGCCGGGACAGTGACCAGAAAAATGGCGCCGATCCTGAAGAGGATCTACGAGCAGATGCCGGAGCCAAAATGGGTGATTGCCTATGGATCATGCGCGTCAAGCGGCGGTTTGTTCAAGACGTACAGCGTCGTCCAGGGCGTGGATCAGATACTCCCTGTGGATGTGTATGTGCCGGGTTGTCCTCCGAGGCCTGAGAGTCTGCTCAAAGGCCTGATAAAGCTTCAGGAAAAGATTGCCCATGAACCTCTGGGAGAGAGAAGACTCTTCAGTTTGCCGTGGGGGAAAAATGAGTAGGGCGGATGAGGTTGTTAAGAAGTTAAAAGAAAGCTTTCACGACGCTGTCGTAAAAGTCGAGAAATTCAGAGGAGAAGTCAGTGTAACCGTTGATAAGAACAAAATACGGGAGATCATGTTCTTTCTCCGGGATAGCAGCGAGTTGCTTTACGGCATGCTGACCGACCTCTGCGGTGTTGATTACCTTGGAGATGCCGCCCGTTTTGAGATTGTGTACCTTTTATATTCATTAAAGTTTAATGACAGGTTAAGGATAAAGGCAAGAATCCGTGAAGATGAGGCTATTGACACGGTAAGTGATATCTGGAAGGCCGCGGACTGGATGGAGAGGGAAGTGTACGATATGTTCGGCGTAAAATTTAGTAACCATCCGGACCTCAGGCGAATACTCATGATGGATGAATTTGTCGGCTATCCGTTGAGAAAAGATTTCCCCACGGAAGGGTATGGTTTTGCCGAACCGCTATCCGTGCAGTTAGAGGAAGAGTTAGATGCCTGAAACTCGCTATATGACGATCAATATGGGGCCTCAGCATCCGGCAACGCACGGGGTGTTGAGATTGATTCTCGAGCTTGACGGGGAAATAATCGTCAAGGCGACCCCACACATCGGTTATCTTCACAGGGGAGTTGAAAAATTATCGGAAACCATGACGTACAATCAGGCTCTTACCCTTACCGACAGGCTTGATTATACCAACGCGCTTTCAAATAATCTCTCCTATTGTCTCGCCGTAGAGAAACTCCTCGACATAGAAATACCCAAAAGGGCGCAATACCTGAGGGTATTGTTTGCCGAGTTCCAGAGAATAGCGGCGCACCTCCTCTGGATTGGCACACATGCCCTTGACATCGGGGCGATGACGGTCTTCTTCTACGCCTTCCGGGACAGGGAGGTGATCCTTGAGATATTGGAACTGGCCACAGGCGCCAGATTGACGCCGAGCTTTATAAGGGTTGGCGGGCTTGCCAAAGATATACCCGATACCTTTGTGGAACCGTCAAGGAAGTTTGTCGCTGACTTTCCCGGGATGGTGGACGAGTACGAAACACTTCTCACCGAAAACATTATCTGGAAGAAGAGGACACAGAATGTTGCGCTCCTTTCCAGAGAAGACGCCCTGAATTACGGGGTGACCGGCCCCGTGCTTCGCGCCTCCGGTGTCTATTACGATGTCAGGAAGGCTCACCCCTACTCCGGGTACGATGAGTTTGACTTTGAGGTCCCCCTGGGTAAGAACAGTGATGTCTATGACAGGTATCTCGTGAGGCTTATAGAAATGAGACAGTCAAACAGGATCATCGAGCAGGTACTGGATAAACTGCCGGAAGGTCCTGTGCGCGCCAAGTCTCTTTCCGTGATGGCGCCCGATAAAGAAGATGTCCAGAATGATATCGCGGCTCTCATCAGGCACTTTAAGATCATGGCCGAAGGGTTCAAGCCTCCCCGCGGCGATGTATATGCAGCCGTCGAATCCCCGAAGGGAGAACTCGGTTTTTATATCGTCAGCGACGGGAGCAATAAACCATTCAGGATGAGGATCAGGCCTCCTTGTTTCATTAACCTCGGCGCGCTGCAAAAGATGATTGAAGGACAGATGATCGCGGATGCGGTTGCTGCCATCGGCAGTATTGATATTGTGTTGGGTGAAATAGACAGATAGACGCTATTCAGGAGTCAGAATTCAGGAGTCAGGATACTGGTTTCTGAGCAGTTTAGATAGGGGTTTTTCTATGGAAATGGTGCCTTTTCTCCTC
>JAUSKP010000063.1 GCA_030646555.1 bacterium
GGTTGGAGCTGCTTGACCACCTCCTCAAAGCTATTTATTGGCACCGATATTAAGACCGCATCGGCGCTCTTAACTGCCTCCGGCAAACTGGTGGTAACCTCGACGCCCAGTTGCTCCCTGGCTTCTTGCAGCTTCTTTGCGTTTCTGCCGGTTAAAATTACTTGCTGGCCCTCTTGCAACAAGAAGCGGGCAAACCACCGTCCCATCTTGCCTGAACCGCCGATTATAGCTATTTTCATTCGTTCATCCTTGCTAGGTTTGGGACTATTTTAACCTTATTCTTTGGTTTTTACCAGTTTTATTTGTAGAGCAAGTTGGACGAAAGAAATAACTTTTAGGTTAGTTATTAGATTTACGATATAATAGTCATATTGTAGAATCAGTGCCACAGGAAGTAGCCGCAAAACGGTTTGATGAAATGTTATCAATAGTAAAAATGAAAGGGAGATTACAAGATTATGGAGCGTTCAGAGTTTGAAAAGATGATGGAGCGTTCAAAGTTTGAAAATCAGCTTTTCCATTTAAGGAAAATAATTCTCGATGGTATCTCATATTTTATTGTATGGCAAGAACTTACTAAAGAGTATGAGGATTCGAATCAAAATCTCAACCAAAATAAAGGATGGTGGTGGCAATACAGAGGATTCTTTGCCCCTGCACGTAATGCCCTATTATGGAGCACACTTATGCAGTTGTCCAAAGCCTTCGATACAGACCCTAGAACTGTCAGCTTGAATAATCTTCTCATCACTGCCAGAAATAACCTCACAGAACTAACCTCTTATGCAACACAAGATAGTCTCGAAGATATACAAGTAATGATTATCAAAAATACTGAATTGTTACATAAGTTGAGGCGTTATCGAAATAGACGGTTAGTTCATTATGATTCGGAAGAAGTTGCGAATATCGAATTACCACTTGAGGAAGTAAAGACTCTTATTGAAGAAACTAAATCAATATATAATTCATTAAAGTTTTCATGCGATGGTAAGTACGATAACTTTGACGATATCATGGAAGATGTTAGCCTTCATACATCACAAGTAGTAACCATTATGAGAACAAGCGATAAACATGGTTAACTATCCGTTAGCAAAAATGAAAAAGCCCTCGAAATCTTTTCATGGATGCTGGGAATTTTAGCTTTGTTAGAGCCAGTTAGTTTCTACCCTTAA
Organism: bacterium; assembly: GCA_030646555.1. Taxonomy (GTDB): domain Bacteria; phylum Patescibacteriota; class Minisyncoccia; order UBA6257; family 02-FULL-45-10c; genus JAHILT01. The sequence goes on from JAUSKP010000063.1 coordinate 1,179, forward strand.
CGGGGGTGAGGGTTAGACTTCTATCCTTACCAATTCCTCTTCTTCTCTCGGTTCAAAAGGTGTTTCCATCATCTCTTTAGCACAGACTTTCAGGGATTCCAGCAGTTTCTTTTTGGTTTTCTCCTGTGCATTAACCCCGGGTAAATCGATTAGCCACCTAATCCACCATCCATCACTTTTCTTAATAACCGCTCTATATTGCATCTTCGTAATTCATTATATAACGGTTATCAGGCTAATGTCATCCATTATTATTCAAAAAAGCCCAGCCTTCTGGATTAGCCTTATCCATGCAAACCTGACCGCAAAATGTTACTATGTAGACAAGAGTGACAGGAATCTAGCGAGGTGAAAGATGGCAACCAGGACTATCAGGCAGTCGGTGACCTTTAAAGCCAGTCCACATCAGGTTTATGAAGCTTTGATGGATTCTAAAAAACATGCCCAATTCACCGGCGGCAAAGCTTCCATCAGCCGGCAGGTCGGGGGCAAATTCTCTACTTATGACGGCTATGCTGAAGGTGTCAATCTGGAGCTGGTGCCGGATGAGAAAATAGTCCAGACCTGGCATGCCTCTGATTGGCCGGAAGGCAATTATTCCAGGGTCACCTTTTCATTAAAAGAAGTTAAAGGTGGCACCCGTCTTACATTTACCCAGAGCGGAGTCCCCGAGGAGCAATATGAAGACGTATCTCAAGGCTGGCGGGATTACTACTGGGCACCGATGAAACAGATGCTGGAAAAATAAAAACGGCTACCTCGCTTTAGGATAAGAACCCAGCACCTTGACAAACAGTGCCATCTTCTCCAAATCAGCTAAAGTCTCTTTAGCCACCTTGTCGGCGCGGTGCCCCTCGAAGTCCAGGTAGAAGTTATATTCCCAGGGTTTGCGCCTTGTAGGCCGGGACTCGATCTTGGTCAGGTTGATATTTCGGGAAGCCAGTTCTTTAAGGAATTCATAGAGTGCTCCCGGTTGATGCTTCAAAGCAAAAACGATGGAGGTTTTATCGTTGCCTGTTGGCGGCGAATCCTGTTTGCCCAGGATAAAGAACCGCGTGGTGTTATTTTGGTTATCCTCGATGCCCCGGGCCAGAATCTGCATCCCGTAGATTTCGGCGGCCCGGCTGCTGGCAATGGCGGCGCCATCGGTGATACCCTTCTCCTTTATCATTTTAACACTGCCGGCAGTATCGTAGGTCGGGATTAATTCGTAGTTCATGTGCCTGAGGAAAGCCTGGCAC